>NZ_VRUU01000019.1 GCF_008039875.1 Methylobacterium sp. WL119 | reverse complement strand
GCTCGCGACGACCGAGGCGGCCACCCTGCGCGGAATCCCGGTCTTCGCCGTCGGCCCGCGGACGGCGGCGCTCGCCGAAGCGCGGCTCAGCGCGTCGCGGAACACCAGCGCCTCGGTGAAGAGCGCCGGATCGAGGGGCAGGACGTTGCCCTTGAGGCGGATCGGGCGCTCCTCGCGCAGCAGCAGGCCGCCGGGGCCGACCTCGGGGACGCTGGCGCGCTCGGCCCGCTCGAACGCGACCGCGTAGCCGCCGCCGGCCGCGCGCGTCCCGCCCGCGAACGGCCAGGGGAAGGCCGGGTGGAAGCCGAGCCCGTAGGGCAGGGCGGTCTCGCCCGGATTGTGGACCGCGATGGCGAAGTCGAGCCCGGCGGGGCGCACCCGCGCGGTGATGTCGAGGCGGAAGCGGAAGGGATAGTGCGCCAGCGTCTCGGCCGTTTCGGTCAGGCGCAGGGTGACGGCCTCGTCCGTCCGCTCCACCACCGCGAAGGGCAGGTCGCGGGCGAAGCCGTGCTGCGCCATCGGATAGGTCCGGCCGTCGACCCGCACCATCCCGCCGGCGGAGGCGCCGACCACCGGGAAGAGCCAGGGCGCGTGCCGGTTCCAGTGCTCGGGATCGCCGCTCCAGAGGTATTCGGTGCCGCCCACCCGCCACGACACCGGCTCGGCGCCGGCGAGCGTCAGGGTCGCGGTGGTGCCGTCGGCGGCCTTCAGGTGGATCGGATCGGGCATGGGGCATCGGCTCCGGATCGGGGTGGGTTCGTCGGCGCCCGGCTCACGCGGCCGCCCCGACATGCTGCGTCACCGCGTGAAGCGGGCCCGACGCCACGAGGCGGCCGCCGTCGAGCACGTGGACCGTGTCGGCGGCTTCCAGGCTGGTGAGGCGGTGGGCGATCATGATCAGCGTGCGCTGGCCGGCGAGCGCGTCGAGCGCGGCCATCACCGCGCCCTCGGTCTCGCCGTCCAGCGCCGAGGTCGCCTCGTCGAACACGATCACGTCGGGGTCGTGGTAGAGCGCGCGGGCGATGCCGATGCGCTGGCGCTGGCCGCCGGAGAGGCGCGCGCCGCGCTCGCCGACGCGGGCGTCGTAGCCCTCGGGCAGGGCGGCGACGAAGTCGTGCGCGCCGGCGAGCCGCGCCGCCCGCTCCACCGCCGCGCGGTCGACCGGCTCGAGGCCCAGCGCGATGTTCTCGGCCACCGTCCCGTCCACGAGGAACACGTCCTGCGGGACGTAGCCGATCCGGTTCTGCCAGGCCGGCAGGGCCTGTGAATCCAAAGGCGTGCCGTCGACGGTGATGCGGCCGGCATCCGGCGTCAGGATGCCGAGCATCAGGCCGACCAGGGTCGACTTGCCCGAGCCGGTGCGCCCGACGAGGCCGACGGTGGTGTTGGCGCGGATCGTCAGGCTCACGTCCGCGAGCGCCGCCCGCCCGGGCGCGTAGGCGAAGCCGACCCGCTCCAGGCGGATCGCGTCGCGGAACGGCAGCCGTGCGTCGGTCCGCGGCGAACTCTCGGCCTCGCCGTCGAGGTCGTCGACGATCACCCGCACCGCCGGCAGGTAGAAGCGCAGCAGAGCCAGCGAGTTGAAGATGTTCTGGAAGGCCGGCAGCATCCGGTATCCGGCGAAGGCGAACAGCCCGAGCAGCGGCAGGATGCCGGCGGTGTCGAGCCCCTGGGCGAGGGCGAACAGCACCACCACGATGACGCCGCCGAAGGCCAGGGCCTCGATGACGAAGCGCGGCACCTGCCCCGTCAGCAGGCTCTCGGCGGTGGCCTTGGCATAGGCGCGGGCGGGGGCGTCGAATTTGCCGGCGAAGGCGTCCGCCCGGCCGTAGAGCTTGAGTTCGGTGAGCGCGCCCAGGGTCTCCTGCACCACGCGGTAGCGCTGCGCGTTGTCAGCGACCGAGCGGGCGCCGAGCGAGGCGAGGCGCGCGCGCATCACCAGGTAGATGCCGACGTAGAGCCCGCCGAAGCCGCCGCCGAGGATCAGCGCCAGGCGCGGCGCGTAGACCAGCAGGAAGCCGATCACCGCGAGGGCCGAGATCGCGCGGGAGGCGACGACGGTGGCCGGCGTCAGCACGCCGACGACCAGGCGGTCGGTCTCCGAGAGCACGTTCTTGGCAAGCTCCGCGCTGTTGCCCTGGGTGAAGAACAGCTTTTCGCGGGCGAGGTAGCGGAACAGCAGCCGCCGGGCGAAGCCGTAGCCGGTGAGATGGGTGAACAAGAGCTGCGCGTAGGTCAGCGCGGCGTTGACCACCGCGGTCACGAGGATCGCGAGCAGCGCCGCCATCCCGGCCGCGATCAGGAAGCTGCGGTCGTCCGACAGCCCGAGCGTGTCGCGGATCTGCGCGAGGTAGGGCAGGCGGGTGGCGGCCGCGGGATCGCCGACCAGCGTCAGGAACGGGATCACCGAGGCGACGCCGACCACCTCGAGCAGCCCTGCGCCGGCCAGCCCCAGGGCGATCAGCGCGAGCCGGCGCCGGTCGCGGGCCCGCATCGCGCGCACGAGATCGATCAGCGTGCGCAAGGGGGTGTCCTCGGGATCGGCAGAATGCACCTCTCCCTCTCCCCTTTGCGGGGAAGGGTACCCTGCGGAGCAGGGGGGCAGGGAAAGGCGCCCGGCGCGGTTCTCTCTGTGAAGCGCACGTTCATGTGGGCCGAGCGCATAGAGGCCCGGCGCCGGGCTGTCCACGCGGGCGGGCCGAAGCCCGCCCGCCCGCGATCAATCGACCTTCTTCAGCGAGCCGAGGTCGACGTCGCCGTTCTGGCTGGTGAAGGTCAGCGACTTGGATCCGCCGTCCTGCTGCGAGACGCCGCCGATCTTGTGGTCGCCGCTGTCGTAGGTCGTGGTCTTGCCGTCCTGCTCGATCAGCAGGCGGTGCTTCTCGGGGAAGAAGGCGTACTTCATCCCGTTCTGCGCCCCGCTGGTCGAGGGCTGGCCGAGGTCCTCCGGCCACCAGGGCTCCATGCCCTTCATCGGCTTCATGGGTTCCATGGGCTTCATCGGTTCCATCGGCTTCATCGGTTCCATCTGGGGCGGGCTCCTTGCGGGGGTCTCGCGTGCGGTCCATCTCTCGCCAAGACGCGGCAGGGCGGGATCGGTTGCATCGCGCCGGGCCCGTCGAGGCGAGTATCGTGCCGCGCCGCCGGATCGGCGGCGCGGCCGACGACCTCAGAACACGCGCTTCTCGCGGATCTGACCGTCGAAGCCGACATGGAGCTGGCGCTCGCGCCCGTCCTGGCCCTTGGCGGCGACCTCGAGGTGGCGCGGGCCGCGGCCGGTGACGCGGACGTCCGAGTAGCCGGCCGCCTGCACCGAGGCGGTCAGCGCCGGCACGTCGGGGTTGGGCCCGAGCCCGACCTTGTCCTTCGCCCAGTCGAGGGTGCCGGGGGGCGGGCCGCCGGCCGGGCCGAGCAGCACGCGGTTGCCGTCGCCGTGGGTCAGCGCCGCCGCGTGCAGGAACCCGTTCTCGAAGCGCCCCTGCACGGTGACGGTCTCGCCCTTGGCGACGAGCTTGCCGTCTTCGCCCTGGCGCCCGGTCTCGACCAGCGCCCGCCCGGTGCCGTCCTGCAGCACGAACTTGTTGCCGAAGATCTCGGCGACCTCGCCCTTGGCGGCGATGCCGCCCGACGGCACCAGCGCCGAGATCGCCACCGGGGCGATCGGCGTGGTCGAGGGCGCGCCGTTCTGCGCCAGGGAGAGGCCGACGGCGCCGAGCGCCAGCGGCGCGGCGATCGCCCCGACGACGAGGGTGCGGCGGGGCAGGCGGCGTGCGGGTTTCGATGCGGCTCCCTCGGCGGCGGCCTGGCGAACCTCGGTGGCGGTGCCGTCGATGACCTGTTCGTTGCTCATGATGAAACGTGTCCTGTTCGGGTGGGCCCTTTCGGGTTGACGGCGTTCTAGGAGAGGCCCGCCAATCCACCCTGAACCGCGCGGTTCAGCCCCGGTTAAACCGGCCGGCCTAACCCCCGACGCCCGTTTCCCGAAGGTGCCGAGAACCATGAAAGTCCTGTTGGTCGAGGACGATGCCGCGCTCGGCGCCGAGATCGCGAAGGCCCTGCGCGCGGAAAGCTTCGCCCTCGACCACGCGCGCGACGGCGAGGACGCGCAGCATCTCGGCGAGACCGAGGATTACGACGCGGTGGTGCTCGACCTCGGCCTGCCCAAGCGCGACGGCGTCTCGGTGCTGCAGGCGTGGCGCGCCGCGGGGCGCACGCTCCCGGTGCTGATCCTCACCGCCCGCGACGGCTGGAGCGACAAGGTCGCGGGCTTCAAGGCCGGCGCCGACGACTATCTCGTCAAGCCGTTCCGCACCGAGGAGCTGGTGATCCGCCTGCGGGCGCTGGTGCGCCGCGCCCAGGCCAGCGGCGCGAGCCGGCTCGTCTGCGGGCCGCTGAGCTTCGACCCCGGGCTGGGCGCCTTCGAGCGCGACGGCCTGCCCCTGAAGCTCACCGGGCTCGAATGGCGGGTGCTGTCCTGCCTGATGCTGCGCAAGGACGCGGTGGTGCCCCGCCTGCAACTGATCGAGCGGGTCTACGACGGCGACGCCGACGTCGACTCGAACTCGGTCGAGGTCATCATCACCCGCCTGCGCCGCAAGATCGCCCCGGCCCAGATCGAGGCGGTGCGCGGCCACGGCTGGCGCCTGCACGCGGACGCCGCCTGATGGCGCACGAATCCCGGCTAGTAGGCGCACCGCGCACGGGCTCGCTGGCGCGCCGCCTGCTCGCGGCCGCCTTCGTCCTCGTCACCGTCGCGCTGGTCGTGGCGGGCATCGCGATCGGCTTCATCCTCCACCGTTTCGTGCGGGGGCAGATCGACGGCCGGCTCGACGCGCAGATCGTGGCGATCCGCTCCGGGCTGGAGCAGGGCCCCGACGGTCCGCGCCTCGCCCGCGACTTCGACGCGCCGCCCTTCGACCGCGCGGGCTCGGGCTGGGCCTGGCAGGTGCGGCGCGGCGGGACGCGCCTGCGCTCCGCCTCGCTCGGCAGCGACGTGCTGCCCGTGCCGGCCGGCCCCCGTCCCGACGACGGGTCGGAGCGGCCGCAGCCCGCCGACGCGACCGATGCGAACGGGCGCGGCCTGATCCTGCGCGTCCTGACGCTGCCGGCGGAGGACGGCGGCGCGCCGACCGTGATCGCCGCCTCCGCGCCCGCCGCGGCGTTGCGCGGGCCGCTGCGCGAGGCCCTGACCACGCTGGCGCTGGCGCTCGCGGTGCTCGGCCTCTGCCTGATCGGCGGGGTGCTGGCGCAGGTGCGCCTCGGCCTCGCGCCGCTGCAGCGCCTGCGCGCGGACCTTGCCGAGGTGCGTGCCGGGCGGCGCGAGCGGGTGCCGGTGGCGCAGCCGACGGAGATCCGGCCGCTGGTCGCCGAGCTCAACGCGCTGCTGGACCAGAACGCGGCCAACCTCGATCGGGCCCGCACCCATGTCGCGAACCTCGCCCACGGCCTCAAGACGCCGCTCGCCACCCTGACCCTGGCGCTCGCCGACCCGGCCCGCGACGCCGACGGCACCTTGAGCGACCTCGTCGGCTCGATGGACCGGCAGGTCCGCCACCACCTGCGCCGGGCGCGCGCCGCGGCGCTGGAAGGCACGGCCCGCGGCCGGATCGACCTCGCGAGCCCTGTCGGGGACCTCGCCGCGACGCTGGGGCGGCTGCATGCGGCCAAGGGCGTGCGGATCCAGGCAAACCTCGCCGAGGGGTTGGCCGTGGGATGCGAGGCGCAGGACCTCGACGAGATGCTCGGGAACCTGATGGACAACGCTTGCCAGTGGTGCCGCGGCGAGGTCCGCGTCTCGGCGGCCCCGGCCGAGGGGGCGGTGGCGATTCGCGTCGAGGACGACGGGCCGGGCCTCGATCCGGCCGAGGCGGCGTCCGTCCTGCGCCGCGGGCAGCGGCTCGACGAGAGCGTGCCGGGCAACGGCTTCGGCCTGTCGATCACCCTGGAGCTGGCCGAGCTCTACGGCGGCGGCCTGACGCTCGACCGGTCCGGCCTCGGCGGCCTGCGCGCGACCCTCGTTCTGCCGGGCTAGAGCCGAACGCGGAAAGCCCTCGACGGCACGAAGCCGGAGGGCTGATTCGGTCTGGATGGGGAGGGAGGAAACGTGGCGCGGGCGACGGGACTCGAACCCGCGACCTCCGGCGTGACAGGCCGGCACTCTAACCAACTGAGCTACGCCCGCACGGCGCATCCGCTCGAAGGCCCGGTGGGCCTCGGCGACGAGCGGGGGTTTATGTGGGGGGGCAGGGAGTGTCAAGCGCGAGCTTGCCACGCGGAGCGCGATTGTCCGCATGGCCCGATCCCGGTGCCGCCGGGCCGGCTCGGACCTTGCCGGGCCTGCGCCGATCTGCCGTGTTGGCGAAGGCCTGACACAGCGCCACCTGTCTGTCTCAAGCCGCGATTGTGCGACGCGCAAACGGCTTGTTTCACCGGGTCGGCTCGACTAAGCCTCGGCCCGCGCGCACTCTGGCATTGGAGCAATTCCATATCGCCGTTCGGTGAAACTCAGGGCGGCGCAGTCCAGCGCGTGAGAGGTGTCGCATGACCGGTCTCCTGGCGGATTACCTGCCGCTCATCGTGTTCCTCGGCGTATCGCTGTTCATCGCGGCGGCTCTCCTGGTGGCCCCGTTCCTGGTGGCCTATTCGAGCCCGGATCCGGAAAAGCTCTCGGCCTACGAGTGCGGCTTCAACGCCTTCGACGACGCCCGCATGAAGTTCGACGTGCGGTTCTACCTCGTCGCCATCCTGTTCATCATCTTCGACCTCGAAGTCGCCTTCCTGTTCCCCTGGGCCATCACGTTCGGGGATCTCGGCTGGTTCGGCATGTGGTCGATGATGGCCTTCCTCGGGGTCCTCACCGTCGGCTTCGTCTACGAGTGGCGCAAGGGCGCCCTCGAATGGGATTAGCCCGCGTCGTCGCCCCGCCCGTCCGCTCCTGAGGCATCCATGGCCTTCACTCCCGAACTGTCCCGCGCCCCGGCGATCGCGCCGCAGGCCAAGGGGCTCGTCGACCCGAACACCGGACGTCCGATCGGCGCGGACGACCCGACCTTTCTGACGATCAGCGCCGAGCTCGCCGACCGCGGGTTCCTGATCACCTCCACCGACGACCTGATCAACTGGGCCCGCACCGGCTCGCTGATGTGGATGACGTTCGGGCTGGCCTGCTGCGCCGTCGAGATGATGCAGATGTCGATGCCGCGCTACGATTGCGAGCGCTTCGGCTTCGCCCCGCGCGGTTCGCCCCGCCAGTCCGACGTGATGATCGTCGCCGGCACGCTGACAAACAAGATGGCCCCGGCGCTGCGCAAGGTCTACGACCAGATGCCGGAGCCGCGCTACGTGATCTCGATGGGGTCCTGCGCCAACGGCGGCGGCTACTACCACTATTCGTATTCGGTGGTGCGCGGCTGCGACCGGGTCGTGCCGGTCGACATCTACGTTCCGGGCTGCCCGCCGACGGCGGAAGCGCTGCTCTACGGCGTGCTGCTCCTGCAGAAGAAGATCCGCCGCACCGGCACGATCGAGCGCTGAGGTGACGCGATGACCAACGGCATCTCGATCCTCGCCCACACCCAGCCGGTCTCCGGCGACGCGGCGCTGCAGGCGCTGTCGGACCACGTCGCCGGTGCGCTCGGCCCGGCGGTGGTCGAGCGCACCATCGCGCTCGGCGAGCTGACGCTGATCGTCCAGGCCTCGGACATCGTCTTCGCGCTGACGTTCCTGCGCGACGATCCGGCCTGCGCCTTCCGGAACTTCATCGACATCTGCGGCGCCGACTATCCGAGCCGCGCCGAGCGCTTCGACGTGGTCTACCACCTGCTCAGCCTGCGTCACAATTGCCGCATCCGGGTCAAGGTGCGCACCGACGAGGTCACGCCGGTCCCTTCCGTGATCGAGGTGTTCCCGGCGGCCAACTGGTACGAGCGCGAGACCTACGACCTCTACGGCATCCTGTTCTCGGGCCACCCGGACCTGCGCCGGCTGCTCACCGATTACGGCTTCGAGGGCCACCCCCTGCGCAAGGACTTCCCGCTCACCGGCTTCGTCGAGGTCCGCTACGACCAGGATGAGGCGCGGGTGGTCTACGAGCCGGTAAAGCTGACGCAGGAATTCCGGAACTTCGACTTCCTGTCGCCGTGGGAGGGCACCGAATACGTGCTTCCCGGCGACGAGAAAAAGACGGCTTGAGCGCGAATAGCGAATAGGGAGTGGCGAATAGGGGGTGGGTCGTGGACCGTGCGACGATCAACTCCTATCGGGATCTGAAGGTTTGGCAGGACGCAATGACGCTGGCTGAAGCATGCTACGGTGAGACGCGGTCGTTCCCGCGTGAGGAGACGTTCGGCCTGACGTCACAGATCCGTCGCGCTGCCGCATCCATCGCGGCCAACATCGCCGAAGGGCATGGCCGCGAGACCCCGGGGGCGTTCGTCCAGTTCCTGCGCGTGGCACAGGGTTCGCTGAAGGAACTCGAGACCCACGTGATTCTCTCGAGCCGCGTCGGTCACATGAAGGCGCCATCCGCCGCCGGTCTGCTCGCGCGCTGCGACGACCTCGGCAAAATGGTGCGTGCGCTGATCCGCTCCCTTCAGAAATCGCCGGACGGCAGGTAGGGCCTCAATCATGACGACGAACCCCTATTCGCTATTGGCTATTCGCTATTCGCCCTTCGGCAGCGCCGGAGTTCAGGCATGACCGAGCATAACATCCGCAACTTCGCGATCAATTTCGGGCCGCAGCATCCGGCGGCGCACGGCGTGCTGCGCCTCGTGCTGGAGCTCGACGGCGAGGTAGTCGAGCGCGTCGATCCGCATATCGGCCTGCTCCATCGCGGCACCGAGAAGCTGATCGAGTACAAGACCTACCTCCAGGTCACGCCGTATTTCGACCGGCTCGACTACGTCTCGCCGATGAACCAGGAGCATGCCTTCTGCCTGGCGATCGAGAAGCTCGCGGGCATCGAGGTGCCGCGGCGGGCCCAGCTCATCCGCACCCTGTTCTGCGAGATCGGCCGGCTGCTCTCCCACCTTCTGAACGTCACGACGCAGGCGATGGATGTCGGCGCGCTGACGCCCCCGCTCTGGGGCTTCGAGGAGCGCGAGAAGCTGATGATCTTCTACGAGCGGGCCTCGGGCGCCCGGCTCCACGCCAACTACTTCCGTCCCGGCGGCGTGCACCAGGACCTGCCGCCCGCGCTGATCGACGACATCGAGGCGTTCTGCGACCCGTTCCTGCAGGTGGTGCAGGACCTCGACGACCTCGTCATGTCCAACCGCATCTTCAAGCAGCGCAACGTCGACATCGGCATCGTCTCGGTGGACGAGGCGATGGCCTGGGGCTTCTCCGGCCCGATGGTGCGCGGCTCCGGCATCCCGTGGGACCTGCGCAAGTCGCAGCCCTACGAGTGCTACGAGGAGATGGAGTTCGACATCCCCGTGGGGAAGAACGGCGACACCTACGATCGCCAGGTGATCCGCATGGAGGAGATGCGGGAATCCGTGAAGATCATGCGGCAATGCTGCGTCAAGCTGCGCGAGCCGGCGGGGCAGGGGCCGATCGCCTCGATCGACGGCAAGTTCGCGCCGCCGCCGCGCCGGGAGATGAAGCGCTCGATGGAAGCGCTCATCCACCACTTCAAGCTCTACACGGAAGGGTTCCACGTGCCCGCCGGCGAGGTCTACGCCGCGGTCGAGGCGCCCAAGGGCGAGTTCGGCGTCTACCTCGTCTCCGACGGCACCAACAAGCCGTATCGCTGCAAGATTCGCGCTCCGGGCTTCGCCCACCTCCAGGCGATGGACTGGATGTGCCGCGGGCACCTGCTCGCCGACGTGTCCTGCGTGCTCGGCACGCTCGACATCGTCTTCGGCGAGGTGGACCGGTGAGCTGGAAGGGCCAGAACTGATATGTCGAACCGCAGGCTCGCCCCCGCCGCCGAGCAGCCCGAGAGCTTCGCGTTCACGCCGGAGAACGCGGACTGGGCCAGGGGCCAGATCGAGAAGTACCCGGAGGGCCGCCAGGCCTCCGCCGTGATCCCGCTGCTGTGGAAGGCGCAGGAGCAGAACGGCGGCTGGCTGCCGCGGCGCGCGATCGAGGCGGTGGCCGACGAGCTCGGCATGCCTCACATCCGCGTGCTCGAGGTCGCGACCTTCTACACGATGTTCGCGCTGGAGCCGGTGGGCCGGTTCTGGATCCAGCTCTGCGGCACGGTGCCGTGCGATTCCTGCGGCGCGCGCGAGCTGAAGGACATGCTGCACGCCCGCCTCGGCGCGCCGGGGCACGTGTCCGCCGACGGCAACTTCTCCTGGCTGGAGGTCGAGTGCCTCGGTGCCTGCTGCAATGCGCCGATGGTGCAGATCAATCAGGACTACTACGAGGACCTGACGCCCGAGAGCCTCGGCCGGCTGATGGACGACCTCGCCGCCGGCCGTCCGGTCAAGGTCGGCTCGCAGACCGGCCGCGTCTCGTCGGAGCCGCAGGGCGGCGCCGCGACGCTGACCGACGCGACGCTGTTCGACGGGTCGCGCGTCGGCGCCTGGCGCCAGCGCTTCGAGGACAAGAGCAAGGCCGAGGGCGAGGAGGCCCGGGGCAAGGACGAGGCCGCCTCGACCGAGGCGCGCGCGGCGAGCGAGCCGAAGATCGCCAAGCCCGATGCCGGCCGCGCCGTCGAGCGCCCGGCCGCCGACGCCCCGGCCCAGCGCGCCGCGGACGGCGATGCGCCGACCAAGGCCGGCGACAAGGCCGACGCCGACGTCCTGGATTCGCCGGCCAAGCGCGTCGTCGAGGGCGAGCCCGCCGGCGCCGAGGCGGGCGCGCAGTCCGACCTGCCGCGCGACGCGGTGCCGCCGCAGCCGGAAGCCTCGGGCGCGAGCGGGGACGCACCCGCCGCGGAGCCATCGAAGCCCGACGCGGCGCCGTCCAAGACCGACCCGGCCACCTGAGACACGGAAAGCCAAAGCCATGCTGGCCGATCAGGATCGCATCTTCACCAACCTGTACGGGTTGCACTCGCCGGGCCTCGAGGCCGCGCAGAAGCGCGGCGCGTGGGACGGCACCAAATTCCTTCTCGAGATGGGCCGCGACTGGATCATCGACGAGATGAAGGCCTCGGGCCTGCGCGGCCGCGGCGGCGCAGGCTTCCCGACCGGCCTCAAGTGGTCGTTCATGCCCAAGAAGTCGGACGGGCGGCCGCACTACCTCGTGGTCAACGCCGACGAGTCCGAGCCCGGCACCTGCAAGGACCGGGAGATCATGCGGCACGATCCGCACCTCCTGATCGAGGGCTGCATGCTGGCCTCGTTCGCGATGGCGGCGCATGCCTGCTACATCTACATCCGCGGCGAGTACGTCGCCGAGAAGCACGCGCTGCAGCGGGCGGTCGACGAGGCCTACGCCGCCCGGCTCGTCGGGCAGGACAACGTCCACGGCTACCCGTTCGACATCTACGTCCACCACGGCGCCGGGGCCTACATCTGCGGCGAGGAGACGGCGCTGCTGGAAAGCCTCGAGGGCAAGAAGGGGATGCCGCGCCTCAAGCCGCCGTTCCCGGCCAACATGGGCCTCTACGGCTGCCCGACGACGGTGAACAACGTCGAGTCGATCGCGGTCGCCGGCACGATCCTGCGCCGCGGCGGCGCGTGGTTCGCGGGCTTGGGCGGCAAGAACAACACCGGCACCAAGCTGTTCTGCGTCTCCGGCCACGTCAACAAGCCGTGCAACGTCGAGGAGGAGCTCGGGATCACCTTCCGCGAGCTCGTCGACAAGCATTGCGGCGGCATGCGCGGCGGCTGGGACAACCTGCTGTGCTCGATCCCCGGCGGCTCCTCGGTGCCGCTGGTGCCGGCCGAGCAGATCATCGACGCAAAAATGGACTTCGACACCCTGCGCAACCTCGGCTCCGGCCTCGGCACGGCGGCGGTGATCGTGCTCGACCGCTCGACCGACATCGTCCAGGCGATCGCCCGCATCGCGTACTTCTACAAGCACGAGTCCTGCGGGCAGTGCACGCCCTGCCGCGAGGGCACCGGCTGGATGTGGCGGGTGATGCTGCGCATGGCGGAAGGCCGCGCTCAGAAGCGCGAGATCGACATGCTGCTCGACGTCACCAAGCAGATCGAGGGTCACACGATCTGCGCGCTCGGCGACGCGGCGGCCTGGCCGATCCAGGGCCTGATCCGCCATTTCCGCCCCGAGATCGAGAAGCGGATCGACCGCTACAGCGCCAACCCGCATTCCGATGCGGTGCCGATGGCCGCGGAGTGAAGCCGATGACCGACCAGCCCGACAACCCGATGCTCGTGTACCTCCATCGCATCGAAGAGAATCTGGCGGGCGTCCATCGCCGGATCGACCGTCTCGAACTTCGGGTCGAGCGGATCGAGCGCAGGCTCGATCTCGCCGACACGACGCACTGAGAAGCGCGCATGACCAAAATCCTCGTCGACGGCATCGAGGTCGATGTTCCGGCCGAATTCACCCTGCTGCAGGCCTGCGAGATGGCGGGCGCGGAGATCCCGCGCTTCTGCTTCCACGAGCGGCTCTCGATCGCCGGCAATTGCCGGATGTGCCTGGTCGAGCTGAAGGGCGCGCCGAAGCCGGTGGCCTCCTGCGCCTACGCGGTCAAGGATTGCCGGCCCGGCCCGAACGGCGAGCCGCCGGAGGTGCTCACGCGCTCCGGAACGACGAAGAAGGCGCGCGAGGGGGTGATGGAGTTCCTCCTCATCAACCACCCGCTCGATTGCCCGATCTGCGACCAGGGCGGCCATTGCGATCTGCAGGACCAGGCGATGGCCTACGGCGTCGACTCGACCCGCTACGGCGAGAACAAGCGCGCGGTCGAGGAGAAGTACATCGGCCCGCTGGTGCGGACCGCGATGAACCGCTGCATCCACTGCACCCGCTGCGTCCGCTTCCTCGCCGAGGTCGCCGGCGTGCCGGATCTCGGCGCGATCGGCCGCGGCGAGGACATGGAGATCACGAGCTACCTCGAGGAGGCGATGGGCTCGGAGCTGCAGGGCAACGTCGCCGACCTCTGCCCGGTCGGCGCCCTCGTGCCCAAGCCGCAGAGCTACAACATCCGCCCGTGGGAGCTGTCGAAGACCGAATCGGTCGACGTGATGGACGCGGTCGGCTCGGCGATCCGCGTCGACGCCCGCGGCCGCGAGGTCATGCAGATCGAGCCTCGGGTCAACGAGGACATCAACGAGGAGTGGATCTCCGACAAGACCCGCCACCCCGTCGACGGCCTGCGCGTCCAGCGCCTCGACCGGCCGTACCTGCGCGAGAACGGCCGCCTGCGCCCCGCCTCCTGGGGCGAGGCCTTCGCTGCGATCGCGGCCAAGGTGAAGGGCACCGATCCCAAGCGCATCGGCGCGCTGGTCGGCGATCTCGCCGGGGTCGAGGAGACCTACGCGCTCAAGAGCCTGATGACCGCGCTCGGCGTCGCAAACCGCGATTGCCGCCAGGGCGGCGAGCGGCTCGATCCGGCCTGGGGCCGCGCCGCCTACGTGTTCAACCCGACGATCCCCGGCATCGAGGCGGCGGACGCGATCCTGCTCGTCGGCGCCAACCCGCGGACCGAGGCGTCGCTCCTCAACGTCCGCATCCGCAAGCGCTGGCGGATGGGGCCGCTCGCGGTCGGCCTGATCGGCGAGGCCACCGATCTCACCTATCCCCACACCTATCTCGGGGCCGGCACCGACACGCTGACGGCGCTCGCCAAGGGCGAGCACAGCTTCCTCGAGATCCTGAAGGGCGCCGAGCGTCCGCTGGTGATCGTCGGTGCCGCGGCGCTCGCCGACCCGGCGGTGCTCGCCGCCGCCGCCGCGCTCGCCAAGGACGTCGGCGCCGTCACGCCGGCGTGGAACGGCTTCGGCGTTCTGCACACCGCGGCCGCCCGCGTCGGGGCGCTGGATCTGGACTTCGTGCCGGGGGAGGGCGGGCTCGGCTTCGCCGGCATGATCGCGCCCGGCGCCCTCGACGTGGTGTTCAACCTCGGTGCCGACGAGTGCACGGTCGGGGCCGGCGCCTTCGTGATCTACCAGGGGACCCACGGCGACCGCGGCGCCTCCCGCGCCGACGTGGTGCTTCCGGGCGCCGCCTACACCGAGAAGAGCGCGACCTACGTCAACCTCGAGGGCCGGGTTCAGCAGGCCAACCGCGCCGGCTTCCCGCCGGGCGACGCCCGCGAGGACTGGGCCATCCTGCGCGCGCTCTCGGACGTGCTCGGCCACCGCCTGCCGTTCGATTCACTGGTGGCCCTGCGCCGGGCGCTCTACGCCGAGCACCCCCACATGGCCGCCATCGGCAGCGTCGAGCAGGGCGACACGGTCGCGGCGGTCGATCGCCTGGCCGGCCTCGGCGGCGAGGTCGCGAAGGCGACCTTCGCCTCGCCGGTGCTCGACTTCTACCTCACCAATCCGATCGCGCGCGCCTCGCGCGTGCTCGCCGAATGTTCGAGCCTCGCCCGCGGGCGCGCCCTCGAAGCCGCCGAGTAAGGGGCCGCCATGACACCTTGGGAAACCGTGGGCCTCGTGCTGCTGCTGGCGTTAAAGAGCTTCCTGCTGCTCGCCTGCCTGCTCGTCTTCATCGCCTACGCGCTGCTTGCCGACCGCAAGATCTGGGCGGCGGTGCAGCTGCGACGCGGGCCGAACGTGGTCGGCCCGTTCGGCCTGTTCCAGTCCTTCGCCGACCTCTTGAAGTTCGTGCTGAAGGAGCCGGTGATTCCCGCCGGCGCCAACAAGGCGCTGTTCCTGCTGGCGCCCCTGGTCTTCGCGACGCTGGCGCTCGCGGCCTGGGCCGTGATCCCGCTCGCGGAGGGCTGGGCGCTGGCCGACCTCAACGTCGGCATGACCTACATCTTCGCGATCTCGTCGCTGGGCGTCTACGGCGTCCTGATGGGCGGCTGGGCCTCGAACTCGAAATACGCCTTCCTCGGTGCGCTGCGCTCGGCGGCGCAGATGATCTCCTACGAGGTCTCGCTCGGCTTCGTGATCATCTGCGTGCTGCTCTGCGCCGGCTCGCTCAACCTGTCGAAGATCGTCATCGCGCAGGACACCTCGCTCGGCATCCTCGGCTGGTACTGGCTGTGGCTGTTCCCGATGTTCGTCGTGTTCTTCATCTCGGCGCTCGCCGAGACCAACCGTCCGCCCTTCGACCTGCCCGAGGCCGAATCGGAGC
The DNA here is from genome assembly GCF_008039875.1 of Methylobacterium sp. WL119. Classification (GTDB taxonomy): domain Bacteria; phylum Pseudomonadota; class Alphaproteobacteria; order Rhizobiales; family Beijerinckiaceae; genus Methylobacterium. The sequence continues at coordinate 46,581 of NZ_VRUU01000019.1, read as the reverse complement.
TCGTCGCCGGCTACATGGTCGAGTACTCCTCGACCCCGTACCTGCTGTTCATGCTCGGCGAGTACGTGGCGATCATGACCATGTGCGCGCTCGGCACGGTGCTGTTCCTCGGGGGCTGGCTCTCGCCGATCCCGTTCGCACCCTTCACCTGGGTGCCGGGGCTGATCTGGTTCGCGCTCAAGGCCAGCTTCCTGTTCTTCATGATCGCCATGGTGAAGGCCATGGTGCCGCGCTACCGCTACGACCAGCTCATGCGGCTGGGCTGGAAGGTTTTCCTGCCCCTTTCGCTCGCCTCGGTCGTCGTCGTCGCCTTCGTGCTCAAGCTGACCGGCCTCGCTCCAGGTGCATGAGTGACGTCGCGCGTGAGCCTCACCCAGGAATCGGAGATCGCGGCATGAAGCTTGATCAGGTCGCCAAGGGCCTTCTGCTGAAGGAGTTCGTCTCGGGGTTCGTCCTCGCGATGAAGTATTTCTTCAAGCCGAAGGCGACGATCAACTACCCCTTCGAGATGGGCCATCGCGGGCCGCGCTTCCGCGGCGAGCACGCGCTTCGCCGCTACCCGAACGGGGAGGAGCGCTGCATCGCGTGCAAGCTGTGCGAGGCGATCTGCCCGGCGCAGGCGATCACCATCGAGGCCGGCCCGCGCCGCAACGACGGCACGCGCCGCACCACGCGCTACGACATCGACATGGTGAAGTGCATCTACTGCGGCATGTGCCAGGAGGCCTGCCCGGTCGACGCCATCGTCGAGGGGCCGAACTTCGAGTTCTCGGTCGAGACCCGCGAGGAGCTGCTCTACGACAAGGAGAAGCTTCTTCTGAACGGCGACCGCTGGGAGCGCGAGATCGCGCGAAACCTCGCGATGGACGCCCCCTACCGCTGACATCCCCGCCCCGTCGCCGGCGCCGCGGGTTGTGCGGCGCGGGAGCGGGTTCTATAGACGGCCGGCCGGGTCCGGACCGTTTTTGCGGACCGTTTTCTCATGAGGCAGAAGGGGCCGCTCCGGCGGCCGATCCCGACAAGCGCATGACCGCAGCCGCCGCCTTCTTCTACCTGTTCGCGGGCCTCACCATCGCCTCGGGCTTCATGGTGATCGCGTCCCGCAATCCCATCGCCTCGGTGCTGTTCCTGATCCTGGCCTTCGTCAACGCGGCCGGCCTGTTCGTGCTGATGGGCGCCGAGTTCCTGGCGATGATCCTGGTCGTGGTCTACGTCGGCGCGGTCGCGGTGCTGTTCCTGTTCGTCGTGATGATGCTCGACGTGGATTTCGCCCAGCTCCGGCAGGGGTTCCAGCAGTATCTCCCGGTCGGCGCGATGATCGGCGCGGTGTTCCTGATCGAGCTTCTGCTGGTCGTCGGCTCGTGGACGATCGATCCCGGCCTGGTGCAGGCGCCGCTCGGCAACGTGGCGGCGGGCGAGCACACCAGCAACACGGTGATCCTCGGCCGGGTGCTGTACACGGAATACGTCTACTTCTTCCAGATCGCCGGCCTGATCCTGCTCGTCGCGATGATCGGCGCCATCGTGCTGACCCTGCGCGACCGCCCCGGCGTCAAGCGGCAGAACATCGCCCTGCAGAACGCGCGGACCCAAGGGGACGCGGTCGAGACCCGGAAGGTGCCCTCGCGCCAGGGCGTCGAGGTCTGATGGCCGCGGCTCGGACGGCTTGGGCGATCCTGAAGACTTGGGCGGAGACAGCACGATGATCGGCCTCAGCCACTACCTCACGGTCGCCGCGATCCTGTTCACGCTCGGCGTGCTGGGGATCTTCATCAACCGCAAGAACGTCATCGTCATCCTGATGTCGATCGAGCTGATCCTGCTCGCGGTCAACATCAACTTCGTCGCGTTCTCGACCTACCTGAACGACATCACCGGCCAGGTCTTCGCCCTGTTCGTGCTGACCGTCGCCGCGGCCGAGGCCGCGATCGGGCTCGCCATCCTCGTGGTGTTCTTCCGCAACCGCGGCTCCATCGCGGTCGAGGACATCAGCATGATGAAGGGCTGAGCGGGGACCCCCGCGACGTCCTTCCGCCAGAAACCCGCTGCCCCGCGAGGCCGGACCGCACGATGTATCACGCGATCGTCTTCTTCCCGCTCATCGGCGCCCTGATCGCCGGGCTGTTCGGGCGCTTCCTCGGCGCGCGGGTCTGCGAGTACGTCACCACCGCCTGCCTCGCCTTCTCGGCGCTCCTGTCCTGGGGCGTGTTCATCGAGGGCGACCACGCCACGCGGGTGCAGGTCGCGACCTGGTTCACGGCCGGCGACCTCACCGTCGACTGGGCCTTCCGCATCGACACGCTGACCCGGGTGATGCTCGTCGTCGTCACCACCGTCTCGACGCTCGTGCACCTCTACTCCGTCGGCTACTTGGAGGAGGATCCGCACCGGCCGCGCTTCTTCGCCTACCTGTCGCTCTTCACCTTCGCCATGCTGATGCTGGTGACGGCCGACAACCTCGTGCAGATGTTCTTCGGCTGGGAGGGCGTCGGCCTCGCCTCCTACCTGCTGATCGGGTTCTGGTACGAGAAGCCCTCTGCGAACGCGGCCGCGATGAAGGCCTTCATCGTCAACCGCGTCGGCGATTTCGGCTTCTCGCTCGGCATCTTCCTGGTCTTCGTGCTGTTCGGCTCGGTCGCCTTCGACGGCATCTTCCCGCGGGTGAACGAGCTCAAGGACGCGCATTTCCACTTCCTCGGTCAGGACTGGCACGCGCTCACCCTGACCTGCCTGCTGCTGTTCATGGGCGCGATGGGCAAGTCGGCGCAGTTCCTGCTCCACACCTGGCTGCCGGACGCGATGGAAGGCCCGACCCCGGTCTCGGCCCTGATCCATGCCGCGACCATGGTCACCGCCGGCGTCTTCATGGTGGCGCGCCTGTCGCCGCTGTTCGAGCTCGCGCCCGACGCGCTGGTCTTCGTCACGGTCATCGGCGGCATCACCGCCTTCTTCGCCGCCACCGTGGGCCTGGTGCAGAACGACATCAAGCGGGTGATCGCGTACTCGACCTGCTCGCAGCTCGGCTACATGTTCGTCGCGCTCGGCGTCGGCGCCTATTCCGCCGGCATCTTCCACCTGTTCACCCACGCCTTCTTCAAGGCGCTGCTGTTCCTCGGCGCCGGCTCGGTCATCCACGCGATGCACCACGAGCAGGACATGCGGAACATGGGGTCCTTGCGCCGCTACATCCCGTTCACCACGGCGATGATGGCGATCGGCACCCTCGCGCTCATCGGCTTCCCCTTCACCGCCGGCTACTATTCCAAGGACGCGATCATCGAGGCGGCCTATGCCTCGACGCGTCCCGGGCACACCCTGGCCTTCCTCGCCACCGTGATCGCGGCGTTCTTCACCTCGTTCTACTCCTGGCGCCTGTTCTTCCTCACCTTCGAGGGGCCGGCCCGCTGGGGGGCGCATGCCCACCACGACGACCACGCGGCGCCGGCCGTCGCCCACGCCTCCGCGGCCCACGAGGCCGACGGCGCGCCCGGCCATACCGAGGGCGTCGCCCACGACGATCGCGGCCACGACGTCGAGCCGGCGCACAGGAGCGACCTCGTCGCCGACGACCATCACGGGCACGGCCATCACGGCGATCACACGCCGCACGAATCGCCCCTGGTGATGACGATCCCGCTCGGCGTGCTCGCCTTCGGCGCGCTCTTCGCCGGCCTGATCTTCAAGGACCGCTTCATCGGCGAGGGCATGGAGGCGTTCTGGGGCCACGCGCTGGCGCACGGCCCCGACAACCACATCATGCACGACATCCACCACGTGCCAGCGCTCGTCTCCTACGCCCCGTTCATCATGCTGGTGCTCGGCTTCGTGCTGGCCTTCGTGATGTACATCCGCCGGCCGAAGCTGCCGGCCGAGCTCGCCGCCCAGCAGCCGGTGCTGTACCGGTTCCTGCTCAACAAGTGGTACGTCGACGAGCTCTACGACCGGATCTTCGTGCGCCCGGCCAAGGATTTCGGCCTGTTCCTGTGGAAGCAGGTCGACGGCCGCGCCATCGACGGCGCCGGCCCGGACGGGATCGCGGCCCGCGTCGTCGACGTGACCCGCGGCGTCGTCCGCTTCCAGACCGGCTACGTCTACCACTACGCGTTCGTGATGCTGATCGGCGTCGCGGGCATCCTGAGCTGGTACCTGATGGCCGGCCTGCCGAAGCCGGGGGGGCACTGATGGGCCTCGCGTCGCAACCCGCCCTCACGAACGGGATGGATCGCTAGATGTTCGGCTTAGGGCTCCTCTCCGGGCTGCTGATCGTGCCGCTCTGCGGCGCGGCCTTCATCCTGACCTTGTCGGGCGACGAGAAGGCGGTGGCGAAGAACGCCCGCTGGGCGGCGCTCGCCACCACGGTCGTCACCTTCCTGCTCTCGCTGGTGGCCTGGAACCGCTACGACGCGACCTCGGCTAGCTTCCAGCTGGTCGAGAGCCATGCCTGGCTCGCCGAGACGATCCGGTTCAAGCTCGGCGTCGACGGCTTCTCGATGCCGCTGGTGCTGCTGACGACGTTCCTGATGCCGTTCTGCATCGGCGCCTCGTGGCATTCCATCGAGACGCGGGTGAAGGAGTACTTCATCGCCTTCCTCGTGCTCGAGACGACGATGATCGGCGTGTTCCAGGCGCTCGACCTGGTGCTGTTCTACCTGTTCTTCGAGGCCGGCCTGATCCCGATGTTCCTGATCATCGGCATCTGGGGCGGCAAGCGGCGCATCTACGCCAGCTTCAAGTTCTTCCTCTACACGCTGCTCGGCTCGGTGCTGATGCTGCTCGCCATCATGGCGATGTACTGGCAGGCCGGCACGACCGACATCCCGACCCTGCTCCAGACCCGCTTCCCCGTGGGCATGCAATGGTGGCTGTGGCTGGCCTTCTTCGCGAGCTTCGCGGTGAAGATGCCGATGTGGCCGGTCCACACCTGGCTCCCCGACGCGCACGTCGAGGCGCCCACCGCCGGCTCGGTGATCCTGGCCGGCATCCTGCTCAAGATGGGCGGCTACGGCTTCATCCGGATCTCGCTGCCGATGCTGCCGGATGCGAGCCACACCTTCGCGCCGCTCGTCTTCGCGCTGTCGGTGATCGCGATCATCTTCACCTCGCTCACCGCGCTGATGCAGACCGACATCAAGAAGCTGATCGCCTACTCCTCCGTGGCGCATATGGGCTTCGTCACCCTCGGCCTGTTCACCCTCAACGAGCAGGGCATCCAGGGCGCGCTGTTCCTGATGATCTCCCACGGCATCGTCTCCGGCGCGCTCTTCCTCGGCGTCGGCGTGGTCTACGACCGGATGCACACCCGCGAGATCGCCGCCTATGGCGGCCTCGTGAAGCGGATGCCGCTCTACGCGGTGGCGATGATGGTGTTCACCATGGCCAATGTCGGCCTGCCCGGCACCTCCGGCTTCGTCGGCGAGTTCCTGGCGATGATGGGGGCGTTCAAGGCCAACCCGACGGTGGCGTTCTTCTCGGTCTTCGGCATCATCCTGTCGGCCGGCTACGCCCTGTGGCTCTACGCCCGCGTGATCTACGGCAGGCTCGAGAAGCCCAACCTCCAGGGCATCCTGGACCTCGACAACCGCGAGAAGCTGATCCTCGCGCCGCTCGTCGCGCTGACGATCTACTACGGCGTCCACCCGGCCCCGATCCTCGACGTCTTCGCCCCCTCCACCGAGGCGCTGATGACGAGCATGAAGGCCGCCCTCTCGAACACGCAGACCGCGGCCGCCGCGCTGCCCCTCGCGCGCTGAAGGCAGGGCCAGAGATGCCGACCGTCCAGACCGTGCAGACCGTCCTGCCCTCGCTCACCCCGCTGCTGCCCGAGCTGATCCTCGGCATCGGCGTGATGGTGCTGATCCTCTACGGCGCCTTCCGCGGCGAGCGCTCCGTCGAGACCGTCAACGTCGGCGCCCTCGCGCTGCTCTTGGTGGCCCTCTTCGTGGTGATGTCGCAGCCGGCCGGCACCAAGGTGACCACGCTGTCCGGCAGCTTCATCCAGGACGGCTTCTCGAAGGTGATGAAGGCCCTGGTGCTGCTGGGCTCGGCCGCGACGATCCTGCTCTCGCGCGACTACTTCCAGCGCGAGCGCATCGACCGGTTCGAGTTCCCGATCCTGATCGTGCTGTGCACGATCGGCATGCTGATCATGGTCTCGGCCAACGACCTGATCGCGCTCTATCTCGGGCTCGAGCTGCAGTCGCTCGCCGCCTACGTCATCGCCGCGTTCCACCGCGACGACCTGAAATCCACCGAGGCCGGTCTCAAGTACTTCGTCCTCGGCGCACTCTCCTCGGGCATGCTGCTCTACGGCGCCTCGCTGGTCTACGGCTTCACCGGCACGGTGTCGTTCCCGGGCATCGTCTCGGCGCTGCACGAGGATGCCGGCTTCGGCATCGTGCTCGGCATCGTGTTCGTCGCGGCCGGCGTCTCGTTCAAGCTGGCGGCGGTGCCGTTCCACATGTGGACGCCCGACGTCTACGAGGGCTCGCCGACCCCGGTGACGGCGTTCTTCGCCTCCGCCCCGAAGATGGCGGCGATGGCGATGACGGTCCGCGTCTTCATCGGCGCCTTCCCCGACGTGACCGCGATCTGGCAGCAGATCATCGTGTTCATCGCCATCGCCTCGATGACGCTGGGCTCGTTCGCGGCGATCGGCCAGCGCAGCCTCAAGCGCCTGATGGCCTACTCGTCGATCGGCAACGTCGGCTACGCGCTGATCGGGCTGGCCGCCGGCACCGAGGAGGGCATCCGCGGCGTGGTGGTCTACATGATCATCTACCTCGCGATGACGCTCGGCGCCTTCGCGATCATCCTCTCGCTCCGCCGCCGGAACGAGATGTTCGAGACGATCGAGGACCTGTCGGGCCTCTCACGCACCCATCCCTGGATCGCGTTCTGCCTCGCGATGATGATGTTCTCGCTGGCCGGCATCCCGCCGCTCGCGGGGTTCTTCGGAAAGTTCTACGTCTTCGCCGCCGCGATCCACGCCAACCTCGTGGCGCTGGCCGTCATCGGCGTGGTCACCAGCGTGGTCGGGGCGTACTACTACATCCGCGTGGTCAAGATCATGTACTTCGACGAGGCCAAGGCGCCCTACGAGGTGATGGCGCCGGGCCTGCGCATCGTTCTGGCCCTGTCGAGCGTCGTCGTGATCCTGTTCTGGCTGCTGCCGGCACCGCTCGTCGGGGCGGCGGGCGCGGCAGCCAAGTCGCTGTTCTAGGCCTTGGACTTCCGTCTCGGCGAGGGTGCGCGGGCGGCCGGGCACCGCCTTCACGTCCACGACCGCCTCGGCTCGACCAACACCGAGGCGCTAGACCAGGGCCGCGCCGGCGCGACCGGGCCGCTCTGGATCGCGGCGCGTGCCCAGGAGGCCGGCCGCGGCCGGCGCGGCAACGTGTGGGCCTCGATCCCGGGGAACCTGACCGCGAGCGTGCTCTGGCCGGTGGCCGGTGTCGAGCCGGAGCGGGTCGCCGGCCTCGGCTTCGTCGCCGGCATCGCGCTGGTCGAGGCCCTGGAGGCGGCCTGCGGCCCCGACTCGGCCGGGACGTTCGGCCTCAAATGGCCGAACGACGTGCTCGCGGGCGGGGCCAAGCTCGCCGGCATCCTGCTCGAGGCGGAGACGCTGCGGGGCGGCCGGCGGGCGGTGGCGATCGGGTTCGGCGTCAATGTCGCAGACGTCCCGGAGGCGTTTTCGGCCTCCGCCACCTCTCTGGCGGGGCTCGGATACCCACTTGATGCCGGCATGGTGTTGGCGGATCTGACGAATAAGCTTGCCGTGGCGGCCCGTATCTGGGATCGCGGACGGGGATTTCCTGAGATTCGCGAGCGTTGGCTCGCACGGGCTTCCGGCCTCGGATCGCGCATCGCGGTCCGCAGCGGGACGGAGACCCTGGTCGGCGATTTCGAAGACATCGACGAGGGGGGGCGGCTCGTGATCCTCGCCCCCGATGGAACGCGGCGGACCGTGACGGCGGGCGAGGTGCATTTTGGGACGGCCGCGACGGCGGCATGAGATGGATTCTGGATTTATGACAACGGGACAGGACGAGCTTGTCTTCCTGCCGCTCGGCGGCGTGGGCGAGATCGGGATGAACGCGGCGCTCTACGGCTTCGGGCCGGAGAAGGGCCGCAAGTGGATCATGGTCGATTGCGGGATGGGGTTCGCGAGCGAGGAGGCGATGCCCGGCGTCGATCTCATGTTCCCGGACCTCTCCTACATCGAGGAGCGCAAGAAGGACCTTCTCGGGATCTTCATCACCCACGCGCACGAGGACCATATCGGCGCGATCAGCGAGCTGTGGCCGCGCCTCAAGGTGCCGGTCTACGCGACCCGCTTCGCCAAGAGCCTGCTCGAGACCCGGCGCCTGTCGGAGCCGGGCGCGCCGAAGGTCGACCTGCGCGAGATCAAGCCGGGCCGGCGCGTGACGCTCGGGCCGTTCGAGATCGACTACGTGCCGGTCTCGCACTCGATCCCGGAATCGAATGCGGTGGCGATCCGCACCTCGGCCGGCCTCGTGCTGCACACCGGCGACTGGAAGATCGACCCGACGCCGATCCTCGGCGACGTGACCTCGGCCGAGGCCTTCCGCGCCATGGGCGACGAGGGCATCCTGGCGCTGGTCTGCGATTCGACCAACGTCGTCCGCGAGGGCTTCTCGCCGAGCGAGGCCGAGGTCGCCTCGACCCTGGCCAAGCTGATCGCGGCCGCGCCCCAGCGCGTGGCGGTGACGACCTTCGCCTCGAACGTCGCCCGCATCCGCGCGGTGGCCGAAGCCGCCAAGGCCTGCGGGCGCGAGGTGGTCGCGGTCGGCCGCGCCATGGACCGGGTCATCGACGTCGCCCGCGAATGCGGCTTCCTCGACGGGCTGCAGGAGTTCCGCCGCGCCGATTCGTGGCGCGACCTGCCGCGCGACAAGGTCGTGGCGCTGCTCACCGGCTCGCAGGGCGAGCCCCGGGCGGCGCTCGCCCGCGTCTCCCGCAAGGACCATCCGGACATCGCGCTCGCCGCCGGCGACCAGGTGATCTTCTCCTCGCGCGCCATCCCCGGCAACGAGCGCGACGTCGGCGCGATCATCAACGACCTGATCGAGCAGGGTGTCGAGGTCATCACCGACCGGACCGAGCTGGTCCACGTCTCCGGCCACCCGCGCCGCGACGAGATGGCCGAGATGTACGCCTGGACCCGGCCGCAGACGGCGATCCCCGTCCACGGCGAGGCGCTTCACCTCGACGAGCACGCGCGCTTCGCCCGCGCCCACGGCGTCGACAACGTGGTCAAGGCCCGCAACGGCACCCTGATCCGCCTGAGCCCGGGCAAGCCGGAGATCATCGACCACGTGAAGTCGGGCCGCCTGTTCAAGGACGGCAACGTCCTGATCGACGGGAAGGACCGCGCGATCCCCGAGCGGCGCAAGCTCGCCCAGGCCGGCCTCGTCTCGGTGGCGATCGCCATCGACGAGAGCGGCGAGGTATTGGGCGAGCCGGCGGTCGACATCATCGGCCTGCCCAACCGCGGCCGCGGCGGCGCGCCGCTGATCGACACCGTGGTCGATTCGGTCTCGCGCACCCTGTCGGGCATGTCCAAGGGCAAGCGCCGCGACTCGGAGGCCGTCGAGAAGGCGGTCGACCGCGCCGTGCGCTCGGCCGTCAACGAGGTCTGGGGCAAGAAGCCCGCCTGCCACGTGCAGGTGGTCGAGGTCTGATTTCTACCTTCCCCCCGCTGGGGGGAGGGCGCCTCGCGAATGCAAGGCGGGAGAGGGGCCGGCACGGGTCTTTCCGGAACTGTCGCTCCCCTCTCCCGACCCACTCCGTGGGCCACCCTCCCCCGCAGAGGGGGGAGGGAGAAATCCGTCGCGGAATTCAAGGAGAAACCAATGATCGGCCGGCTCAACCACGTCGCCATCGCGGTGCGCGATCTCGACGCCGCCTGCAAGGTCTATCGCGAGACGCTGGGCGCGACGCTGACCGCGCCGCTGCCGCAGCCCGAGCACGGCGTCACCGTCGTGTTCGTCGAATTGCCCAACAGCAAGATCGAGCTGATGGCGCCGCTCGGCGCGGATTCGCCGATCGCCAGCTTCGTCGAGCGCAACCCGGGCGGCGGCGTCCACCACGTCTGCTACGAGGTCGACGACATCATCGCCGCCCGCGACCGGCTCAAGGCCGAGGGCGCCCGCGTGCTCGGCACCGGCGAGCCCCGCATCGGCGCGCACGGCAAGCCGGTGCTGTTCCTGCACCCGAAGGACTTCCTCGGGACGCTGACCGAGCTGGAGCAGGTCTGATCCGGGTGAACGCGCTCCTGAAGGCCGTGGCGCGCACGACGCTGCGGACGCTCGGCGTCGTGCTGGTTCTGGTGGCCGCCTTCGTCGCGGTGGCGGTTCTGCAGTTCCGTCTCACGGTGTTCGGCGCGAGCGCGTTGTACTTCGTGGTGTGGTGGACGCTGCTCTTCGCGATCCTGCCGATCCGCAACCAGGCCGAGACCGACCCGGCCCGCGTGGTGCCGGGCCAGGATCCCGGCGCGCCGGCCGCGCCGCGGCTCCGCGAGAAGGCGATCTGGACGACGCTCGCCGCCGGCGCGGCCTTCCTGGTCGCGCTCGCCGCGTTCCCCCTGACGGGCCTCTAGGCGCCTACCGCTCCCGGATGTCGCGTTGACAGCCCGTCGACGCTTGGCGAAAGCTTCGCCGTGGCGCGGCGCTCGACCGCCCGTCATCCCAGGACCACGGAGGATCGCATGCTGGCGCCGGGCGCAACGCCGGAGGGCGAGGCCGCCGCCGGTGCGGCGGCACGGCGGCTCCTGCCGATCGTCCTGGCGCTGTTCTTCACCTGGGGGCTCGCCACCGTTCTCGTCGACATCGTCACCCCGAAGTTCAAGAGCCTGTTCGCGCTGAGCTACGCCGAGGCGACGCTGACGCAGTTCGCGTTCTTCATCGCCTACGCGGTGGTCTCCCTGCCGGCCGGCCTCCTCGTCTCCCGCATCGGCTACATGCGCGGGCTGGTGCTCGGGCTCCTGGTGATGACGGCCGGCTGCGTGCTGTTCGCGCCCGCCGCGCGGGCCGGCGTGTTCCCGCTGTTCCTCCTCGCCCTGTTCGTGATGGCGTCCGGCATCGCGGTGCTGCAGGTCGCGGCGAACCCGCTGGTCGCGCGGCTCGGTGCGCCCGAGCGGGCGTCGAGCCGGCTGACGCTGGCGCAGACCTTCAACGCGCTCGGCACCACCGTCGGCCCGGCGGTCGGCGCCTGGGCGATCCTCGGCCGCGACGCTCCGGCGCCGGCCGATGCGGCGACCGCCTCGCCCGCCATGCTCGCCGCCGCGCGGCAGGCCGAGGCGGCGGTGCTGCAGGGGCCGTTCCTCGCCATCGCGGCCGGCCTCTTCGCGCTGGCGATCCTGTTCTGGTCGCTTCGCGGCAGCGTCCGGGAGACGCCGACGGCGGCGGTCGCGGGCTTCGGCCTCGATCTGCTCGCCCGGCCGCGCCTCGCCCTCGGCGCCCTGGCCTTGTTCCTCTACGTCGGGGCGGAAGTCTCGATCGGCACGCTGATGGTCAGCTACCTCGAGGAGCCGCGCGTCCTCGGGGCGGATCCGGCCACCGCCGGCCATCTGCTCAGCGTCTACTGGGGCGGCGCGCTGGCCGGGCGCATCGTCGGCAGCCTCGCGCTGCGCCATGTCCGGGCCGGCGCGGCGCTCGCGGCCTGCGCCGTCGCGGCCGGCCTCCTCGTCACGGTGTCGGCCCTGTCCCACGGGTCGGTCGCCGCCTGGACGCTGCTCACGGTCGGCCTCGCCAACGCGATCCTGTTCCCGACGATCTTCGCGATGGCGATCGAGGGCCTGGGCGATCGCACGGCGCAGGGGTCGGGGATCGTCTGCGTGGCGATCGTCGGCGGAGCGATCGTGCCGGTGATCACCGGAACCCTCGCCGACCATGCCGGGCTCGGGACCGCCCTCGGGGTGCCGGTGCTGTGCTACCTCTGCGTGGCGGGCTACGGGCTGGCCAACCTGCGCACCGCTCGAGACGTGCCGGCCACCGGGCCGCTGCCGGCCTGAGCGTTAACGGGCGTACGAAACAAAAAAGCAAGGCCCGAGGCCTTGCTTTTCAAGCAGTCAATCTGGTTCGACCTTTGGTTGTCCTACGCATTGACTGCGTGGCGGTCGATTTTCCTCCCGAGACCCGGACCTTTGCGTTCCCTCTGAGGGGCTACGCAACCATCGCGGGCTGCTTATAGGAACAACATTTCGTCCTGTCACCGGGTCGAAGGGACAAATCTGCGTTTTTTCGCCGAGAAATTGCAGGGAACCGTCTCCGGGGCCGTCGGCGGGTGGCGAAGCGACGAAACCGGGCTCCGGCCGGCCCCGAAGACCCAAGCCGCTTGTGTTTTCCGGTTGCAATGTGTTGTGTGCCCCCGGCAACGGGATCGGCGTCCGCGCGCGCCGCCAGACCCGAACCGACCGCCGGATCCGTCAAAGAAGCCTCATGCGTCTGTCCCGCTACTTCCTGCCGACCTTGCGCGAGACGCCCAAGGAAGCCGAGATCGTCTCGCACCGGTTGATGCTGCGCGCCGGCCTCGTGCGCCAGGAATCGGCCGGCATCTACGCGTGGCTGCCGCTCGGCCTGCGGGTGCTGAACAAGGTCTGCGACGTGATCCGCACCGAGCAGGACCGGGCCGGGGCGGTCGAGCTGCTGCTGCCGACGATCCAGTCCGCCGAGCCGTGGCGGGAATCGGGCCGCTACGACGCCTACGGCAAGGAGATGCTGCGCATCAAGGACCGGCACGACCGCGAGATGCTGTACGGCCCCACCGCCGAGGAGGTCGTGACCGGGATCTTCCGGGCGAGCGTGCGCTCCTACAAGGACCTGCCGAAGAACCTTTACCAGATCTCCTGGAAGTTCCGCGACGAGGTGCGCCCGCGCTTCGGCACGATGCGCTCGCGCGAGTTCCTGATGAAGGACGCCTACTCCTTCGACTTCGACCAGGCCGGCGCCCGCCACGCCTACAACCGGATGTTCGTGGCCTACCTGCGCACCTTCGCGGGCCTCGGCCTCAAGGCGATCCCGATGCGGGCCGATACCGGGCCGATCGGCGGCGACCTCAGCCACGAGTTCATCATCCTCGCCCAGACCGGTGAGAGCGAGGTGTTCTGCGACCGCGCCTATCTCGACTTCGAGATCCCGCCCGCGACCGTGGATTTCGAGGACGTCGCCGGCCTGCAGGGCCTCGTCGACGCCTGGACCTCGCACTACGCCGCCACCGACGAGATGCACGAGGCCGACGCCTTCGCCGAGGTGCCGGAGGAGAACCGCATGTCGGCCCGCGGCATCGAGGTCGGGCACATCTTCTACTTCGGCACGAAGTATTCCGAGCCGATGGGCGCCAAGGTTGCCGGCCCGGACGGGATCGAGCGCCCGGTCCACATGGGCTCCTACGGCATCGGCCCGAGCCGCCTGGTCGCCGCGATCATCGAGGCGTCGCACGACGAGGCCGGCATCATCTGGCCGGATGCGGTCGCGCCGTTCGACGTCGCGCTGATCAACCTGAAGACCGGCGACGCCGCGGCCGACGCCGCCTGCGCCGAGATCCAGGGGACGCTCGAGGCCGCCGGCCTCAGCGTGCTCTACGACGATCGCGACGAGCGGCCGGGCGCGAAGTTCGCCACCGCGGACCTGATCGGCCTGCCCTGGCAGGTGGTGGTCGGTCCCAAGAGCCTGGCCGAGGGCAAGGTCGAGCTGAAGCGCCGCGCCGGCGGTGAGCGCGAGACCCTGGCGCCGGTGGACCTGATCACCCGAATCCGGCGTGCCTGAGGCTCCGATGGCGGTCGAAGCCGGCACCGAGGCGAGCACGCGGAAGCCGGCATGGCTGCGCGGGGCGACCGCGCCGTTCGCGGCCTTCGAGTGGATCATCGCCGGACGCTACCTGCGCGCGCGCCGCCGCGGCGGCGGCGTCTCGGTGGTGGCGTTCTTCTCGGTGCTCGGCATCGCACTCGGCGTCGCGACGCTGATCATCGTGCTCTCGGTGATGAACGGCTTCCGGACCGAGCTGCTGTCGAAGATCGTCGGCATCAACGGCCACATCTTCGTCACCCCGATCGACCGGACCTTCACCGATTTCGCCGACCTGTCCGAGCGCCTGTCGAAGGTGGCGGGCGTGCGGGCCGCGATCCCGCTGGTCGAGGGCCAGGCCTTCGCCTCGTCGCCCTACGGCGGCAGCGGCGTGCTGGTCCGCGGCGTGCGCGGCGACGACCTCGGGGCGATCGGCGGCATCGCCAAGTCGCTTCGCGGCGGCACGCTGGAGGGCTTCGACGACGGCTCGGGGGTGCTGATCGGCCGCCGGCTCGCCGACAGCCTGGCGATCCAGGCCGGCGACACCATCACGCTCTCGACGCCGAAGGGCGCGACCACGGCCTTCGGCACCGCGCCGCGGACCAAGAGCTACACGGTCAAGGCGATCTTCGAGATCGGCATGACCGAGTTCGACTCGACCTTCGTGTTCATGCCGCTCGCGGAATCGCAGGCGTTCTTCAACCGCGAGGGCGACGTCAGCCTGATCGAGATCTACATCGACAACCCCGACGCGGTCGCCGCCATGCGCGAGCCGCTGGAGCTGGCGGCCGAGCGGCCGGTGCTGCTCACCGATTGGCGCCAGCGCAACCGAACCTTCTTCGGGGCGCTCGAGGTCGAGCGCAACGTGATGTTCCTGATCCTGAGCCTCATCGTCGTCGTGGCGACCTTGAACATCGTCTCCGGCCTGATCCTGCTGGTGCGCGACAAGTCGAGCGACATCGCCATCCTGCGCACCATGGGCGCGACCCCCGGCACGGTGATGCGCGTTTTCCTGATCAACGGCGCGCTGATCGGCCTCGTCGGCACCCTGTCGGGCCTCGGGCTCGGCATCCTGATCACGCTGAACATCAAGCCGATCCAGCGCGTGCTGTTTCCCGGCGCCTGGGACCCGACGGTGCGGTTCCTCGCCGAAATCCCGGCCGAGATGAACCCCACCGAGATCACGGTCGTGGTGCTGACCTCGTTCCTGCTCGCGCTCGCCGCGACGGTCTATCCCTCCTGGCGCGCGGCCCGGCTCGATCCGGTGCAGGCGCTGCGCTACGGCTGAGCGGCACTTCCATGAGCGGCACCTCCGAGAGCGCCGGCATCCCGCCGGTGCCGGCCCTGTTCTTTTCCCGCGTCGAGCGGCGCTATGCGCAGGGCGACCGGTCGCTCGACATCCTGCGCGGGGCCGACCTCGCGATCTGGCCGGGCGAGCTGGTCGCGCTGGTCGCGCCGTCGGGCGCCGGCAAGTCGACCCTGCTGCACCTCGCCGGTTTGCTGGAGCGGCCGGACGGCGGCGAGGTCTACGTCGGCGGCCAGCCGACCGCGGCGATGAAGGATGCCGAGCGCACGCGCTTCCGCCGTGAGGAGATGGGCTTCGTCTACCAGTTCCATCACCTGCTGCCGGAGTTCTCGGCGCTGGAGAACGTGGTGATGCCCCAGCTCATCCGCGGGCTCGGGCGCGGCGAGGCGAAGGCGCGCGCCACCGAGCTCCTGAGCTTCCTCGGCCTCAAGGACCGCCTCGTCCACCGGCCGGCGGAGCTGTCCGGCGGCGAGCAGCAGCGCGTCGCGATCGCGCGCGCCGTCGCCAACGGCCCGCGCCTGCTGCTCGCCGACGAGCCCACCGGCAACCTCGACCCCTCGACCGCGGGGCACGTCTTCTCGATCCTGCTCTCGCTGGTGCGCGCTTCCGGCCTCGCCGCCCTCATCGCCACCCACAACATGGAGCTCGCCGCCCGCATGGACCGCCGGGTCACCATCCGCGACGGGCTGATCCAGCAGCTGGACTGAGGGCGCACGGCGCGGTTCGGGATCCGCGCTCCATCCGTGCCGAATCGGAGCATTCGTCGCGAGATCCGCGCAGGCGTTGCAACCGAAACGAAGGGTCGCGGATTACCCGTTCGGACACGCACGAAGCGTCTCCGCTCCGGTGCCGGCGCGCCGGCCAAGCTGCCCAGGCGAGACCCAGATCCATGTCGACGACGTCCGTTGCTCCCGTCCTCGCGCTCGTCGCGCTCCTCGGCTTCGCCGCCCCCACGACGGCGTCGGCGGCCCCCGCCACCGCGACCGTGACCAAGGTCGCCGAGGTGACGCCCCCCGTCCGTCCGGTCTCGGCCACCGAGGGCGAGGACGACGGCGGCACCTGCAGCCGGATCCGCCGTCGTCTCTGGGTCGAGGGCGAAGGCTGGATCGTTCGCCGTATCACCACTTGCCGTTGAGCGGGATCGACTTCGGCGCCGCGCGCAATTCTGTGGGCAACAGCGCTCGCCGCGCGGTTTAAGCAGTCTTCGCCCGTGGCTTGGGCGGGCCGACCGGAACGAGATCGGCGAGACCGGGGTTTGCCCCGCATGTCAGCGTCCCGACCGGAGTTGCGATCCATGACCCGTCACCATCCGTCCCGCTCGCGGATCGCCGCCCGGTTCGCGCTCGCCGCCGCCCTGTCGCTCGGCGTCGGGGCCGCGCACGCCGAGACCGTGCGCGTCGCACCCTACGGCTACGGCTCGGCCTATGGCGGTCCGGTCGGGTACGGCTTCGCCGACGAGGCGGTGCGCGGTGCGTATATCGGTGCGCCCTTCAGCAGCGTGCCCTCGCCGAACCGCATCGTCCCGGCCCCCTGGAGCTACGGCACCTACGGCATCCCGACGATCTCGGGCGTGCGCGAGGCACCGGTGGCGGCGCCGAGCCTGACCGTGATCAACCCCGGCCTTCACCCGGCCTCCCGCCGCGGGCAGGGGCCGCGCATCCTGTCGCGCGGACGCGATGGCGCCTGGACCTCGGGCGGGCAGGTCCAGTCCGGGAACGGCGTCTCGGTCGTCACGGTCTCCGTGCCGCGGCGCTGAGCGTCAGCGGCGTTCGGGCTCGGTGAGCGCCGCGTACCACGCGGCATAGGGCGTGTTGCGCGGATGGCGCCCGCCCTGGTCCTCGGCTCCATCCGTCCACCAGACCGGCCCGCGCTCGCCGAGGGCTTCCTTGGCGGCCTGCACGCCGCCGCGCGCCGACCGCAGCAGCGCCGGAGCCTGGGGATCGCCCTTCCGTTCGGCGCGCTTGGCCGCCCCGACGGCGCGGCGCGCATCCATCAGCGCGTCGACGTGGCGTTGCCGGGCCGCTTCCGGCAGGCGCGGGTCGGTGCAGCGCCAGAGCCGCTCCCGGACGACGAAGTAGCGCCCGTCCGGCGTGCGCGGGTACGGCGCCGCCTCCGCCCCCTCCGACCTTCCTGTCGCGGTCACGCTCGCCTCCCGCACCCGCAATCGGGGTTCCCGCTCGTCCTCGGCGCCGCGTCGGCGCCGACCGGCGTTCGTACGATTCCGTCGCCGATCATCCACGTGTGCGCGAGCCGAGACTGCATCTTAAGGTTTTTAAGGCCTGGTTGCATCAGAACCCGTTTCCATCGGTATCGCGCGCCATGCACATCGTCATCGTCGATTCGAGCCGCGTCGTCCTCAAGATCATCACCGGGCTGCTGGAACCGCGCGGGCACGTCGTGAGCGCCTTCACGGACTCGGCCGCCGCCCGCGATTTCCTGGAGGAGACCCCGAGCGTCCGGGTGCTGATCACCAGCCTCGAGGTCCGGCCGGTGACGGGACTGGAGCTGTGCTGGTCGGCCCGGCTCCTCGCCGAGGCGCGCCGCCCCCTCTACGTCGTCACGATGTCGTCGGCGCGCAACGCGCGGAACCTCGCTGAGGCCTTGGACAGCGGCGCCGACGACTTCATCGAGAAGCCGCCGAGCGCCGAGGAGCTGCATGCGCGCCTGCGCGCGGCCGAGCGCCTGACCACGATGCAGAACGAGCTGATCCGGCTCGCCGAGACCGACCCGCTCACCGGCCTGCTCAACCGCCGCGCCTTCTTCGCCCGGGTCGGCGCGGCGACCGAGCGCGCCGGCAACCACGGGGCGCTCTCGGCCGTGCTCGCCGACATCGACCATTTCAAGCGCATCAACGACGAGCACGGCCACGATGTCGGCGATGCCGCGATCAAGGCCGTAGCCGAGCTTCTGGGCGCCCAGGGGATCGTCGGGCGCCTCGGCGGCGAGGAGTTCGCGGTGGTGCTGCCCGGACTTTCCCTCGCGGAGGCCGAGGCCGTCGCCGGGCGCCTCCGCCTGCAGGTGAGGGACCTCCGCATCCGCGGATCGCGCGGCCCCGTGCGCATGACGTGCAGCTTCGGCGTCAGCACCTGGTGCGAGGGCGACAGCGTCACCGCGCTGACCAAGCGCGCCGACATCGCCCTCTACGAGGCCAAGACCTCCGGGCGCGACCGCGTCGTCTCGGCCGAGAACGACCTCGTCCTCGCCCGCGCTGGCTGAAGCCCGGTCCGCTTCGCCGGCACGGGGACCCGCCGCCCTGCGTCGCTCGGTCGTCACGGAGACGGGTGGACGTTAAGGTTGATCGCGCTGTGCCTGTGCGAGACACGCGTTAAGTATAAGTCCGGCGCCGTATCTGATTTCGACACAAGTCGACTGCAAAAGACCGCAGGATTCGTCTGGAACGAGTCTTGAAGCACTTCTTCCGACCCCGGCCGAATTGTGCCATGCCGGGAAAGAAGGGTGCGCGGTATGAGTACGGCCGTAGACGTCCTGGTGTTCGACGAGCCCCAGGAGCTGAATCCCGCCTTCCGCGCGACGCTGGAGCACATGCCGGCGCTCCATACGATCGGCGAGGCCGACCTCGACCAGGTCGACCCGGCCAACACCGTCGCGCTGATCTTCCTGGACGAGACCCGGCTGCAGGTCGGGCTCAGCCACCTCGTGGACCTCAAGGCGCGCCTGCCGGCGCTGCGGACGCTGGTGGCGTTCCAAGCGCTGAACGCGGCCGACGTCGACGCGCTGCGGGAGGCCGGGGCGGACGCCTTCGTGGCCCGCTCCGCCACGCCGCGGGACCTCTGCAACGCCGTGCTGGCCCTGGCCGAGGGCGCCCCGCGGCTGATCGCCCGGAGCGAGGTCGAGGCGGGCACGGCCCCGTCCGCGGAGCCGGCCGACAGCCTCGGGCTGACGCCGCGCGAGGCCGAGGTCCTGCGCTTCCTCAGCGCCGGCTTCAGCAACAAGGAGGTCGCGCGCCGCCTGATGCTGTCGGTCCGCACGGTGGAGACCCACCGCCTGAACCTGCGCCGCAAGACCCAGACCGGACGGTTGAAGGATCTGGTCTCGCTCGCCCGTCAGCTCGGCCTCGCGCCGGTGCTCGACACCGAGCAGGGCCGTCGCGGGGCCGAATCGGCGCGGGCCAGCACGGGCGAGGGTCCGGCGCGCCATTGAGCGCGCCGCGACCCGGCCGGGCGGGCGTTCAGGCGCGCGCGGCCTCCGCGCCCTTGGCGGCCTTCGCCGCGGGCTTGCGCGGCGTGTTCGTCTTCGCCGCCTTGCCGGCCCGAGCCGTCCGGGGCGCGGCCTTCGCCGTGCCGGTCGAGGGCGCGTCTCCGGCGAGCCGGGTCTGCAGCAGGCTCAGCACCGCCGCCTCCTCCGGGCGCAGGCGGCCGAGATCCTCGACCAGCTCGCTCTCGACCGCGTCCTTCACCTGGAGCAGCAGGGCGCCTTCGAGGTAGCAGTCGATGATCTGCGGGTGGATGTAGCACTTGCGGCAGATGGTCGGCGTGTTGCCGAGCCGGGCCGATACGTTCTCGATCGCCGCGCGGACGTTCTTCTTGGCGCCGGCCTCGCCGTCGAAGGTCTCGAACTCGCGAAGCGCCAGCGCCGCCAGCACCGTGCCGGCCCAGGTGCGGAAGTCCTTCGCCGTGATGTCCTGCCCCGAGATCTCGCGCAGGTACGCGTTGACGTCCGACGAGGTCACGTCGCGCTGCTCGCCGGCCTCGTCGATGTACTGGAACAGCTCCTGGCCCGGCAGGTCCTGGCAGGCCTTGACGATCCTGGCCACGCGCCGGTCCTTCACCGACAGGTTCCAGGTCTTGCCGCTCTTGCCCTTGAAGCGGAAGGTCATCGCCGCGCCCTCGACCGTCACGTGCGGGTCGCGCAGCGTCGTCAGGCCGTAGCTCTTGTTGGCCTTGGCGTAGTCGTCGTTGCCGACGCGGATCAGCGTCGTCTCGAGGAGATGCACCACGGTGGCGAGCACCTTCTCGCGCGACAGGCCCCTGCGCCGCATGTCCGCGTCGATCCGCGTGCGGATGCCCGGCAGCGCGTCGGCGAAGGCCATGATGTGGCTGAACTTCGTCGAGTCCCGCGCCGCGCGGAAATCGGGATGGTAGCGGTACTGCTTGCGCCCCTTGGCATCGCGCCCGGTGGCCTGGATGTGGCCGTTCTTGCGCGGGCAGATCCACACGTCGGTGTAGGCCGGCGGGATCGCCAGGGACTTGATCCGCTGGACCTGCGCCTTGTCGCGGACGGGCGCGCCCTTGGCGTCGACGAAGCGGAAGCCCTTGGCGGTCTTCTTCCGGGTCAGGCCCGGCATCGTGTCGTCGACGTAGGCGAGCCCGGCCTCGGCGGCCGCGTCGCGCGGGTCGACGACGGTGCCGGCGGTCTCGTCCGAGGACACGAGATCCGATGCCATGAGCGCTGCTCCTCGCTTGCGAAAGCCTGCCCTCAACCGGTCGCCGCGCGGCCGTGTTCCGGCGTCTGCGTATCCGCCGTACACGGATGCGCGCCCGTGTTAGAGGCTCGTGCGATGGACGCCGCCCCTTCCGCCCCCGCCGCGCCGATGCGGCGCCTCGCCTTCGTCGTCACCGAGGATTGGTTCTTCGCCTCGCATTTCCTGCCGATGGCGCGGGCGGCGGTGGCGATGGGCCTGTCGGTCGCCGTGGTGACGCGGGTGCGCGACCACCGCGCGGTGGTCGAGGCGACGGGCGCCCGGGTGATCGCTTTGGAGGCGGAGCGCTCCAGCCTCAACCCGATGGCCGCCGGCTACGCCGCGGGGCAGCTCGCCGCGATCCTGAAGGCCTGGAAGCCCGACATCGTCCACTGCATCGCGCTGCGCGGGATCCTGGTCGGCGGCACGGCGGCGGCGATGGCCGGCATCCCGGCGCGCGTCTACGCGCTCACCGGCCTCGGGCTGATCGGCGCGCGCGCCGACGCGGCCGGACGCCTCTCGCGGACCGCCCTGCGCCACCTGATCCGCGGGCCGCTGGCCTCGAAGCGCACCCGCTTCCTGTTCGAGAACCCGGACGACGCCGCCGCCCTCGGCCTCGACCCGGCCGACACCGCGGTGACGATCGTCGGCGGTGCCGGCGTCGACCCGGACGCGTTCGTGCCGCGGCCGCTGCCGCCGCATCCGCCGCTCCGGGTCGCGATCGTGGCGCGGATGCTGTGGTCGAAGGGGATCGACGTCGCCGTCGAGGCGGTGCGGCTCGCCCGCGCGCAGGGCGTTGCGGTCGAGCTTGCGCTGCACGGCGCGCCCGATCCCTCGAACCGCCGGGCGATCCCCGAGGCGACGCTGCGCGACTGGTCCCGCGACGGGGTCGCCTGGCTCGGGCCGACGCGGGACGCGGTCGCGGCCTTCGCCGGCGCCCATGTCGGCTGCCTGCCCTCCCGCGGCGGCGAGGGCCTGCCGCGCACCCTGCTGGAGGCCGCCGCCTGCGGCCGGGCGCTGCTCACCACCGACGTGCCGGGCTGCCGCGCCCTGGTGCGCGACGGCATCGAGGGCCTCGTCGTCCCCCCCGGCGACGCGCCGGCGCTGGCCGCCGCCCTGGTCCGGCTCGCGGGCGATCCGGATCGCGTGGCCGCCCTCGGCGCGGCGGCCCGCAGGCGCATCGTCGAGGACGGGTTCTCGGAGCACGCGGTGGCGCAGGCCGTGTGCGGCCTCTATCGCGAGCTGCTCGGGCCATGATCACGCCGGAGAACGCCGCCGCCTTCATCCGCGCGAACACCCGCCTGCTGCCGGTGGCGCATGCGCCGGAGATCGTGCTCCACGTCGCCGACGAGGCGACGGAGCTGTGGCAGAAGACCGAGGACGAGCTCGCCGAGATCGGCCTGCCGCCGCCGTTCTGGGCCTTCGCCTGGGCCGGCGGGCAAGCCCTCGCCCGCTACCTCCTCGACAACCCGGAAATCGCCGCCGGCCGGCGCGTGCTCGACTTCGCCTCCGGCTCCGGCCTCGTGGCGATCGCGGCGGCGCGGTCCGGCGCCGCCTCGGTGCTCGCCAGCGACCTCGATGCCTTCGCGATCGCGGCGATCCCGCTGAACGCCGCCGCCAACGGCGTCTCCGGGCGCATCGCCACCTCCTCCGCCGACCTGATCGGCACGGTGCCCGACGTCGACCTCGTGCTCGCCGCCGACATCTTCTACGAGCGCGACCTCGCCGGCGCGGTCGGCGACTGGCTCGGCCGCCTGCACGCGGCCGGCACCACGGTGCTCATCGGCGATCCCGGCCGCAGCTACCTGCCGCGCGCCCGCCTCGAGGCGATCGCCAGCTACGCCGTGCCGGTGACGCGGGCGCTGGAGGATGCCGAGATCAAGCAGAGCCACGTCTGGCGCTTCGTCGCGTGATCGCGCCGCCGAAGGCCGCCGGTGATGGCCGGCGATGCGGATTTCTATCGGAGATAGTATTCGCCTGACCATCCAGTGGTTGTATGCGCCGCAACGTCATCGATCGTTTTTCGCTGCCGCAGCATTCGTTCGCGGCGGTATGTATTGCGCGGCTTGGGATCGAACGAATTGTAGGTTGATTAATGTCCGTCGGGCAAAGTTCGCTCCAGGCCACCTGAAGTTTCGGTGGGACATGGACCGGACGATGAACGATCCCAACGCTACGATCACGCTGCCCGCCGGCAGCGCGATCTTCGAGGAAGGCGAGCCCGGAACCGTGGCCTACCTGATCGTCGCCGGACGGGCCGCGATCTTCCTGCGCCGCGACGGCATCGAGCAACCGCTCGCCGAGCGCGGCCCCGGCGAGATCTTCGGCGAGATGGCGATCCTCGATTCGGGCCCGCGCCCCACCTCGGCGCGGGCGATCGAGGACTGCGTCCTCGTCCCGATCTCCGAGGCGCAGATCGAGAATCGCCTCCTGCAGGCGGACCCGATCCTGCGCCTGTGCCTCGGCGTGGTCATGGCCCGCTATCGCGACGCGATCGCGCTGCTGAAGCCGCATGCCCCGGCCGTGACGGCGCGCCCCGTCGCCGTCGAGCCCTCGCCGGCGCTCAAGGCGGATTTCCAGGCCGCGATTTCCGTGGTGATGATGGAGCGCGCCCTGCGCCGGGCGCTCGACCGCGACGAGTTCGAGCTGTTCCTCCAGCCGATCGTGCGGCTCGGCACCGAAACGCTGGCCGGCTTCGAGGCGCTGATCCGCTGGCGCCACCCCGAGCAGGGCCTGGTGCCGCCGATGACGTTCATCCCCGTGGCCGAATCGAGCGGGCTGATCGTCGAGATCACCGAATGGGTCGTCTCCGAGGTCGGCCGGATCATGCCGGAGATCATGATGGCGGCCCTGCAGAACCCGGGCGCCGCCGACGGGCCGCTGTTCCTCTCGATCAACGTCACCGGTTACGACCTCGCCCGCGCGAGCTTCCCGGCGATGGTCGGCGAGATGCTGCGCTCCACCGGCATCGCCCCCGCGACGCTGAAGCTGGAGATCACCGAGAGCACGGTGATGCGCGATCCCGCGGGCGCCACGGAGGCCCTCAGCGTGTGCCGCGAGGCGGGCATGGGCATCGCCATCGACGATTTCGGCACCGGCTACTCGTCGCTGAGCTACCTGTCGAAGCTGCCGATCACGACCCTGAAGGTGGACCGCGCTTTCGTCCGGGCGATGCTGACCACCCCGTGCAACCGCAAGATCATCCAGACCATCCTCGTGCTCGCCGACGAGCTCGGCATCCCCGTGGTGGCCGAGGGCATCGAGGCGCCGGCCGAGGCGGCCGCGCTCGCCGAGATGGGCTGCGCCTACGGCCAGGGGTACCTCTATGGCTGCCCGGTGCCGCTGGCCGACACCCTCGCCCTGATCCGGAGCTGGAAGGCCGCCGGCGGCGACGCGCCGCAGATCGCCGCGGCGTGACCGGCCGCGGATGGGCAGAGCTGTCCCGCACGCCCGGCCGATCTCATCGCGACGACCGGCTTCGACCGCGCCGCGCCGGTCGCGACCGGTGCCGCCCCGTGCGGGGATGCGCGTTTTCGCGAAGTTCGGTTAAGGATCCTCCGATAGACCGGTACGGTTGCAAGGCCGCGCCGCGCATCGGCGCTCGGAGGTTGACGGTTTTGGGCGAGGACGATCCCGATCACGACCGGCAGGGTGCCGTCTCGGGCGCAGCCCCCTCGCCGGGCACGCCCCCCGCGGACGCGCAGCCGCCGGCCTGGGAGATCGTCCTGCCGGAGGAGGGCGCGACCGAGGATCTCGGGTTGTTCCTGGCCGAGTTCCTGATGCCGGGCGACCTCGTCGCGCTCTCGGGCGGCCTCGGCGGCGGCAAGACCACGCTGGCGCGCGCGCTGATCCGCGAGCTTGCCGACGATCCGAGCCTCGAGGTCCCGAGCCCGACCTTCACGCTGATCCAGCCCTACGAGGGTCGCCTCGGCGCGATCGTCCATGCCGACCTCTACCGGCTGCGCAGCGCCGACGAGCTGGTCGAGCTCGGTTTCGACGAGATGACCGAGGCCGCGATCACGCTGGTCGAGTGGCCCGAGCGGCTTCCGCCGCGCGAGGGGCCGGTCCTGTCGATCGACCTGTCGCTGCGGCCCGAGTTCGGCGAGGGCTCGCGCTTCGCCCGCATCTCCGGCACCGAGGGCATGCGCGCCCGCCTCGACCGGGCGCGCGCGGTCCGCGCCCTTCTCGCCCGCAGCGGCTGGGACGAGGCGACCCGCACCCTGATGCAGGGCGACGCGTCGTCGCGCGCCTACGAGCGCCTGACGCATCCCGACGGCCGGTCGGCGGTGCTGATGATCTCGCCGCCGCGCGCCGACGGGCCGCCGGTGCGCGACGGAAAGCCCTACAGCGCGATCGTCAAGCTCGCCGAGAGCGTCCACGCCTTCGTCGCGATCGACCGGGGCCTGCGGGCGCTCGGCTTCTCGGCGCCGCGCATCTACGGCGAGGACCTCGACACCGGGCTGCTGATCCTCGAGGACCTCGGCACCGAGCCGGTGGTCGACGCCGCCGGCCCGCGGCCCGAGCGCTACGCCGAGGCGACGCGCCTGCTCGCCAAGCTCCACGCGGTCGAGCTGCCGGGCGTCCTGCCGGTGGCGGACGGCATCAACCACGTGATCCCGGCGTACGATGCCGAGGCGCTGTTGTTCGAGACCGAGCTGCTGCCGGACTGGTATGCCCCGGCGCTGCGCGGCGTCACGCTCCCGCCCGAGGCGCGGGACGCGTTCGGCGCGCTCTGGGCCGAGGTGCTGAAGGGCGCCATGCCCGCCCGCCCGACCTGGACGCTGCGCGACTACCATTCCCCCAACCTGATCTGGCTCCCCGAGCGCGACGGGCTGGAGCGCATCGGCGTGATCGACTTCCAGGACGCGGTGCTCGGCCACCCGGCCTACGACGTCGCCTCGCTGCTGCAGGACGCCCGGGTCGACGCCAACGCCGAGTTCGAGCTCCGATTGCTCGGGCTCTACGCCCGCGAGCGCCGTGCCCGCGATCCGGCCTTCGACGTGCAGGGCTTCGCCACCGCCTACGCCATCCTGGCGGCGCAGCGCGCCACCAAGATCCTCGGCATCTTCGCCCGGCTGAACCTGCGCGACGGAAAGCCGGCCTACCTCGCCCACATCCCGCGGATCGAGGGCTACCTCGCCCGCAACCTCGCCCACCCGGCGCTGGCGTCCCTGCGGGACTGGCACCTGCAGCACCTTCCGGGGTTGCTCGGACGCGCCGAGCCGCCGGCCGAGCCCGCCTGAACCGCCGTCCGACCTCTCCTTCGCGAGCCCCGCGCATGAGCGACACCCCCGCCTCGCCGCCGACCGCGCAAGCCGCGATCACCCGCGCCTTCGTCCTCGCCGCGGGCCTGGGCAAGCGCATGCGCCCGGTCACCGCCACGGTGCCGAAGCCCCTGGTGGAGGTCGCGGGCAAGGCGCTGATCGACCACGCCCTCGACCGGGCGGCGGAGGGCGGGATCGAGACGGCGGTGGTCAACGTCCACTACCTGCCGGACCTGATCGAGGGGCACCTGGCCAAGCGCGTCGGCCTTCCGAAGATCGTCGTGTCCGACGAGCGCGAGACCCTGCTCGAGACCGGCGGCGGCGTGAAGAAGGCGCTCGCTCTGGTCGGCGCGGACCCCTTTGTGGTGTTCAACTCGGATTCGTTCTGGCTGGAGGGCCCGACCCCGAACCTCGCCCGGCTCATCGAGGCCTGGGACGCGGCGCGGATGGACATCCTGCTCCTGGTGGCGCCGACCACCACGAGCCTCGGCTACGAGGGCTCGGGCGACTTCGTCATGGACGCCGACGGCCGGCTGGAACGGCGCGGCGAGCGCCGGGTGGCCCCCTTCATCTACGCGGGCGTCGCCATCGTGAAGCCGGAGCTGTTCGCCGACACGCCGGACGGCGCGTTCTCGCTCAACCTGCTGTTCGACCGGGCGATCGCGGCGGGCCGCCTGTCCGGGCTGCGGCTCGACGGCCAATGGCTCCACGTCGGCACGCCCGACGCGATCCGCGCCGCCGAGGAGCGCGTGCGGGTGAGCGCGCAGGAGGGGTGAGCCGCGATTCCGTTTGAGGAACGGATGCGGAACCTCTAGATTGCTCGCATCGAGGATGGCCCTGGTCGCTGCGGAGGTCCCGGTGGACGTGAAGGAAGCGGTTTCCAAGGCGAAGGACTACGCCGCCGCGGTCTTCGATGCCGAGCAGCCGACGAACATCGGTCTCGAGGAGATCCGGTTCGACGACGCGCTGAACCAGCGGCTCATCACCGTCAGGTTTTCGCGGCCCTGGGACGCGTCCAAGCCGCTCGTGACCGCTCTCGGGCGCGATCTCGATCCGAAACGATCCTACAAGGTGGTGCACCTCAAGGACGATGACGGCCGCGTCGTCTCCGTCACCGACCGCCGGGTCGAACCTTCAGTGCCGGACGCCTGCTCGTCGACACGAACCTGCTTCTGCTGCTCTTCGTCGGGACCGCCTCCCGATCATGCATCGCCGCGCATCGGCGCGCGCGCATCCACACGATCGACGACTTCGTGCTGCTGAAGCTCCGGATCGGGGATGCGGCGATCTTCGCCGCCACGCCGAACGTCCTTGCCGAGACCTCGTGCCAGATCCGACAATTCGACCAGGCCCGCCTGGCTCCGGTTCTCGAGGCGTTCCGTTGCTTCGCGGAGGCGGCGACGGAGACGTATGCGCCGAGCGCGGATGCCGTCGGTTCCGTCGACTTCGACAGGCTGCCCCTCAACGACGTCTCGATCCCGAACGCGCGGGAGCCGGACGTCACCCTGATCACCGACGACCTCCACCTCTACCGCACCAGCGCGATGTCGGGCAGGAAGGTGCTCAACTTCTCGCACGAGCGCGAACGGATCCTCGGTTGACCCAGATCGACCCGACCGACCCACACGCCCACGTCTTCACCATCACCCGTGGCGCGCCGTTCCTGCCGACGCTGGTCGATGCGCTGCTCGACGGGCGCCTCGTCGGCGATCTCGGGCGCGACCCGCTCGCGCTCGCCGCCGTCACGATCTACCTACCGACGCCGGGCGTGGCGAAGGAGCTGGCCAAGCGCCTGGCGGCGCGGCTGGGCGAGGCGGCCCTGCTGCCACGGATGATCCCGCTCGGCGAGGCGGACGAGGCCGAGCTGGATCTCGCCGCGATGCCGCTGGTCGCGAACGCCGCCGTTGGCCTCGACCCGGAGATGCAGAAGCTCGAGCGCCGGCTGATCCTCGCCCGGCTGGTGCAGTCCTGGGCGCAGGCGGTCGACCGCTCGCTGCTGCCGATCGACGAGGAGGTGCCGTTCCTGGTGCCGGCCTCGCCCGCCGACGCGGTGGCGCTCGCCGCCGACCTCGAAGGGCTGATGGACGCGCTGACCGTCGAGGGCCTGCCCTGGTCCGAGATCGCGGGTGCCGTCGAGGCCGAGTACTCGCGCTATTTCGGCCTGACCCTCGATTTCGTCCGGATCGCCGCCGAGAACTGGCCGCGGATCCTGGCGGAGCGCGGCCTTACCGATCCGGTCTCGCGGGCGCGCGACCTCGTGCTGGCGGAGGCCGCCCGCCTCACCCGCGAGCGTCCGCGCGACCCGGTGGTGATCGCCGGCTCGACCGGCTCGGTGCCGGCCACCGCCAAGCTCATCGCCGCGGTGGCGGGCCTGCCGCACGGCGCGGTGGTGCTCCCCGGCCTCGACCTCGATCTCGACGCGGCCGGCTGGGACGCGATCGAGACCGGCGCCGGCTTCGAGCGCGAGATCGCCCACGGCCACCCGCAGGCCGTGCTGCATCGGCTGCTCGGCCCCGGCTGCCTCGGCGTCGCGCGGGACGCGGTCGTCGACCTCGGCGGCCACGATCCCGAGGTGACCGCCCGCGCCGCGCTGCTGTCGCAGGCCCTGCGCCCGGCCGAGACCACGGATGCCTGGGCGCGCCTCGACGGGACGGCGCGCGAGACCCTCGGCCGGCAGGGTTTGGCGGGGCTCGCCGTCGCCGAGGCGGCCGACGAGCGCGACGAGGCGCTGATGGCCGCCGTCGCCCTGCGCGAGGCGCTCGCCGCGCCGGGCCGGACCGCCGCGCTGATCACGCCCGACCGGGCGCTCGCCATGCGGGTCGCCGCCGAGCTCGCCCGCTGGGATATCGTCGCCGAGGACGGCGCTGGTCTCGCGCTCAGCCGCAGCGCGGCGGGCCGGATGGCGCGCCTCTCGGCGGAACTCGCCGTCGACCTCCACCGAGAGCAGGGCGACGCGATCCCGGCGCGGATCATCGCGCTCCTGGCCCATCCGCTGGTCGGCCTCGGCCTCCCGCGCGGCGACGTCGTGCGCGGCGCGGCGGCCCTGGAGATCGGCGTGCTGCGCGGCCCGGCGCCGGCCGGCAGCTTCCAGGGGCTCAAGGATGCGCTCGCCGTCCAGCGCGCCGCCCCGCACAGGCACCAGCCCCGGGCCAAGCAGCGCCTCGGCGACCGCGATTGGGACCTGGCGGCGACGATCCTCGATCAGCTCGAGGCCGCGTTCGCACCGCTCGCCGCGTTCGCCGGCTCCTGCGGCGCCGAGGCGGCCGCCTGCGATCTCGTCGAGGCGGCGCGCCTCCATGCCGAGGTGTGCGAGGCGCTGCTGGCGCGGCCGGCGGAGGTGGCCGAGCCGATCGCCGATGCCTCGCTGAACTGCCTCGACACGCTGTTCGACGACGTGCGGAACCTCGTCGGCCACCGCGCCGAGGCCGACGCGGCGCTGCTGCCGGGGAGCTTCGACGACTACCCCGCCTTCCTTACTACGCTCGCCGCCGATCGCACCGTGCCCTGCGCCGGGCCGGCGCCGCATCCGCGCCTGAGCATCCTCGATCCGCTCGGATCGCGCCTGATGCACTACGACCGCGTCGTGCTCGCCGGGCTCGACGAGGGCGTCTGGCCCGGCAAGACCACCACGGATTCCTTCCTCAACCGGCCGATGCGCGAACGCATCGGCCTCAACCCGCCCGAGCGCCAGCTCGGCCAGGCGGCGCACGACTTCGTCCAGGCCCTCGGCTGCCGCGACGCGGTGATCACCCGCGCGGCCAAGCGCGAGGGCTCGCCGACCGTGCCGTCGCGCTTTCTCCAGCGCATCCGCGCCTTCGCCGGTGAGGCGGCCTGGGCGGCCACCCTCGACGCCGGCCGGCGCTTTGCCGGCTATGCGCGCGTGCTCGACACGGCGCCCGCGCAGCCGCGCCTGACCCAGCCGAAGCCCAAGCCCGACCCGGCCCTGTTCCCGCGCAGCCTCAGCGTCACCGAGATCGAGACGCTGGTGCGCGACCCCTACGCCGTCTTCGCCCGCCACGTGCTCGGGCTCGATCCGCTCGAGGCGGTGGCCGAGCGGCCCGGCGCGGGGGACCGCGGCACCATGATCCACGCGATCTTCGGCCGATTCGCCGAGCGCTATCCCGATGCGCTGCCCGATCCCGCAATCGCCTGGGAACGGCTCAACCAGATCGCGGTCGAGGCCTTCGCCGGCACCGCCGACACCTACCCCGAGCTCTACGCCGAGTGGTGGCCGCGCTACGAGCGCATGGCCGCCGTCTACCTTCCCTGGGAGATCGCGCGGCGGGCGACCCTCGCGCGGGTCGAGCCCGAGATCTTCGGACGGTGGGCGATCCCGCTCGGGCCTGAGACCTTCACGCTCCGGGCGCGCGCCGACCGGATCGAGCGCGGGGCGGACGGCGCCTGCATCGTCGACTTCAAGACCGGTGCGCCGCCCTCGGCCCGCGAGATCTTTGCCGGCTTCTCACCGCAGCTCACCCTGGAGGCGGCGATGCTGATGCACGGCGCGTTCGACGGGTTTCCGGCGACGAACGCGACGCCGGACCTGCTCTACGTCCACGCCTCGGGCGGGCGGAAGCCGTTCGTGCCGCTGGCCGTGAAGCCGCCGAAGGGCGATCCGCGCACCGTGGCGGAGATCGTCGAGGAGCACGCCACCCGCCTGAGGGGGCTCGTCGCCCGTTTCATGACCGGGCAGGCCGCCTACACCTCGCGGCCCTACGCGAAGTACGCCAAGTCCTACGGCGACTACGACCACCTCGCCCGCGTCGGCGAATGGTCGCTCGGGGGAGATGGCGAGGGCTGATCCGGTTGCCTCCGGTCGATCGGAGCGGATGCACGCGTCTCCCTCCCCCGCAGTGGGGGGAGGGAAAGGCGCGAGAGCAGCCTCCGAATCTATCCGTCGGCGAACCGAGGCTTCAGACCGGCGCCAGCGCCGCGCGGGGATCGTGGCGGGCGAGCCGGCCGAGCAGGTACTCGACCTCGGCGACCGCCTTCGGGCCCAGTGTGCCGCCGGGCTTGCGCTGGGCGGCGGAGGCGATCAGCCCGCGGCGCGCCATGACGTATTTGCGCACCGCCAGCCCGATGCCGGGCTGCTGCTCGTAGCGCAGCAGCGGCAGATGGGCGTCGAACAGGTCGTGGGCGGCGTCGCGCTCGCCGGCGGCCGAGAGGTGGACCACGTCGGCGAGCATGTCGGGGAAGGCGTAGCCGGTCATCGCCCCGTCGGCGCCGCGCTCGGTCTCGAAATCGAGGAACAGGCCGCCGTTGCCGCACAGGATCGAAATGTGCCGCATCGAGCCCTCCGCCTCGAAGCCGCGCAAAGCCGAGATCTTCTCGAGCCCCGGCCAGTCCTCGTGCTTGAGCATCCGGCAGGCCGGGTTGTCGTTGACGATCCGGCGGATCACGCCCGGCGTCATCACCACGGTGAAGGTGAGGGGATAGTCCTGGATCACGAACGGCACGTCGGCGCCGATCGCCTCGGCGGCCTGCGCGTAGTAGGCGACGATCTGGTCGTCCGTGCGCAGGGAACTGGGCGGCGCGATCATCACCCCGGCCGCGCCCGCATCCATCGCGCTGCGGGCCAGCGACGCCATCGCGGCGAAGCCCGGCGCCGAGACGCCGACGATCACCGGCAGGCCCTTCGCCCGCACGATGAAGCGTCGGGCGACGTCGAGCGCCTCGCCCTGGTCGAGCTTGGGCGCCTCGCCCATCACCCCGAGCACGGTGAGGCCGGTGGCGCCGTTCGCGGCGTAGAAGTCGGTCAGCCGGTCGATCGAGTTGTGGTCGATGCGGCCGTCCGGGTGGAACGGCGTCGGGGCGATCGGGAAGACGCCGCGTTCGGAGGCATCGAGGCGCATGGGGTTTGATCCTTCGTGACGGCGTCGGGACGAGGAACGCGGACGATAGACCGACTCGGCGGTGGCGTCGCAGCCGCTCAGGCGATGCCGAGGGCCCGGATCAGCACGAGGCTGATGCCGATGAGCACGAGGAGCGAGCCGGTGACGGCGGCGGTGACGCGTCCGCCGACGCGCGCGAGGATGCGCACGTCGACGCCCAGGCCGAGCGCGGCCATCGAGACGATGGTGAGGATGCCGGCGAGCCTCGTCAGCGGAAGCGCGGCCGCGTCGGGGATCAGGCCGAGGGAGCGCAGGCTCGCCAGCACCAGGAAGCCGACGATGAACCACGGCACGAGCTTGGTCAGGCTCAGGCGCCCGGGCCGGGCCGCCGCGCCGCCCTCGGCCGGCAGCCGGCGGGCGATCAGCGAGAAGGCGAGCACCACCGGGCCGAGCATCAGCACGCGCACCAGCTTGACCAGGGTGCCGACCTGGGTGCTGGCGAGGCTCACCGGCACGGTGGCGGCCAGCACCTGCGGCACCGCGTAGACGGTGAGCCCGGCGAGCACGCCGTACTGGTTGTCGGACAGGTGGGCCAACGGCACGAACAGCGGCAGGCCGAGCACCATCAGCACGCCGAGCACGGCGGTGAAGGCGATCGCGGCGGCGATGTCCTTGTTGTCGGCCCCGATCACCGGGGCGACGGCGGCGATCGCCGAGTTGCCGCAGATCGCGTTGCCGCAGGCGACGAGGATCGCCATCCGCGCCGGCAGCGCCAGCAGGCGGCAGATGCCGTAGCTCGCCGCGATCGTCAGGATCACCGTGCCGACGATGCCGGTGAGCAGCGCCGGGCCGGAGGCGACGATCGCCCCGAGGCTCAGGGAGGCGCCGAGCAGCGTCACGGCGAGCTCGAGCAGCTGCTTGGCGCTGAAGGCGATGCCGCTGCGGAAGCGCGCCCCCGGCACCCACGCGCTGCGGAGCGCGATTCCGAGCAGGATCGCGATCACCAGCGCCTCGATATACGGATGGTCGAGCGCGCGCTCCTCGACCGCCTGCACGCCCATCGCGATCCCGGTGATCGCGACGCAGACGAGGATGCCCGGCAGCAGCGCGAACGGGCCGGCGGCGACCGTGGGCGCGGCGTGCGCGGGCGGGGTCATCGGCTTCGAGTCTGCGGTCACGCGGCCTCTCGCTCGGCGGATTCCGCACCCGGGGATGCGTCGAGGAACGAACTTCCACACCGGCGATCCGGCGGAGAAGAAGCCTCTCTTTGTCAAGGAATCTTCGGAAGACGCAACCATTGATCCGGCGGCGGCCAAGCGCGACATCTCCCATCATGACCGCCCAGCTCGACCAGCGCACGACCGCCTACGATCCCTTCGGCGAGCCGATGGAGATGCCGCGCGCCTGCGTCGATGCGAAGGCCGTGGGCGCAGCCGGCAGTTACCGCGAGACGCGCCGTGCGGCCCTGGTGTTCTGGGCTCTGGCGCTTCTGTTCGTCGGCGGCCGGATCTACTTGGCGGATCAGACCCCGTCGCAGGTCGCGGACGCGGCGCCCGTGCAGGTCACGGCCCTGCGCTGATTTCAGGCCGGCCGCCGGCGGGGACACCGCGACGCGGTCCATCCCTGTCATCCTGCACGTCGAGGCCCGATGTCCGCCGAAGGCCTCATGGATGGGACGACCGCGATCATCGTTCGACGCGTGCCGTCGCGGCGTGAGCCGTCGTGACGACGCCGAAAGCAAAAACCCTCCCGCGATCGCCCGATCGCGGGAGGGTTTTTTGTCACTTCAGCCGGGCGGCGGCCCAGGCGATGTGGTCGTCCATGAAGCTGGAGATGAAGAAGTAGGAGTGGTCGTAGCCCTCGCGCATGTTGAGGGTCAGCGCGATGCCGGCCTTCTTGCAGGCCTCTTCCAGCAGCCACGGCCGCAGCCCGTCCTGAAGGAAGCTGTCGGCGGTGCCCTGGTCGACGAGGAACTCGGGGAAGTGGTGCCCGTCCTCGATCAGCGCGGTGGCGTCGTGGGCGCGCCAGGCCGCCGCGTCCGTGCCGAGATACTTCTCGAAGGCCGGCTTCGACCAGCCCGCCGTGGAGGGCTGGGCGATCGGCGCGAAGGCCGAGCAGGACTTGAAGCGGTCGGGATAGGTCAGCGCGATCGTGAGCGCGCCGTGCCCGCCCATCGAGTGGCCGAAGATGCCCTGGCGGCTCATGTCGGCGGGGAAGTTCTTCGCGACCAGCGCCGGAAGCTCCTCGGTGACGTAGCTCCACATCCGGTAGTTCGCGGAATAGGGTGCCTGCGTCGCGTCGAGGTAGAAGCCCGCGCCGGAGCCGAACTGCCAGTTGCCGGCCTCGTCGGGAATGCCCTCGCCGCGGGGCGAGGTGTCGGGCGCGACGACGATCACGCCGTGGCGAGCGGCGGCCTGCCGGTACTCGCCCTTGTCCATGACGTTGGCGTGGGTGCAGGTCAGCCCCGAGAGGTACCACAGCACCGGCACCGGGCCGTCCTTGGCCTGGGGCGGCACGAAGACCGCGAAGGTCATCGGGCAGCCGGTGGTCGTCGCGTCATGCTTGTACACGCCCTGGACGCCACCGTGCGAGAGGGCCTTCGAGACGGTTTCCATGGGGTGATCTCCTGGGGGCTCTGGGGCCGTTACCGGCCGATGGGTCGATACAGGCTCCTCCCTCCCCCGCAGAGGGGGGGAGGGAAGCGCGCGTCGGTCCGAGTGTCGGTCCTAGTACAGCACCACCGAGCGGATCGACTTGCCCTCGTGCATCAGGTCGAAGCCGTGGTTGATCTCGTCGAGCGGCATGGTGTGGGTGATCAGGTCGTCGATGTTGATCTTGCCCTCCATGTACCAGTCGACGATCTTCGGCACGTCGGTGCGGCCGCGCGCCCCGCCGAAGGCCGAGCCCTTCCAGACGCGGCCGGTGACGAGCTGGAACGGGCGGGTCGAGATCTCCTTGCCGGCCTCCGCCACGCCGATGACGATCGACTCGCCCCAGCCGCGGTGGCAGCACTCGAGCGCCTGGCGCATCACGTGGACGTTGCCGGTGCAGTCGAACGAGAAGTCGGCGCCGCCGCCGGTGGCGTCGAGGATCGCCGCGACGACGTGATCGTTGCCGACCTCCTTCGGGTTAATGAAGTGGGTCATCCCGAACTTGCGCGCCATCTCCTGCTTGTCGGGATTGATGTCGACGCCGATGATCTTGTCGGCCCCCACCATCCGCGCGGCCTGGAGCACGTTGAGGCCGATGCCGCCGAGGCCGAACACCACGACGTTGGCGCCGGGCCAGACCTTCGCGGTGTAGATCACCGCGCCGATGCCGGTGGTGACGCCGCAGCCGATGTAGCAGACCTTGTCGAAGGGGGCGTCCTCGCGGATCTTCGCCAGCGCGATCGCCGGCAGCACGGTGAAGTTCGAGAAGGTCGAGCAGCCCATGTAGTGGAACAGGGTGTCGGACCCGCCCGGGCTGCCGCCGGTGGAGACGCAGGAGAAGCGGCTGGTGCCGTCGGGCATCACGCCCTGGCCCTGCGTCGCGCGGATCGCGGTGCAGAGGTTGGTGCGCTGCGACAGGCAGGACTTACAGCCGCGGCATTCGGGCGTGTAGAGCGGGATCACATGGTCGCCGACCTTCAGGTCGGTGACGCCGGCGCCGATTTCGCGGACGATGCCCGCGCCCTCGTGGCCGAGGATCGCCGGGAACTTGCCCTCCGAATCGAGGCCCGAGAGGGTGTAGGCGTCGGTGTGGCAGATGCCGGTGGCCATCACCTCGACGAGGACCTCGCCGGCCTTCGGCCCCTCGATGTCGATGGTCTCGATCGTGAGCGGCTTCTTCGCCTCCCACGCCACGGCTGCGCGCGTCTTCATGATGTCGGGTTCCCTGTGCCTGGACGATAACGGACGGCGTCGACAGGCGACGGCGCTTCGGATCGCTCCACCTGGCGGCGGCGATCCGAACGGCCCGAAATACGAGACGCCTGATGCTGGTTCTCGGCCCCAGACGCAACCGCCATTTCCGCAGGGGGACCCCGCCGCAGGCGCGGACCCGGGCGCTCAGGACCCGGCCGCTCAGGACCCTGCCACGTGCGGCCGCGTCACGCCGCGGCCAGCCCGAGCCCGGCCAGCGCCTCCGCGATCTCCGCCTCGCTCAGGAGCCGGATCACCGGTCCCGAGGTCCAGACCAGCATCGGGCGGATCGCGTGGTCCGGGTAGATCCGCGCGAGCAGGCGGGCGTAGAGGGCGATCTGCGCGGTCTCGGGCCGCGGCGGCGGCGCGCCCTCGGCGGGCGGGCGCCCGGTCTTGAAGTCGGCGAGCCGCACCGTGCCGTCGGCGACCGCGAGGCGGTCGATGCGGCCGAAGACCGGCCGCTCGATGCCCGCGACCACGACCCGCCCCGACAGGCTGACCTCGGCCCGCGCCTCGCGGGCGAAGAGCGGCGCGAGGTCCGGCGTCGCGATGAGGTTCAGGGCCGCCTGCACGATCGCCGCGCGCTTCGGGCGCGAGAAGGACGGCGCGCGGGCGGCCACGAAGGCGGTCGCGGCGCTCTCGCGGGCGGCCGGGTCGAGGCGCGGCAGGTGCTCCAGCAGGGCGTGGATCAGCTTGCCGCGCCGGCGCGCCTCGGTATCGGCCTGCCGCGGCGGGATCTGGCGCTCGCCGTCGGCCGCGCGCATCGCGCCGGACGGGCTGATCGGCGGCGCCGGGGCCGCCTCGGCCGCGACCGGCTCGCGCAGCCAGGACGGCAGAGCGCCGGGCTCGGGCGCCGCCTCGGCCGGCGCGGTCCCGGTCTCCGGCCCGGATCCGTCCCGCCACAGGATGGCCGGCCCGTAGGCGGTCTCCACCGCCTCGCCCTCGCCGAAGGCCTGCACCATCCCGGTGCGGATCATCTCGCACCAGGCGGTCGGGCCCACCGGCGTCTGGCCGCGGAACGGCGCGACCACGAGCCGGTCGGCGGCCCGCGTCATCGCCACGTAGAGCAGGCGGTTGTGCTCCTCCCGCGCCCGCGCGTGCAGGGTCTCGCGCGCCGCGCCGATCGCCTCGGAATCGTAGGGCTTCGCGCTCGACCAGACCGGCGGGACGTCGCCCGGCATCACCAGCAGCGGCGGGTCGTTGCCCCCCGGCGCCTCGCAGCCGTCGATCATCACCACCACCGGAGCCTCCAGGCCCTTGGCGCCGTGCACGGTCATCACCCGGACCTCGTCGCGGCCGGATTCCATGTCGCGCTTGACCGTGTGGCCGGCCTCGCCCCGGCCGCCGGCGCAGTAGCGCGCCAGGAAGCCGGCGAGCGAGGGTGCGTCCGCGCCCGCCTCGGCCTGCGCCGCGCCGAGCAGGAACACGTCGATCGCGTCGCCCGCCTCGCCGCCGAGGCGCGCGACGAGGCGGGCCCGGCCCTCGCCCGGCCCGAGCAGGGCGGCGTAGAACCCGAACGGCCCCTGCGCGCCGGCGGCCGCGATCCAGCCGGCCAGCGCCTCGCGCCCGACGATCGCGGCCGGGTCGCCCGCGTCCGCATGCCGGGCGAGCGCGTCCTCCAGCGTCTCGGACCGGTCGCGGCCGGCGGCGATGCGGACGAGATCCTCGTCGGTGAGCCCGACCAGCGGCGTCTTCAGCGCGCAGGCCAGCGTCAGGTCGTCGGCGGGCAGCAGCCCGGCGCGGCCGATCGAGACGAGGTCGGCCACCGCGATGTGCGCGCCGACGTCGAGCCGGTCCTGGCCGGCGACCGGCACGCCGGCGCCCTTCAGCGCGCGGATCACCTCCTCGAAGGCCGGCCCGCGCTTGCGCACCAGCACCAGCACATCGCCCGGCCGCCAGACCCGGCCGCTGGTGTCGCCCGCGGTGACCCAGGTCCGCACCGCGCGGGCGATCCGGCGCGCGGTGACGATCGCGGGCGCGTTGGCCTCCGGCGCGTCCACGGGCGCGGCCCAGGCGTCGGGCTCGACCTCCTCCACCGGCTCGGCGATAGGCCACAGCTCGACGGTGCCGGGCGCGCCGGCCCGCGCCGTGGTGTGGACGGTGCCGACCGCCGCATCGTCGAAGCCGAGGCCGTCGTAGTGCTCGGGCAGGTGGAAGGTGGCGTCGACCGCCCGCAACACGCCGAGGGTCGAGCGGAACGACAGCTTCAGGTCGACGTCCTCGAACCGGAGTTTGGCCGAGCGCGCCTCGCCCTTCCACTTGCCGTGCATCGTCGCGAACTCGCGCGGCTCGGCGCCCTGGAAGCTGTAGATCGACTGCTTGGGGTCGCCGACGGCGAAGCGGGTGCGCAGGGTCTCGCGCGCGCCGGCGCCGGTGGCGAACTCGGCGGTGATCCGGTCGAGGATCTGCCATTGCTGCGGGTTGGTGTCCTGCGCCTCGTCCACGAGCACGTGGTCGACGCCGCGGTCGAGCTTGTACAGCACCCAGGCGGCGTCGACCCGCGCGAGCAGGTCGAGGGTCTTGTGGATCAGGTCGTCGAAATCCAGCGCCCCGAGCTTGGCCTTCTGCGCCTCGATCCGGCGGTGGATCTCGGCGGCGAGGGTGAACAGCGCCTCGGTGCGGGCGAGCGCCCGGGCGCTGCGCAGGGCGTCGAACAGCGGCGCGAGCCGGTCGCGCTCGTCGATCAGCGCCGCGCGCACGTCCTCGGAGGCCGCCTTGGTGCCCAGGCTCTTGTCGGCCTTCGGCTCGTCCTTGGCGGTGAAGAACACCGCGCGATAGAGGTCGAGCGCCTCCGGCCGGCCGTCGGCGGCCTCGGCCGCGAGCAGGCCGTCGGCGAGCTTCTCGTCGGTCGCCTTGCCGGTGCGCAGGCGCTCGGCGAAGGCCGGCTTGTCGGAGATCCCGCCGTTCAGGATCGTCTCCACCAGCGACGCATCGGTCTGGCCCGCGGCGAGGCCGAGGGCGGTGCCGAGCCGGGCGAATTGCCGCGTCAGCCCGCCCCGTGCGGCCAGCACCGTGCGCGCGGCCATGGCCTGCCGGATCGCCTTGCGCAGCGCATCGCCCGTCGCCTCCGGCGTCACGAGGTCGAGGGCGTGGCCGAGCCGCGCGTCGCCGCCGATTGCGGCGGCGAGCACCTGGTCGGTCTCGTTGGCGAACATCTCGCGCGACAGGTTCTCGTCCAGCACCGCGAACCGGGCGGGCACGTTGGCCTCGAACGGGAACATGTGCAGCAGCCGCTCGCACAGGGCGTGCAGCGTCTCGATCTTCAGCCCGCCCGGCGTCTCGACCGCGCGGGCGAACAGGCGCCGCGCCGCATCGAGGTCGTTCGGCGAGGCGGTGCGCCCCGTGAGCGCGGCGAGCTCGGCCGACAGCGCCGCGTCGCCGAGGGTCACCCACCGCCCCAGCGTCCGGAAGATCCGGATCGACATGTTGGCGGCGGCGGCCTTGGTGAAGGTCAGGCACAGGATGCGCGACGGCGCGGCCCCGTCGAGCAGCAGGCGCACCACCCGGTCGGTGAGCACCTTGGTCTTGCCCGCCCCGGCATTGGCCGAGACCCAGGCCGAGGCGCGCGGGTCGGCGGCGCGGCGCTGCGCGTCCTCGGTTCCGGGATCGACGACGAAGGCCTCGCCCGCTTGGCGGCTCATGAACGCATCCCCAGGGGCCGCCCCGCGGCCCGCGACGGGCGGACCATCGGGCGTGGGCGCGCGGATCGCAAGCGCGGCCGCGGCGAGGCGGTGTCGCGGCCTGGGCTCGGCCCGGCGAGCGCCCGCTTGCGGTCCGGCCCGGACGCCTGGAAGGTCCGCGGCCCGGGCGCTCGGCGGATGGCGAGCGGCGACCGGCTCGGACGGGCAGGAGAGCAAGGCATCGTGTTCACCCCATCGCTCAGGGACGCCGCGATCGGCGTCGGGCTCGCCTTCGTCGCCGGCTTCGTGGACGCCGCCGCCTTCATCGCCCTGACCGGCCTGTTCACCGCCCACGTCACCGGCAACTTCGTCCTGATCGGCGCGGAGCTGGTCTCGACCTCGACCGGCGTCCTCGCCAAGCTGCTCGCCCTGCCGACCTTCATCCTGGCCGTCGCGCTCACGCGCCTGATCGCCCTGGCGTTGGAGCGGCGCGGGACGTCGCCGCTGCGCCCCTTGCTGGCCCTCGAGGCGGCCGTCCTGATCGCCTTCGCGAACTTCGGCGCGGCCCTGTCGCCGCTCGGCTCGCCGGACGGCGCGCGGGCGATCGGCATCGGCATGCTCGGGGTCGCCGCGATGGGCATCCAGAACGGCATCGGGCGCCTGGTGATCGGCCACCTCGCCGCGACGACGGTGATGACCGTGAACGTCACGCAGGCCGTCATCGATATCACCGATCACCTGTGCGGGACCAAGCTCGGCGCGCAGGCCGGCGCCCGCCTGCGGCGCACGCTGTCCGCGGTGCTGGCCTTCGCGGCAGGTGCCCTGGCCGGCGCGTTCGGGGTCGCCGCCCTGTCCTTCTGGTGCGTGCTCGTGCCGGCCCTGGTGCTGATCGGGTTGCTGGCCGTTCCGGACCCGACCCCGCCGCGATGACCGGTGCGTCGGGTTCGGCGCGGACCATCCGTGTTCGGTTGATCGACAAAAACCCGTTCATCACCGGCAGCGGATCTGCGGGCTCACCGGCGAAACGCAGCCGTCCTCCGAGCTGATCCCGTCGAGCCCTGTCCTCTCAGTCCATCACCTGCACCGCGTGCTCGGCGATCGCGCCCGCGGTGGTGAGCCAGACCGTGTCGCGGTGAGCGGCGATGCGGGCCAGCACCGCGCGCAGGGGGCGCAGGCGCTGCGGCTGGCCGACGATGTAGGGGTGGAGCGCGATCCCCATCACCAGCGGCGCGTGGCGCGACTGCTCCAGCATCTCATCGAAGGCGTCGGAGATCGCGTCGGCGAATTGCCGCCCGGTCTCCTTGCGGGCGACGATCGCCGGGATGTCGTTCAGCTCCTGCGGATAGGGCACCGAGAGGATGCGGCCGCCGTCGCGGGTCCCGAACCACGTCGGCTGGTCGTCGTGCGCCCAGTCCAGCAGGTAGCGGTAGCCCGCCTCGGCCAGGAGGTCGGGCGTCGCCGTCGACTGCGAGATCCACGGGCCGAGCCAGCCGGCGGGCGGGCGGCCCTCGTGCTCGGTCAGCAGCGCCGTCGCCTCGGCGATCAGCGCGCGCTCGCCCGCCTCGTCGAGGCTGCCCTGGCGCTCGGCGTTGGTGCGGCCGTGCCCGACGATCTCGTCGCCGCGGGCGCGGAAGGCCTCGATCAGGCCGGGGCAATCCGCATAGAGGCGGCTGTTGACCAGGACGCTCGCCGGCAGCCCGAGCGCGTCGAGCATCGCCTTGATCCGCCACGCCCCGACCCGGTTGCCCCAGTCGCGCCAGGCGTAGTTCAGCACGTCGGGCTGCGGCCCGCCGGGGGCAAGCTCGGCGCCGAGCCCCGATCCGAAATTGAAGGTCTCGAGGTTGAGCGCGACGTAGACCGCCAGGCGCCGGCCACCCGGCCAGTCGTAGAGCGGCCGGTCCGGCAGCGCGCTGTAGCCGTAGCGGCCGTGGCCCTTGGAGGGTTCCATGCGTCCTCAGGTCTCCGTCGATCGGGGATGATGCGAGGGACATGGCGCGCGGCGCGCCGGCATCCACGTCGCTGGAAGATGCGCTATCGCGCCGGCAGGGCCGCGGAGGAGCGCGGCGCGGCCGCGGCGAACGCGGCCTCCATCGTTTCCGCGAAGGACGGCAGCAGCACGTCGTTGGCGTAGCCGCTGACGTGGTCGCCGTCGAAGAGCAGCGGGCGCCCGTCGCGGAAGGCGCGGCAGGTGGTCTCCGGGCACAGGATCGGGAACGGATCCCAGATCGAGACCTGCCGCAGGTCCCGCATCGCCGCCGCCATGCGGGCGAGGATCGGCGCGCGCAGCGCTTCCAGCTCGCTCCGATCGATCGCGAAGCCCGGCGCGCAGACCGGGTTCGTCGCATTGAACCAGTCGGCGCAGCGCATCGGCGGCGCCTTGAACAACGGCTTGGGGGCCTCGAAGACGATGCGGGCGCCGCTGGCGGCGATGCGGCGCAGATGGCTGCGCGCGACCGCGACGGCGTCCGGATCGGGGGCGCCGGAGGCGGCCGCGGCGTATCCCGAATCGCCCCATTGCTCGACGTAGCGCGGCAGGCGCAGGGACGGCAGGAAGACGATGTCGGCGGGCGTCAGGACCTCGGCCAGCTCGTCGGCGAGCCGCGCCTCGAAGGCCGCGCACGCGCCCGTGGCCGGTTCCTGCCGCAGCCCGATCATCGGGCAGCCGGCGAGCCAATAGGTGCGCACCTCGCGGCCGGTCGCGTAGGCGTAGTTCCAGAGCATGCGCTCGTAGGCACCGACATGGGAGTCGCCGGCGACGATCAGCCGTCCGCCCTGCGCCGGGGTCCCGCATCCCGTCGGCCGCAGGATGGTCATGACGCCGTCGGGGCGCGGCACCACCTGCTTGGCGATCGCGCAGCCGGCCTGCGGCGGGACCGTGTAGCGGCCCTCCGGGTACCAGGTCGCGAGGTCCCGGGTCCCGCCGAGCATGAAGGCGGACTTGAACTTCAGCATGCCTCCGGTCGCCACCGCGAGCACCAGCGCGACGGCGAGGCCCGCGCGCACGACGGCGGCGGGCGCGTGCCGGTTCGCCCGCTGCCACGCGCGCGCCGGCATCTCGACGGTGCGGTAGCTCAGCGTCGCGAGGGCGACGGTCGCGGCGACGGCGACGAGGCCCTGCGCGGCGGTCTCGAGGCCGACCGTCCAGCGCATCAGCACGTAGACCGGCCAGTGCCAGAGATAGAGCGCGTAGGAGATCCGGCCGGTGCCGACGCACGGCGCCGTCGCGAGCAGGCGGGCGACCGGCGTCGCCGGGGACGCGACCGCGACCGCGATGAGCCCGAGGGTGCCGAGCACCGGCAGCAGCGCCCAGGGAACCGGAAAGCCGAACCGCAACGGCTCGACGAACGCGGCCGCGAGCAGGGCGGCTGACGCTGCCGCGATCACCGTCGCGACCCGCGGCGCCCCTGCGAGCCACGGCGTCCACCGCGCCCGGGTAAGGCACAGGAGCATGCCCGCGCCGAGTTCCCAGAAACGCGCCGGCAGCGTGTAGAAGGCGATCGTCGGGCGCGTCGCGCTGAGGAGCGCGCCGGCGGCGAAGGAGGCTGCGACGAGGGCGAGCAGGATCGGGACGCGACGGTCGCGCGGGCCGGCCGCGCCTGCGTCCTTCGAGCCGAAATACATGATCAGCGGGAACAGCAGGTAGAACTGTTCCTCGACCCCAAGCGACCACGTGTGGGTGAAGACGTTGAAGGCCGCCTTCACCGAGAAGTAGTCGTCGCCGGCGGCGAGCACGAGGTTGCTTAGGCCGAAGATCGCGGCCAGCCCGGTCTTGGCGATGGTGTCGCCGAGCCAGGCCGAGGGGATGAAGAGCGCGTAGGCGATGGCCGAGACGGCGACCGTCAGCGCCAGCGCCGGCAGGATCCGGGCGATGCGGCGGGCATAGAAAGCCAGCACGAAGTCACCGAACGAGCCGCCCTGCCGCTGCGCGACGGACGCCGTGACCACGAAGCCCGAGATGACGAAGAACACGTCGACCCCGGTCAGGCCCCCCGGAAGCCAGCCCTCCCGCAGATGGAACACCATCACGGCGATGACCGCGACGGCGCGCAGCCCGTCCACCGCACGGTAATGGTCCGCCGTCGCCCGGCCCGGTTCGATGGCCGGAGCCCTGTCGAGGACGGGCGCCGCCGGAAGCAGTCGGTCTCTCAGGCGCACGATCACCACGATCCTCGAGCGAT
Source organism: Methylobacterium sp. WL119 (assembly GCF_008039875.1). Classification (GTDB taxonomy): domain Bacteria; phylum Pseudomonadota; class Alphaproteobacteria; order Rhizobiales; family Beijerinckiaceae; genus Methylobacterium. The sequence continues at coordinate 3,259 of NZ_VRUU01000019.1, read as the reverse complement.
GGAAGGGTTGCGCAGTACAACCGCCTCATCCTACCGCAGAGGGCCGACGCGACGCGGCAGTTTCCAGCGGTAAGATTAACGTTCCTCGCTTTAGAGAAGTCTATGTGAGCCCGCTGCCCGTGGGTTCGGCCGCGCGATGCTTGCATTCTTGCGAATGAGCGGAACGTGCCGCCCGGCCGGTGCGCCGATCCGAGACCCGTCCCCGCGCGACTTCGTCCAGATTCTGGCCGGGGGCGCGGGCTCGCTCGCAAGCATTCTCAAACCCGTCCTGCCGCAGGGTGCGATCGGGCTGCGCGGAATCGGCAGGCACGGGCGCAGGCCGCGACCGGCCTTCCGCCCCAGCCGCGGATCGGAAGGGGGGAGACCATGCGGATCGCGCAGGGAAGGCCCGGTCTCGTCGAGGTCGCGTCGGCGATGCCCGCGGCCGGGGCGGGATCGCTGACGCGTCTCGACCGGCTGGTGATCCTCGGCATCGGCTTCGTGCTTCAGCTCAATCCCATGACCTCGACCTTCGGGCTGCCGTTCATGCGGCTCTCCGACATGCTGCCCTTCCTGACGATCCCGTACTTCCTGATCCGGCCCGGCATCCTCTCGGCAATGCTGGCGCGGGCACTGCCGATCGGCCTCGTGGTCGCGCTGTTTGCGGCCTCGCTGGCGTTGAAGTCCGAGGTGCAGCCGGGCGACCTGTACTTCACCCTCGTGCTGCTGCTGTACTTCGTTCAGGCGGTGCAGCTCGTGATCCTGTTTCGCGCGCCGGCCGGCGCCGACTGCTTCGCCGTCGGCACGCTGGCGGGCTTCGCCGGCTCGCTCCTGGTGCTGCTTGCCGCTTCGGCGGGCGTCGACCTTACCGGCGTCGGCCTCGCGGTGCCGACAGACGGCGTCGAGCCGGAGCTCGTCCTGTTCATGAAGGACAAGCTCGGCGGCCTCTGGACCGCCGGGAACGAGACCGGCCACGTCTTCGCGGTCGCCGGCGCGGCGGCGGCCTATCTCTGGTACCGCACCGGGCGCAGCGCGATCTACGTCGCGTACTTCGCCGCGCTGCTCGTCAGCTTCCCGCTGACCAACAACCGCGCCGGGATGATCCTGCCGGCGATCTTCCTCGTGCTGATCCTGCGCAGGAGCGTGAGCGTCTACGCCGTCCTGTCGGGGGCGGCGGCCGTCTGCGCCCTGATCATGCTGTTCGGCGCCACCGGCTACGCGCCGGTGCCCGAGACGTTGCAGTCCGCGATCGAGAAGCGGTTCGTGGACGACAGCCACGCCGACAGCAACATCCTGGAACGCCTCGATTCGACCGCGGCCGGGCTGCAGCTCGCCGCCGCCCATCCGTTCGGCCTCGGCAACGTCTCCAAGGAGAACCAGCTGCTGATGATGGCCGGCGTCGGCACGCCGCACAACGCCGTCGTCACCCTCGCGCTCCAGAGCGGCGTCCTCGTCGTGCTCGCCTTCCTGGCCGGAACGGTCCGGATCGTCCTCGCCCCCCGGCGGTTCGGCCCGCTCCCGTTCTACACGGTGCTGTTCATGGTGCCCTCGCTGATGTTCGAGGAGCTGTCGATCAACCAGGTGTTCCTGTTCGGCTTCGCCCTCGTGCTCGCGGCCTCCGCGATGACGCGGAGCGGCGATCCGGCGGGCGCGCAGGCCTGATCGCGCCGCGTCCGGCCCGGCCGTCGACGCCGGGGGTTGCAGCCGGGGACCCGGCGCCCCGCCCGCTTGCCATCGCCGGAAGCTCCCGCCATATAGGCCGCGGGAGGTTGGCGAGGGACGTTTCACTCGCCAACCGGGTCAGGTCCGGAAGGAAGCAGCCCTAACGAGACCGAGCGGGTCTTCGTCCAGCCTCCCACCTCGTTCCACCGCAGGAACCGCGGGTCGATCGGCCCGCAGCGGCGGCCAAGGCACGACCGCGAAGAGCGAAGACGCACCCCCGAAGAGCGCATGGACGCGAGCACCGGCACGCCTGACGACGAGCCGGGCCTGCCCGGGTTTCCGGCGCCTGCCCTCGCGCAGACGCCGTACCGCGTGCTGGCGCGCAAATACCGTCCCAAGGATTTCGTCGACCTGATCGGCCAGGGCGCGATGGTGCGAACGCTCGGCAACGCGTTCGCGGCCGGGCGCATCCCGCAAGCCTGGATGCTGACCGGCGTGCGCGGCGTCGGCAAGACGACCACCGCGCGCATCCTCGCCCGCGGCCTGAACTACGCGCCGGTCGGCGCGCCCGACACCGGCCCGACCATCGCGATGCCGGGGCTCGGGGTCCATTGCCAGGCGATCATGGAATCGCGGCACATGGACGTGCTGGAGATGGACGCCGCCTCGCATACCGGCATCGAGGACGTGCGCGCGATCATCGACGGCGTGCGCTATTCGCCGGTCTCGGCGCGCTACAAGGTCTACATCATCGACGAGGTCCACATGCTCTCGGGCAACGCGTTCAACGCGTTCCTGAAGACGCTGGAGGAACCGCCGCCGCACGCGAAGTTCGTGTTCGCGACGACCGAGATCCGCAAGGTCCCGATCACCATCCTGTCGCGCTGCCAGCGGTTCGACCTGCGCCGGGTCGAGGCCGACGTGCTCTCCGCCCATCTCCAGAAGATCTGCGCGGCCGAAGGCGTCGGCGCCGAGGACGAGGCGGTGGCTGCGATCGTGCGCGCGGCGGAGGGCTCGGTGCGCGACGCGCTCTCGCTGCTCGACCAGGCCATCGCCCACGGCGCCGGCGCCGTCACCGCCGCAGGCGTGCGCGACATGCTCGGGCTCGCCGACCGGGCCCGCATCCTCGACCTGTTCGAGGCGGTGATGCGCGGCGACGTGCCCGCGGCCTTCGCCGAGCTGCGCAGCCAGTACGAGTCCGGTGCCGACCCGTCGGTCGTGCTCTCGGATCTCGCCGCCTTCACCCACCTCGTCACCCGGCTGAAGCTCGCGCCGGAGGCGGCGGCCGCCGACCCGACGCTGAGCGAGATCGAGCGGCGGCGCGGCGGCGATTTCGCCGGCCGCCTGCCCGTGCGGGCGCTGTCGCGGGCCTGGCAGATCCTGCTGAAGGCGATACCCGAGGTGCAGAGTGCGGCCCGCCCGCTCGCCGCGGCCGAGATGGCCCTGGTGCGGCTCGCCTACGCCGCCGACCTGCCGACGCCGGACGAGGCGTTGCGACAACTCAGGGCCGAAGCGCTCGCCGCCGGTGCGCAGGAGGGCGACGCACCGGCTCGACCAGCCCTCACCGCCCCGGCGCCCCGCGCGATCGCGCCGCCTCCGCCGGCCCCCGTCTCGGTGC
>NZ_VRUU01000199.1 GCF_008039875.1 Methylobacterium sp. WL119 | reverse complement strand
GATTTCAGTCCGCCAAACTGACGCCGCCACCGGTAGTATGTCACTGAACTCACGCCGAGCGCGCGGATTGCATCGGCCACGCTCTGGCCCTGTGTGATCAGCACATCCGCCTGCCGCAACTTGGCGACGATCTCCTCGGGCTTCGGGTGCTTTGCCATCTCGTCCGTCCTCCAGGCTCAAAAGCCATACCAAAGGGCGGACCACTTCAATGGGGGCTGACCAACGACAGGCCGGCGCGGGCCAGTTCCCTGAGTTCTTACAACCAGACAGTTATGAGTGCAGTCCCGCGGTGTGGTGGCATCAGTTTCGCTGAGGCTGCCACACACCGGGAGGCGTTATGGGACAGGTTCTTCACGGCTGCGCCACGACCACGCACGCGGTCAGAGCAGCGCTACAGCGATCGAAAGCTCCGCTCAAAGACTTGCCGCTCAGCATGGATTGAACTTCAAGACGGTCGCGAAGTGGCGCAAGCGTGCCTTCGTGCATGACGCGGTGATGGGATTGAAGACGCCGCGCTCGACCGTGCTCACGATCGAAGAGGAGGCGCTCATCGTTGCCTTCCGCCAGCACACGCTCTTTCCGCTTGACGACTGCCTGTACGCGCTCCAGGCCACCATCCAGCACCTGACCCGATCATCGCTGCATCGCTGTCTGCAGCGCTAGCAGGGTGTTGAAAAAGCCGGTCAACGGCGGGCGATGAAGGGGATTTCGTCGCCGCGATGGACGCGGATTTCGCCTCGAAGCGATCCTTCAGCCTGGAGCTCAGCCGATCCAGAGCCGCAGACCGGGTCCATCTCGTCATTGCCGTTCCAGTCGAACGCAACGGCGGCACGATCACTCCCGTGGCCGGCTCCGCCAGCGAAAGCTCCGGTGACACACCCAAAGGCGAACTCGCCGCGGCCGTTCTCGAAAAGGATGTAGGCTGGCTCGACCATGTCGGCATAGTCGTCCTCGTAGCCAGGCAGCTCGACGATCCGCCACTTGCCCAGGACGCTCACGCCAGAGCTCCAAGCAGCTTTGGCAGGCGGACCAGGTTGTAGGCCGCTGCCGTCAGAGTGAAGGCCCATCCGACCTTGTCGCGGCCTACGAAGCGGGTCTTGCGCAGTCCGCCGACGGTCTTGATCCAGCCAAAGCCCTCCTCGATGCGCTTGCGGATCTTCTGGCTCCGACCGTAGCCGGCGTGGCGGGTGGTTCGTCCGTCGATGGAGGAGCGGCGGCCGTTGGTGTTCCGGGCCACGTGTGCGCGCACGTTCATCGACCTGAGCTCATTGACGAAGTCCTCGGCGTCATAGGCCTTGTCGGCACCCACCGAGATCGCCTTTGGCCGATCCGCCCTGGGCTCAATCATCGACAAAGCCGCGATCCGCTCGGCGTGACCGTTCGCCGAGGTCAGGCGGGTGTCCACGATCAGGCCCGAGCGGTTCTCCATCAGGGTGTGGCCGAGGAAGCAGAGCTTGGCCTCCGTTCCCGGACCCTTGCGGTAGAGGCGGGCTTGCGGGTCCGTGGTGCTCGTGTGGGTCTCGTTCGAGCGCGTCTGCCCCTTGAAGTCGACCTCGGCGTTACGCCCGCCGGCGGAGGGCGACGGGTCTTCCTCTTGATTGGTGCCGCCCTGATCCTTAGGCTTGAAGCTCTTAATCGAGGCCCATGCCTCGATCAGCGTCCCGTCGACGCTGAAATGGTCGCTGGATAGAAGCCGCTTCACGCGGGGTTGCGCCAGCACGGCGGCCAGGAACTGGGCCGCGATCTCGCCGGCCAGAAGCCGGTCCCGGTTCCGGGTGAAGCTCGAATGATCCCAGGCCTGATCGTCGATGCCCAGCCCGACGAACCAGCGGAACAACAGGTCGAACTCCAGCCGCTCCATCAGCTGCCGCTCCGAGCGGATCGAGTAGAACGCTTGCAGGAGCAGGGCCCGCAGCAGCATCTCGGGCGGGATCGACGGACGACCCATCCGAGCCGCATAGAGCGCCGAGAACGACCCGCTCAGGGCCGCCAGAGCCTCGTCCGTCAGTTGCCGGATGCTCCGCAGGGGATGATCCGCCCGGACCCGAGCCTCAAGGTCCACATACGAGAACAACGCCCCCGAACGTTGATCCAAGCCTCGCATCTGACTTCCCCGTCCGCTGCCGGGACGGAGTGAATCATGCCAAGCCCCGTCACGCCACGGACTTCTTCAACACCCTGCTAGGGGATCAGCCGGTTACCCGAGGCCGGCGGCGACAAGCCCGGCAAGCAAGTGTTCAAAGCCTACCCGATCGGCTTCTTCCATATCGACATCGCGGAAGTTCGCACCGGCGAAGGCAAGCTGTACCTTTGGATGGCCATCGACAGGACATCCAAATACGCCTTTGCCCAGCTGCACGAACGCGCTGATCGGCCCGTGGCCTGCGCCTTCCTGAAGGCGCTCATCGAGGCTTGTCCTTACCGCTTGCACATCATCCTGACCGACAACGGCATCCAATTCGCCGAGCTGCCCTAGAATCGTCGAGGCCCGACTGCCCTGTACCACGTCAACCGCTTCGACCAGATCTGCCGGACGCACGGCATCGAGCATCGGCTCACCAAGCCAAACCACCCGTGGACCAATGGCCAGGTCGAGCGCATGAACCGAACCCTCAAGGAAGCGACGGTCAAGCGCTACCATTACGACAGCCACGACCAACTGCAGGAACATCTCGCCGCCTTCCTAGATGCCTACAAGTTCATCCGGTGGCTCAAGACCCTACGCGGCCTTACGGCATACGAAGCGACCTGCCGAGCCTGGGCAGATGATCAAGACTGGTTCAGATATGACCCAACCTATCCCACCTCGGGACTGAACACTAATCCTCGTGCGAAGATTGGGCCAAGCAGCGTGACCTACCGGACGGTCTCTTATTC
>NZ_VRUU01000198.1 GCF_008039875.1 Methylobacterium sp. WL119 | reverse complement strand
GCCGCCAGCGCCTGCTTCAGGATGTACGTCGTCACGTCTGCCTTGTCGGCCATGCCAGCTCCTTCACGTTCGCCGCGGGCAACGCCGCACCGCTCGCTTCGTCGGTGCGGCAGAATCTCGCGGCACCGTGCATGGCGCACGGCCTCCACGGGGCCGGCACGCGATCCGCTCGGCCGTTCGTCACAAGGCCAAGCTATGACATTTCTGCAACCCAGGATTGATCGCAGCCGCGAAACTCAATCGCGCGCAATGCGTATTGGGATGTGCTCGGAACAGCAGCGACGCTGGTCGAGTCGTCTCCAACCTGAAAGCGAATGCCAGAATGACCCCCATCCATGCGCCGAAGCTCGCGACCAGCGGCGACCGATCGATCGGAAGCCGCATCGCGGCGTATCGGACCGCTCAAGGTCTGAGCCAGACCGCGCTCGGGCAGGCTCTCGGGGTCACGTTCCAGCAGGTCCAGAAATACGAGAAGGGACGCAACCGTGTCGGTGCCGCCCGGCTTCAGGCGATCGCGGATTTCCTGGGCGTCCCGGTCTCGACCTTCTTCGACGCTCCGGCAGAGATCGGCGATGGCCGCGAGTCGATTCAGCAGCTGTTGCAGGATTCCGAGGTGATGGACCTGATCAGGACGTTTGCCGGCATCTCCGACAAGGCGACGCGCCAAGGTGTCCTTGCCATCGTCAAATCCGCCGCAACCCTCGACGCCGAATTCACGAAGAGGGTTGATTCAGCGATCGTCGATTGAATGCGCGACCGATGGCGCCGCGCGCGAGGTCAGTCATCGACGGCGGCCGCCTGTGATGCCCTGAAGAGGAAGAGCGAGCTCGGGAGCGACTGAGCGTATCGCGACATTATTGGTAAAATTGTTTTTTCGGGCGCCGAAAAGATAATTTGACGTCGTGATACCGATTTAATGCCGTATGCGCCGAGTGCATGGCGAAGTGTTGCGATGGACAGATGAGTGCGTCCGGGGGCGGAATTATAAAAGAAGAACTGGCCTTTGCTCGCATTATGTTGCGTTGCAAAATGCACATGTCGCAACGCACAAATTTTGTGGTTCAATCTCTCGGTCGGTCGGCTCTGCAAGCGACCCAACCGGAGATCCGTCATGCGCTTCACCCACGCCCTCGCCCTCATCGCGTTCGCCTTGGCATCCGTCTCCGCCGGCGCGGCGATGGCCGACGAGTCCTTGAACCTCACCCCGCCGCTCTACCGCGAGCAGGCCCGGACGTCTCAGCAGACGCGTTCCGTCAGCGATATGACCACGACGCCTCAGCCCGTGGCCGCCACGAAGCCGATCGCGCCGCGCCGCGTCGTCGAGGTGGTCGCCGAGGCCGTGCCCGCTCGCTGAGTCCGCGCTCCCGTGGCGTCACGATCTGCGTTCGGCGGCCCGCCCGCCGGCGCAGCCGATACGGCCGCCGGCGGATCGCGATCGCGGATCGGTGAGCCGAGACGCGCGGCCGATGACCGTGACGCGCATCGCGACATCCCCGAACGCCGCACGGACGGCGTCTCGATTTCGACCTGAACCACCCTGTCGTGCGCAGCCTGTCTCCTCGTGACGGAGGCCGCACGATGAGCGGGACCGAACTATCGAGTTTTGGGTGATTGGACCTGCTGCAACGGCAGCCGGATGGGCGCGGCAGTCGGATCGACGACGAAATCGCCGATCGTCGCGCCGACCTTCAGCTCGCGCACCGAGGCCACGCCGGAAGCGAACCCACCACACGACGTCGGCTCGGGCGTCGACCGGGCGGGAGGTCGTCGATCCGCATCGCCTAAGGTGCCGAGGACGACATCGAGACGGTGCCCGGCCAGCCGCGCTATCCCCGATGCATCATCGCGGACGAACGCACGGCCCTTGCAGGGTCACCCGAGAGGTGGCGCTTGCGTGCATCATCATCCCGAGCGCGCGGCATCACGGCCCTTCGACTCGCCGAGCGATGTCGCGGATTCCTCGTCACCGCCGATCCCGCGACCATCAGGGCGGCGGAGGAAGGGTTTTTGAGATTCCGAGCCGTCGGCACCCGGAAGGGTGCGACCAACCGGCAAGGCGCGAACGCACGACGGACCGAAGCGGGCGACCGGGGTCGGTGCCACGTCCTCGGGAGCCGCCAACACCCCGGATGCGGCAGGCGAGGCGATCCCGACGCGGGATGCCGGGGCGAAATGTCCGTGCCGAGCACCGGACCGAAGCCGGTGGCACTTTGGAGCTTATCCAGCCTGCCGGAGTTGCCCTGGGCATTCCGCTTCCGACAGACGGCCTTCGGGCGCGTCGTCGCCCCCCGCAACAGGTTCGGAGACCATGATGGCACCGCCTGGAGAATTCGACATGAGCCGACGAGACGTGGTCGCCAGCGCGACCGCCGCCGCGGCCCTTTCCACCCTTCCCGCGGGCGCCCGCGCCGACGCTGCGTCCGGCGACCGCCCTGTCCTGGCGCGGGTGTGGTTCACGATCAACGGCCAGCGGCGCGAGCTCGAGCTCGACACCCGCACCAGCCTGCTCGATGCGGCGCGCGAGCATCTGCACCTGACTGGTTCGAAGAAGGGCTGCGACCATGGCCAGTGCGGCGCCTGCACGATGATCGTCGACGGGCGGCGCATCAACGCCTGCCTGACGCTCGCCGTGATGCACCAGGGCGCCGAGATCACCACCATCGAGGGGCTGGGCCAGCCCGACAACCTGCACCCGATGCAGGCCGCCTTCGTCCGCCACGACGGCTACCAGTGCGGCTACTGCACGCCCGGCCAGATCTGCTCGGGCGTGGCCGTGCTCGACGAGATCCGGGCCGGCATCCCCAGCCACGTCACCGCCGACCTCACCGCGCCGACCCGGGTCACCGAGGCCGAGATCCGCGAGCGCATGAGCGGCAACCTGTGCCGCTGCGGCGCCTATTCCAACATCGTCGAGGCGATGAGCGAGGTCGCCGGCCTC
>NZ_VRUU01000197.1 GCF_008039875.1 Methylobacterium sp. WL119 | reverse complement strand
GCGCGCTAACCTTCGCGACAGGCCGAATTCGCAGGCGAAGAGCCAAAAACGCGAGGGTTTGCGAGGGTTTGCGAGGGTTCATATCAAACCCTCGCAAGCAAAAACTGGCGGCATATCAATAGTTTGCGAGCCGTGCGCGAGGGTTGCGAGGGTTCAGCGCTCGCGCGCGCACATGAGACATTGGGGGCCGGGGGCCCTCCGGCGAAAAAAGTTCTCATGTACTCTGTAGGCTCTCAACCCTCGCAACCCTCGCAAAGGGGTAGATAAGATACTGAGATGAAAAAAGAAAACGGCCCGCGAGGGTTTGAAAAAACCCTCGCAAACCCTCGCAAACCCTCGCGCGGCCAAGATGGCATTCTCCCCTTGCATCGGTCTGCCCCCCCCCCTGGAAGCTGTGGATATCGAGGCGCTTCTCGACCACGCCTATCGACAAAAACGGGTTCACAGCCATAGCGGCGACGTTGTCATCGATGCTGCTTTGGGCCTGACTGGGGCGCCGCGCCAGGCTTGACGTTCTCCACGAACGACAAGGTTGAATACGTCCAGCCAGGCAGCCCGCATGGCAGGCCGAGCTGGGCGGGCTACATCTCTGGCTTGCCGACACCGAGGACGTGCTCCTGACCGTCCACGATCGTGAGCAGAATTTCTGCCTATTCGTCGGCAGAGGACGTTACGGCAAGGGTAAGGCCTTTGTGTCCATCTATGCGGGCCTTCGCATTTGCCTGGAGGTTGCCCCTCGCTTCGACGCCCCCGGCGCCCCCTCCTTCAGGCCGGGAGGCTAAGGAGGGAAGCCTGCCAGCCTGGCGCCCAACTCGTAGAACCATCGGAGCAGCAGGCATGAAGGTACGCGTCCTAGCCTCGTTTTATGGGAGGCTAGGGAGGGTAGTTCGGCTCTTTCCGGGTACCCTCCCACGAAAGGTGGGATCCGGGGGTTAGAAAATTCAACGGCTTAGCCCGTTTTTGGGAGGCTAGGGGGGCTAGGGAGGGTAAGTTCAGAGTCTACACATGGAAGCGCATGAGACTCGAGAGGTTTGAGCCTTCCACTATCCTTTCTCATGTGTAGGTAGCTTTATACCCTCCCTAGCCTCCCTAGCCTCCCATACTGAAAAATAATGGTGTCAAGTCATAGACTTAAGGGAAGGCCGGGCTGGCTGATTGATGGGAGGGTAGCGCGAAACGGCGCCGCTACCTTCCCTAGTTTCCCACAAAACGCGCGGACTGGACCAGAAGCGGTAGGTAGCACGATGCGCTGCGGCGGCGGCGACATCGAGGCGCTTCTCGGCCAAAGCAGGTCCACGCCTACGCAACGCCGTTGCCCTAAAGCTGCGCCCGCTCTGACCGGAGTGCTGCGCGTTAAGCTCGACGTTCGCCAACGAACGATAAGGTCGACACCTTCAACTAGGCGCCCCGCCCACCCTTATGGAGGGCCGCCGAGCAAGCAAATCAGCCGTTTCAGGTGCCATGATAGTGGGTAGCAAGGTTATGTAACAAAACGGCAAAGCCTATTTTTTACCTTCCAGAAGCGGACGTTTTGACGGGAGGAAAAACCTTGACCATTTTCGGGACACCCCAAATGGGTCACAGATAGCTCTGGCGTCCACCGTGCCGGGGTTTTCTTTGCCCCGATGGGTCAGATGCCCAACGAGTCACCGATAGCGACGGCGCAGGTCGAGCCTGGCGAAGCTACAGCTCCTGTGCCGGACATGTCGCCTAACCTTGACTATCCATACTCGCTGGATAGCAGACGACATGGCCACACGTTTCGGGCGGCCGTGGGTTCGCGCTTGGCAACTGCCGATTGCCACCCGTCTTTCCCCGGACCGTGACGCCACCGCGCGCACCTGTGAGGAATTGACGGCAAGTCTCTAGCTTACCGGGCGGGTCCCTGCCCCGCTTTCGGCCCGCACGGGCGGTAGGTCCTGGGTTCTCGCCAGTGACCCTGCCTCAAATTGACGGTTGCCAGAGTTGCCAGATCTGACAACCGAAGTTGCCACGCCAGCGGTCATCAGCTTGGCCCAAGCAGAGCGTTGCCGACTGGCCGACGACGTTCGAGCGCTGGTCGGCCTAGGCCACGCAGACCGTCGGCGATCCGGCGGCACCTCCCGCCGTCTAGCGGGTCCCTCCCCCTTCGGTCCGTTCTGCGGGCGAAAAGCACCCGGGATCTCGCTAGCGCTGGGGTCCGACTTCTGACCTGACACACCTGACACCCTGCCGCTCGAGGCCTGACATCCTGCCCGTCAATCTCGCTCCCAGAGTCGACGCTGACCACGGCGGCATTGGCCTCAGCAATTCCGATCCTCGCCAATAATCTCAGCTCGGCTCAAGCCAGTGCGCTCATCGCCGCCCTCGATGCCGATCGCGGCACGGCAAGTCCGGCCGTACTGGTTCGGCTGCGGTATCCCGACGCCCGCGGCGGCACCCGGAGCCCCCTGCAGGTGCAGCGGACCTAGGCGCGGTCCGTCTGAGGTCGGAGTGCTATCGCAGAAGGGACTTGCCGATCCATGTGCGGCCGTTCCAAAGCTCGAACGCGCAGCCCTCGGCGACCCAACTCACAAGCGCGAGCGCGTCACCATCGTTGGGGGCGTCGATAACGACGACCCTCGATCGGGCATCGTAGAGGGATAGGACGGCTCAGTAGGACGACCGCCACGCTACGCCTTCACCGGGTCTTTGATCCCTCTAGATCGTTGGCCATGCCGTCCTCTTCGCTCAGGACGAGAGCAAAGGTAATTCGGCTCGGCGCTGAGTGGTTCGCGACGGCGCTGGCGAGGCCGCACCGTGCCCCCCTGGGCGATGTGCAAGAGCCGGGGCCGCCCATAGGGACGCCCCGGATCACTTTCCCGAACCAATTTCGCAGATCATGCGTGTAGATCGTAGCAGGCCCGCGCGATATGACGTAAGCTGTGCCTTGATTTGGCACGAAGATTGAAGGATCTCACGCG
>NZ_VRUU01000196.1 GCF_008039875.1 Methylobacterium sp. WL119 | reverse complement strand
CGCCGGCTCCGGCGCGGCGGCCCGCGGCGCGGGGGCCGGCTCGGGCTCGGGCTCCGGCTCCATCGCGTCGAAATCGATCGCGTCGAAATCGAGCGTTTCGAGCTCCAGCGGCACCGGCTTGGCGGCGGGGCGCGGCGGCGGCGCGGGTTCTTCCATCTCGGCAAGGTCGAGCACGTCGTCGTTCTCGTGCGAGGGGGGGCGAACCGCGGCCGGCTCGGGCGGCTTCACCGCCTGATCGTCGGCGATGATCCGGCGGATCGACGCCAGGATCTCCTCCATGGAGGGCTCGTGCGCCTTCTCCGCCGCCTTGTCCTGGATCTTGGGGCTCGCTGCACTCATCCGGACGGCGCTCGAGAAGGTGGGAGGGACGAAAAAAGGCTGTCGAATGGAGTATTCCACGCCGCGCGCACGCGACAAGCGCAGCCGGAGCACAGTCCTCGGGAAATCACCCGCCGGGCGCCGTTATTCCGCCTGCCCGTATTCCGCTTGCCCGCGCCCGCCGGAACCCTCGGGTCGCGGGCGCGAATCACGCCGCCTCAGCGGCCGTCCGGCGAGCGGACGCCGTACCAGAGATCCTTGACCTGGTCGTAGTGGACCTTGGCGCTGTAGACCGCCACCGGCACCGCGGTGTAGCGCACCGTCAGACGGCCGATCGCCTGGACCACGCCGTAGGAGAAGATCACCCGGTCGCGCTGGGCGGTGATCAGGTTCACGCGGGCGTTGAGCAGTTCCTGCTGCGCGTTGAGCACGTCGAGGGTCGTGCGCTGACCGACGCGGGCTTCCTCGCGGACGCCGTTCAGCGCGACCTCGTTGGCCTGGACCTGGGCCTGGGCGGCGATCACCTGCGCCTAGGCGGCCTCGAGCCGGCCCCAGAAGTCGACCACCTGCGCGCGGACCTGATCGCGGACGAGGTCGGCCTGGATGCGGGTCTGGCCGACGACTTCCTTCTGCTGGCGGATCTGCGCGTATTCCTGGCCGCCCTGGTACAGCGGGATCGTCACCCGCCCGACGATCGACGCCGACAAGAAGTTGTCGCCGGGGAAGGTCTGGTCGTAGCGCTGCTGCACGCTGCCCTGCAGGCCGACGGTCGGATACAGCGCGGCCTCGAGCACCTTGACCTGCGCCTCGGCCGCGTCGACCGCGTGCAGCGCCGAGAGGATCTGCGGATGCTCCTGCAGGCCGATCGCGATCGCCGAATCGAGGTTGGCCGGCACGTAGCGGTCGAGCGGGCGGCCCGGGGCGAGCTGGCGCGGCTCGACGCCGATGTTCTGGCGATAGGTGCCGATGCTGGTGCGCAGGGCCGACTCCGCGACGCTGACCTGCGAGCGGGCGCCGGCGAGGCGCGCCTCGGCCTGGGCGACGTCGGTGCGGGTGACCTCGCCGACGTTGAAGCGGTCGCGGGTCTGGCGGAGCTGCTCCTCCAGCACCTCGACGTTGTTGCGGTTCAGCTCCAGCGTCGCGGTGTTGCTGAGCACGTTCATGTAGGACTGCACGCCGCCGTACAGCACCGACATCTCGGTGGAGCGCAGGCTCTCGCGCTGGCTGTAGACGTTCGACTCGGCGCGGCGGGTGTTGTTGTCGGTCTGGAACCCGTTGAACAATGTCTGGTTGACGGTGAGGCCCGCACCGCCCGGCGTCGTCGTCTGCGCGAGCTGCGCTCCGGAGACGCGGCCTTCGAGGTACTGGGAGCCGATGTCGGCGCTGATGCTGGCGGTCGGGCGATAGCCGGACTTCGCGATCGCGACGCCCTCGTCGGTCGCGCGGACGCCGGCGCGGCTGGAGTTGAGCTGCGGGTTGCCGCCGTAGGCCTTGGCGAGCGCCGATTCCAGCGTCTCGGACGCTGCCGGACCGGCCGTCAGCCCGGCGGCGACGGCGAGGCCGGCCAGCCGAAGCGCGGGGCGCGTCGCAGGTTTGCGTTGTGTCACGTCGATCAGCCCTTGCGGTTTCTCGAAGACCATCTTGCCCGTCTTGCGACGGCCACGGCGCATGAGCGCCGGCCCGGTCACGCCCGCCCCGGGGCAGACCTTAACCCATTCACGAAGACGTGGCCCAGGGCGAGGACGGCCCATCCCTCGAATCGTCGGGACGTGGCGCATAAAAGCGACACCTCCCCCGCGCGATCGGAGCGCGATGCCGAGAGCGCGCCGACCGCTCAGAACGCGAAGCCGGCCTCTTCGCGGAACGCCGCCAGGCCCGGAAGCGCCGCGTCGAACAGCGGGCGTGCGCCGAAGGCGTCGCCGGCGCGGACGAACAGGGTCGCCTTGGCGGACTTGTCGCGACCGAGGACGCAGACGAGGCGGCCCTCGTCCTTCAGCTGGTCGAGCAGCGCCTGCGGGCGCACCTCGACGCGGCCGTTGATCAGGATCGCGTCGTACGGGCCGGCCTTCGGCAGGCCGGCGGCGAGGGGCCCCTCCACCACCTCGACCTGCGTCCCGTCGAGGCGCTCGCGCGCCGCCTCCGCCAGGGCGGGGTCCGATTCGAGGGCGGTGACCCGGCCGCCGAGGCGCGCCATCACGGCGGCGGCGTAGCCGTATCCGGTGCCGACATCGAGCGCCCGGACGCCGCCGCCGATGCGCAGCGCCTGGATCATCCGCGCGAGCAGCATCGAGGCCGGCATGTAGCGCAGGTCGCCGTCGCTGCCCCCGAGCTTCAGGTTCTGGTCGATATAGGCGAAGGGCTCCGCCCCCGGCGGTACGAAGTTCTCGCGCGGCACCGCGTCGAACGCGTCCAGCACCGCGATGTCGTTCACGTCGAAGGTCCGGAGCTGGCAGTCGACCATCAGGCGTCGGGCCTGCGCGTAATCGAGCATGGAGACGGGTTCCTCGACGCGGTTCGAACGAGCCGGTTCCGCGAGACGCCCGCCGAGGCCGCGCTCACGCTTCCGGATCAGCCGGTTTCTCGGGGATCGGGTGCCAAAAGGCAAGGTTGCGCCGGGCGGGCCGCCGGCCCGCGAACCGGTTCGGCGAGACATCCGCGCCCGCTCGACACGCCGCAGCGGCGCCGGGATGCAATCGGTGGTGACGGTGCGGGGAACCTGTTTCCCGAGGCGCTCGCCTTCGCCGGTTGGAGCGTGAATAACGGATCCGATGACGAGCGGGGGCCGGCGCAACGCGCCGAGATCCCGCCGAGCCCGGGAGACGCCGCGTGACACCCGTCCTGAGCCGAAGCCTCGCCGCGCTGGCGTTGACGACCTGCCTCGCCGCGCAAGGCGCCCTGGCGCAGCAGCCGGCGAGCCCCGCCCCGGCTGCCGCCGCC
>NZ_VRUU01000195.1 GCF_008039875.1 Methylobacterium sp. WL119 | reverse complement strand
GAGCCAGTCGACGACGAAGGGGCAGCGCCGGCCGTAGGCCTGGATCACGAAGCCGAGCCCGTCCCAGGCCGCGAGGTCCGGGTCGGTGGCCAGCGCCTCGAGGATGTCGAGGGAGAGGTCGAGCCGGTCGGCCTCCTCGGCGTCGATGTTCAGGCCGATGCCGTACCCCCTGGCCAGCACGGCCAGCGCCTTCGCCCGGGGGATCAGCTCCGCGAGCACGCGGGCGCGCTTCGTCCGCGTGTAGCGCGGGTGCAGCGCCGAGAGCTTGATCGAGATGCCCGGCCCCCCGATGACGCCCCGGCCGGCCGATTCCCACCCGATGGCATGGATCGCCGCCGCGTAGGCGGCCTGGTAGCGGGCGGCATCCGCTTCCGTGGCCGCGGCCTCCCCGAGCATGTCGTAGGAATAGGCGAACCCCTTCGCCTCGTTGGGGCGCGCCCGGCGCAGGGCCTCGGCGATGGTCTCGCCCATCACGAACTGCTCGCCCATCAACCGCATGGCGAGGTTCACGCCCCGGCGGATCAACGGCTCCCCGCCCCGCCCGATCAGGCGCGTCAGGGCCGCGGACAGGCCGTGCTCGCGCGTCGTCGCGGTGAGCTTGCCGGTCACCAGCAGGCCCCAGGTCGCCGCGTTGACGAACGGCGAGGGGCTGTGGCCGAGATGGGCCCGCCAGTCGCCGGGGGCGATCTTGTCGCGGATCAGCGCGTCGCGGGTCGCCGCGTCCGGGATGCGCAGCAGGGCCTCGGCGAGACACATCAGGGCGACGCCCTCCTGGCTCGACAGGTCGTATTCGTGGATCAGGCCCTCGACGCCGCCCCGCTTCGCCGTCCGCCGCAGGCCCGCGACCAAGCCGCGCGCCGTCGCCGCGACGCGCGACGCCGCCTCGGGCGGAAGCTGCGCCCGGTCGAGGAGCGGCGCCAGGCACGCCGCCTCCGGGCGCCGGTGCGCCGCGACGATCGCCGCGCGCAGCGGCGACGACGCGGGCAGGTCGTCGGCGAGATCCGCGAAGGACGGGCGGGCGGGCACGACGGGCCGAGGGGAAGACACGATCGACGACGACACGATCAACATGGCAGACCCCGCCTCCCTCCGCCGCCGGCCGCCGGCCGGGCACGGACCATTTTGTAGCCGCGGCGGCGCGGTGCTAAAATCCGTGGGTCGCGTCGAAGACCGGCGGATTCCCCATCGGAATGGCGTTCTGCGCGTGAAGACCACCGATTCGATCGATGCCGCCATCCTGCGCATCCTGCAGCAGGACGGGCGCATCGCCACCGTCGACCTCGCCGAGCGGCTCAGGCTCTCGCCCACCGCCACGGCCGAGCGCCTGAAGCGGCTGACCCGCGCGGGCTACATCACCGGCTACGGTGCCCGCCTCGATCCGGCGATGCTCGATCTGGGATTGCTGGTGTTCATCGAGGTGCTGCTCGACAAGACCACCGGCGCGGTGTTCGACCGCTTCTCGCAGGAGGTCCGCCGCGTGCCGGAGATCCTGGAATGCCACATGGTGGCCGGCGGGTTCGACTACCTGCTCAAGGCCCGGGTGAAGGACATGGCCGCCTATCGCCGCTTCCTCGGGCAGGTCATGGTCGACCTGCCCGGCGTGAAGGAGACGCGCACCTACGCGGTGATGGAGGAGGTCAAGACGGACAGCCCGCTGCCCGTGTGAGCCGCGACCGGGCAACGAGCCGGCCCACATCCGGTCCGAGCGAACATCCGGTTCGTGAATATCGCCGCAAGACAGCCGATCGGCAGAGATCCGCCCTGAGCCGATGTTGCCGGATCGCCCACAGGCGGCTTCATCCGGGGCGAGCCGCCGGCGACCCGGACACCCCATACGGGTCGTGGGCGCACGGGGTGGCGCCAGCCGCCTCGCTGTATTGCTGTCCGTGGGCGGACCGCCGCGGAATCACCCGACGCCGGCTTTGGCAGGTCCCTGGTGCAACGAGCGAGCGGCCCGCACCCAGATCAGGCCGTGATCGGCTCGCGGCCGTAATGGGTGGCGTAGGCATTCTCGAGGCCCGGCAGGATGTCCACGATCTCGAAGTAGCGGTCCCAGAACGGGGTCTCGCGTATCGCTTCGACGAGAAGCTGGTAGCTCTGGTGATCCCTTGCGTCCCACATCCACAGGTCGGTGACACGAGCGGAGTAGAACTCGATGTCGAAGAACCGCAGCGTCACATCGGCGGCATGCGCCTTCAGGATAGGCGTGAACGTCTCGCGAAAGAGCTCGAAACGTTTCTCGACCGGAAAGCCCAGCCACTCGGTGGTGGTCTTCACGAGCATGAACACTGTCAGGGCCGAATCGAAGGGTTTGCCGGATCTCGTCATCTTGCGTCCTTGCACTGTCGCGTGACGCCCCTAGGATGCGAGCGATCGCTCGCTTCCGCTACTCGCATTCGTTCGCATGACCGACCCCCTGACGGCGCAGCGCCCCCGCCCCCGGAAGAGGCCGCAGCAGGCCCGTTCTCTCGCCACCGTCGAGGCGATCGTCGAGGCGGCGGCTCGCATTCTGGAGGCGGTGGGCCACGGCGGTTTCTCGACGAATGCCGTGGCCGAGCGTGCGGGGGTCAGCGTCGGCTCGCTGTACCAATACTTCCCGCGGAAGGAGGCGCTCGTCGGCGCTCTCATCGTCCGCGAGAAGAATCGATTGATCGAGGATGCACGGGCGGCAGCGTCACGGCCGGCCGGAACGGATGCGCTCGTCGCGGTGATCGAAGCGTGCGTCGGTCATCAGCTCCGTCGCCCCGCCCTGGCACGGCTGCTGGACTTCGAGGAGGCCCGCCTGCCCTTCGACGCCGAGATCCACCGCAGCGCTGCGGCTCTGAACACGCTCGTGTCCGGCCTGCTCGAGCGGCCGGACCTGCCACGGCAGCCGGACACGCCGACGGCCGCCGCAGACCTGCTGGCGATCATCAAGGGTATGATCGACGCGGCCGGCGAGCGCGGCGAAACGGGCGAGGTGCCGCTCGTCGATCGTGTTCGCCGGGCCGTGCTCGGCTACCTCGGCGCCGGCGCGTGACCGTCCCCAGGTGCCCGTGATCCCCCTGTCGCGAGACCCGCGGACGGCACCCGATCGTCGGGCGCCGGCGACTCGCCCAAGAGCCGGTGTCACGGCAGGGCGCCCGAAAACGCCCCGTCCAGGCATCGTTCGAAGGCCGGGCGCGTCAATGCCCCGAATGGCGCACCGCCATCTTGAGGCGCTGGTCGACGTCGTCGATGCGGGCGGCGACGCCGCGGCGGATGCATTTGCCGAGGGTGTCGCCGGCGAAGAAGCCCAACGTCGCCTCCTGCTCGCGGCAGGCGACGGTCGGCGGCCAGGCCAGGTAGATGCCGGCGATGGCGGCGATGACCACGAACTCGACCACGAGCCAGCCGCCCCAGCCGAGGCGGAAGCCCTCGCGCCGGCCCGCGCCGTGCCGGCGCCGGCGCCGGCACGGCGCGGG
>NZ_VRUU01000194.1 GCF_008039875.1 Methylobacterium sp. WL119 | reverse complement strand
GGCCGGGGGCCCAGGGACCGGGGGCAGCGGAGGAAGCACGTGCTCCAGCTCCCAACCCCGACCTGGGTAAAGTTGGCTCCTCAGTAGGACGACCTTGTTGCTTCATCGTCGATCGCCACCAGTACCCTGACTGCTACGACCTGATACGCGAAGCTGCGCTGTAGGGCTTACCAGCGCCTTCCATGCGAGCATCGCAAGCAAGGAACCTGCCCTCGATGCTCAAAGCCGCTGCTGGGGCCTCCCTGACCCCGCAAACGCTATAACAGCTGCAAGCCGGTGTAGCCTGGCGTGCGACTTCGATGCGGCGTTGAAGCGGATCGTAGAGCTCCCGGAACAGATCGCCCATCACCTTGCGTTGAAAGAGCGTCCGCCAGCGTCGGCGACGATGCTCGGGCCAATCGTGGTTGATGTGGCAGCGTTGGCAGACAGCCGCGAGATGGCGGCCGAGGTTGTTGGCGGTGGCGTGATCGCGGTGCGCGGCTGCCAGCACCACCCGCGTTGGACGGATCACCCCGAGATCCTCGATTGTCGGCAGGGCTCGCAACGTTCGTCCCTGGCCATCTCGCCAAGCAGCGATCGAGGCATCCCACCAGCGTCCATCACAGAGATGATAGATCGTCTGACCATGCGGCCGGCCACATCCTTCGCAGGCGCCACCAGCCCGCCCGAGGCGGATCGCAGCCGAAAGCTGCGGCCAATCGATTGGGTAGAAGAAGCGGTGCTCGCGTCTGATCGGCATCGCGCGGAAGATTCTCCGCTTTCTTGTCAGCGAAGGAGTTTGACCGTAATGCCCAGGGTGTCGGGGAGTTCGGTCCACCCGCGATCCGTGGTCAAGGCGATCGCTCCACGATGCCGGGCCAGCGCAAGGCAGGCATGGTCACCAAGCGACAGGCCAAAGCCCTTCGTCATGGGACGGAGCATGCCGGCTGAGCGTGCGTGGGCATCGTCAAAGGCCTCAACCCGAAGATACAGCCCACCAATCGCCTGAGCGATCCGGCTTTCCGTACCACCGGCATAAGCGAGCTTGGCGTAAACCTCGGTCAGGTTGACGGCGCAGACCCAGGCTCGCGGCAAGCAGGCAATCACTCTGTCAGCTCCCTGCTCTCCCTTGAGCAGACACAGCAAGGCCGACGCATCAAGAACGAACGCCTCAGTCATGCTCAGCCTCAATCTGTCGCTCGGCTACGAACTCGTCGGCGAGGTCGACGTCATTGGGTACGAACTCGCGCACGATCTCCTGTGCCAGGCGCACAGCTCAGGACAGCGATCGGACATGCAGCCCGTCATCGCCGAGTTCGACAACCACGGTATCACCCGTATCGATGCCAAGCTTGCGCCGAAACGCAGCTGGAATGATCAGCTTACCTCCATCGATAATTTTAACCGCCTGCGACGCTATGAGGACCTGTCAAATGGTACCTGAACGTCATTTCGTACCAAAAAACTTATATTGCATCAAGATGGCTTGGTTCGGATAAGGGAACCATGGTCGCGGCCTTGAGCATATGGCTCGGCCTTCGGCTCTGATTGCCATCCAGGTTTGAGATGAAACCTCAGTGAGTGACCAAAGGCGCATCGCTACCGTGTCCGATGTCACTTAATGATGATTTTTTCGTCGATGGCAGAGCGTAGAATTTATAACGCCTTGTAGTACGGTAGCTCGGCCGTTTGGGGGCCGTCGCTGTATCTGTCACGCAATCGCTCGTTTGCGTGACAGGCACGAACGGGGGAGCACCGCAGCTCGGTGGCTCCCGGACCCTTGATCGTCATACCGCCTCACGACGCGTGGCCCGTCACGCCCGCACAGGATCACCACCCCATGCTGCTCGGCTACATGCGCGTGTCCAAAGCTGACGGCTCGCAGACCACCGACCTGCAGCGCGACGCGCTCCTCGCCGCCGGCGTCGAAGTCGATCGCTTCTACGAGGATCACGCGTCAGGCAAACGCGACAGCCGCCCCGGTCTCGACGCCTGCCTCAAGGCGCTCCGTGAAGGCGACACCCTCGCGATCTGGAAACTCGATCGCCTCGGTCGCGACCTGCGCCACCTCGTCAACACCGTACACGATCTCACCAAGCGTGGGATCGGGCTCAAGGTGCTTACAGGTCAGGGGGCTAACATCGACACCACCACCGCCAATGGCCGGCTGGTGTTTGGGATCTTTGCAGCGTTGGCGGAATTCGAGCGCGAGCTGATCATCGAGCGCACCAAGGCCGGTCTTGCCTCAGCGCGCGCTAGAGGGCGCAATGGTGGCCGCAAGCCGAAGATGACGCCCGCCAAGCTTCGCCTCGCACAGGCTGCAATGGGTCAGCCCGAGACTAAGGTCGCGGACCTCTGCATGGAACTCGGGATCACCCGTCAGACCCTCTACCGACACGTCGATTCTAAAGGGGTCTTCAGACCCGACGCCCTTAAGATCCTCGGACAAAAGGCTGACTGATCAACGTCAATGCGGGAGGGAATTGACGACATAAGAATACCGGGTAGCGTTTTCCGACATGGATGGAGCTGTTTTAGGCCCTTGGTGTGTGGCTCATATCAAGCGCCAAGAAAACGGTCGGATATCGGACATACGAACTGGTAGGACAAACGTCCGTGTTGGGTGGAAAGCGGAAGGGCAGCTTTTGGAAACGCTGGCACGGAGAGCTAACCCATCCGCCATTCGCTTCAATCCCGGTTGAACTTCGGCACCAGTAGCGCTGAGGCCCAATCTACGAAGGCGCGGGTGCGCGATGAGGAATGACGGCCCGCCAGATAGAGGACGTAGACCGGGCTCGGCTCCGGCGGCGTGTCAGCCATGACCTCCACCAGGGCGCCGGTTGCCAGCTCATGGGCGACCCGACAACGCTCACCGCGTGGGGCGCGTCCGTAGCAGCGGACCATACTGTGTTGGCCGCTGTTTCGTCGAGGTGTGTGCATCGACGCTGTTAGCGGTTCTTCGGCATTGCGAGCACGCGGGCGGTGGTTACGAACTTCGGCAGTCTACACCACGGGAGAGGCTTCCTGTGAGGGGGCGCGCGTGTGCGGGTACCAGGATCGGTTCAGCTACGGCGTCCGAACTAAGAACTACTACTACCATCAATAAGCATTTTTTCCGATAACGCCGGTCGTCTGAGATGCAAGCAAAGCCCCGACCCCATCATTCAAAAGCATTTGCATGGCATGCACGTGCCAAAACGACGCGCAACCACAATCATAGGCTCTTTGTGGCGGTTGGACACTTGCATTTTGATGCTGAAGCGAAGATAACATTAATACGATTAAACCAATAGAAATAATAAATCATCGAAAATTATAAGCCACTGGTGACTTTTTGCTTATAATTATCGGTTGTACGGAGTTGATGATCTTCAGCATAGTCTAACCGTCCCAAGGTTTGCCTCGCGTAGTCAGTGCGCCGGCATGCCATCGCTGCGGCCTATGCGCAGGCATTCCACATACGACAATTC
>NZ_VRUU01000193.1 GCF_008039875.1 Methylobacterium sp. WL119 | reverse complement strand
GCTGCGCAGGGTCCCCTGCCCCGCACCCCAGTCGGGCCTGCCCGACTGGGGCACACGGGGTGCGGATCTCGGGCAAGCCCGAGATCCGTCGGGGGGAGGGAAATCGCGCGCACCCTACGACCCACTTCGCGCCCCACTTGCGGAGCAGCCCGCGATGAACGAGATCGCCCGGCCCCCCGAGGGCGACGCCGTGCCCGCGCCGATGCCCGGGGCGCAGCCGATCGTGCTGCGGCCGAGCGAGGGCCTGCCCGAGGCGCGGCCGCTCGCGCCCCGCCGCGGCGGGCTGTCGCCGCTCAACCGGCGCCGGCTCGAGAACTTCCGCCGCAACCGGCTCGGCTACGTCTCGTTCCTGATCTTCCTGGCGCTGTTCGTCGTCAGCCTGTTCGCCGAGATCCTGGCCAACGACCGGCCGATCGTCGCCTCCTACAAGGGCGAGTGGCTGTTCCCGGTGCTGATCGACTACCCGGAGGAGAAGTTCGGCGGCTTCCTGGCGCGGACCGACTACCGCACCCCCGAGATCGCCAGGGAGATCGCCGAGAACGGCTGGGCGATCTGGCCGCCGATCCCGTTCTCCTACGACACCATCAACGACGGGCTGCCGACGCCCTCGCCCTCGCCGCCGACCTGGATGCTCACCGACGCGCAGTGCCACGCCGCCGAGACGGTGCCGGGGAAGGGCTGCGCCAGCATTCCCTGGCACTGGCTCGGCACCGACAACACCACGCGCGACGTGCTCGCCCGCGTGATCTACGGCTTCCGCATCTCGGTGCTGTTCGGGCTGATCCTGGCCGCCGTCTCCTCGCTGATCGGCGTGGTCGCCGGCGCGGTGCAGGGCTATTTCGGCGGCTGGGTCGACCTGTCGTTCCAGCGCTTCATCGAGGTCTGGGGCGGCATCCCGACCCTCTACCTGATCATCATCATCTCGGCCTTCATCGCGCCGGGCTTCTTCGTGCTGCTCGGGATCATGCTGCTGTTCTCGTGGGTGGCGCTGGTCAGCGTGGTGCGCGCCGAGTTCCTACGCGCCCGCAACTTCGAGTACGTGCGGGCGGCCCGCGCGCTCGGCCTGTCGAACGTCCGCATCATGACGGTGCACCTGCTGCCCAACGCCATGGTGGCGACGCTGACCTTCCTGCCGTTCATCCTCAACGGCTCGATCACCACCCTGACCTCGCTCGACTTCCTCGGCTTCGGCCTGCCGCCCGGCTCGCCCTCGCTCGGCGAGCTGCTGGCCCAGGGCAAGGACAACCTCACCGCGCCCTGGCTCGGCCTGTCCGGCTTCCTGGTGATCGCCGCGATGCTGAGCCTGCTGGTCTTCGCCGGCGAGGCGGTGCGCGACGCGTTCGATCCGCGCAAGACCTTCCGCTGAGCGAACCCTGCCGCCGAGCGCGCCTGTCGGCACCGCAAGACTGTCCGTCGGCACCGGCGTCGCGCGAAGCGACTGTGTCCCGGAGATGCGCCCGCCGGCCGCGCGCCGCGAATGCCTCGCGCGAGGACCGGGCCGGCCCTCGGATGCTTGATCCCTGAGGTTCGAGCACCGTCGGCGCGGCGGGATCCTCCGGCCCGAGGCATCCGTTCCCACGCCCGGCCGCGAGAACATCATCGCGATACTTAGTATGTCTATACCGGTACGCGTGAATTCAAAATATCCCAGGCCATTGATCTTGGTGCGACACTTTTATCCACCATTGCGCAGACCTCCGGTTTGGACATAAAGCCGTCGCCCGGGCCGGCGGTCGCGCAAGACGCATCCGTCCAGCATTTGGCCCGCCCGCCCCGCCCGCGCGCGGGCGCTGTAACGGGTTCGGGCAACAGCGGAATCCCGCCCTCCGCAGTTGCAGAGATTTCGCGCGGCGCTGAGCACTGCATTGCTGCGGATGCCGGGTCGGTTGCACGGATAGCGCCGAAGCACGGCAGGCAAGATCCACACTTGTTCGTGTGTTGAGCACCGATAACCGCTCCGACATCCTTGCTTTCTCTGCCAAACATCATAATTCCTGCGGGTGGGGACCCATCAAGGAACAGGCAAGGAACGGACGTATGTCTGAAACTACACCGTCGGCACAGACCAGCAACGAGTATATCGAGCGGACCGTCGACGTCGTCGCGGCCTACGTGTCGAACAACTCCGTGCCGATCACGGAACTGCCGACGCTCATCGCCAGCATTCACGAGGCGCTGAACAACGTCGGCTCCGGAACGACCCCCGTCGCGGCCGAGACGGTCGAGAAGCCCAGCCCCGCGCAGATCCGCAAGTCGATCCGCCCCGACGGGCTGGTCAGCTTCATCGACGGCAAGTCCTACAAGACGCTGAAGCGCCACCTGACCAAGCACGGCCTCGACCCGCACAGCTACCGCGACCGCTACGGCCTGCCGGCTGACTACCCCACCACCTCGGCGAACTATTCGGCCCAGCGCTCGGCGCTCGCCAAGAGCCTCGGCCTCGGCCAGCCCGGCCGCTCGACCCCCGCCGAGGCCCCCGAGGAGGTCGAGGAGGCGGCGCCCGCCCCCGCCCGCCGCGGCCGCAAGGCTGCGACCTCCGCCGTGAAGGGCAGCCAGTCCCGCAAGGCCGACGCCGCCTGAGGCCGAGGCGGCCTCGCGCCCGCTCCGGCACGATCCGAGCCCCATCGGCAGACCCGGTCTCGCCGGAGACCTGCGTGCCGTCGGGCAGGTCGTGCCGGACGGGCGGATCGCGCCTCCCTCCGCTCCCTCTGCCTCCGCTCCCCCTCCCTCCGCTTCCCTGCGGCGCCCAACGACCGGCCCACGCCGCTCGGGCCGGCATTTGCCGGACGCGTGAGCGGGAAAGGCGCGGCGTGGCGAGCGAACCGACACCGCACGCGCGCCGCGATCCGGCGCGGCGTGCGGTGTCGTTTGCGAAGACCGTTCTCTCGAAGGATCGGCGGCGTCAGAGCGCGGCGCGCTGCCCGAGCAGCCGGGCCCGCGCCCGCGCGACCAGGGCGGCGCGGGCCTGCTCGGCGTCGTCGGCATCGAGCAGCGGCGAGGCGGCGAGGGCGGCGAGGTAGGCCCGCTCGGGCGCGCGGCAGGCGCCGATCGCCGCGTCGGCCGCCAGGAGCCGGCTTCCGATCGCGGCGCGCAGACCGAAATGCCGGTCGAGGCAGCCGTGCCAGGAGGCGTAGCGCGTCCCGGCCTCGCCGGCCCGCGCCGGCAGCACGGCGGCGAGCGCGACGAGCAGGCCCGCGGCGAGCAACGATTTCGGGATGGAACGGAACATCATGGGCGTCGGGGTGGGCGGCTCCGATCCCGGAGCGTCGCGCCGACGCGGTGAAGGTTTCATCAACGCCCCGACTGCGAGGCCATCCCGTTTCGGGACGTCGCCGCCGATCTCAGCGGTTGGCGGTGGTGACCGGGGAGGTGACGCCGCCGAGGGAGACCCAGGCGACGGCGTCCTGGCTCTCGCGCTTGATGAAGGTGTAGCCGGTGCGGTGCCAGGGCAGGATCTGGCTGGTCTT
>NZ_VRUU01000192.1 GCF_008039875.1 Methylobacterium sp. WL119 | reverse complement strand
GTGGGGGACAAGGTTGGGGGGACGGGGGTTCGACGGGTTTGAACGACGGCTATGAATGGATTTCCTCTAGTCGGATTTTGA
Source organism: Methylobacterium sp. WL119 (assembly GCF_008039875.1). Classification (GTDB taxonomy): domain Bacteria; phylum Pseudomonadota; class Alphaproteobacteria; order Rhizobiales; family Beijerinckiaceae; genus Methylobacterium. The sequence goes on along the minus strand of NZ_VRUU01000192.1, from coordinate 3,621 downwards.
GTGTCGAATTCATAAAGCGGAAGTTCGACGCTCGGGAGGATTTAGCCCGATGTCGATTGCCGGCGATTGCGTTCTGACGGCGGAAGCGGACTTTCTGGCGGACACGTTCCGCTAGACACCGCACACGAAAGGCGATCTGCCAAGGTTGCGTTGGGACTACCTATGCATGATCCTCGCAGGAAGAGGATATGGTCACGGGGGCAAGTCTTGAGCTTGATGGACGATCTCGTCGCCATTCCGCAGCGCGAGAAGGGTGGAAGCATCGCGCTCGAACGGCTTGATTACCAAGCCTCTTGGGCTGTCTCGCTCGTTCTGATGCTACACGAAAAGCTGGATGACTACGCCGTCGCGTTCGAATTTCACGACGACATCGTGGTACTGAACGGCTCGACGCAGCCAACCAAGGCACGATTTTATCAGGTCAAGACGAGAACCTCCGGCAATTGGACTGTAAAGAGGCTTACGCAGCGCTATAAAAAGCGTGATGGAAGCGATAAAATTCCATCAATAATGGCAAAAATGTACGATAACAAGACTAAATTCGGCAACGCGGCTGAGGTTCTAGGCTTCGTTAGCAACCAACCTTGCGAGTTCATTGAGTATACGAAGTGCCCTTGCACCTTCGATGAAGGCGAAGTCGTCAAAACCGACGCGCTCAAGAAAGCGCTGGCGACCGAGGTTCCGACGTTCGCAGCAGGCGACATCAAGCTTTTCGAGTATTATCTATCGGACCTCCCGCTGAGCAGGCCCGGAACTATGCTTCGGGGTCTGATCCTTCAGTTCCTTGAACGCGAACTCGGTATTCCGGACTGCCCGTCATCGACATTCGTCGTGGTCATTCTCGAACACGCCCGCGAACGGTCCAAGCACATGGGCAGCGTGACGAGCTTCCAGGATTTAATGCGGGCGAAGGCGCTTACGCGTGCTCAGGTCCAGGAGATGCTGGACGAGACCAAACGGCGTCACCAGAGCAGGCCGAAGTGGTCTACCGTCTCGAACGACCTCACAGAGATATCTCCTGTCCGAAAGCGCGATATCAGGCGCGCCTGGGCACGCTACGAGCTTGAGAAGCTCAGCATGGTATCAATTGCTTTCGAGCAATTCTGCACGAACCTTTACGAACATGCGAGCGGTATCGACGATGGCGATCAAACCCTTGCCGGGATCGTTGAATCAAATCTCGGACGCGTCCGCGCGCTCGCCCAGCAGTTCGGCATTTATCAGGACGACGCGTACCTGAGTGCGGCCTTCCTCTACGAGTTCTCATCATGAGCGACGAACGCAGATTTAGATTGCTGGTGAGGAACTTGCGCAAGAAGACCAATGAAAAACTTACGCTTCAAAAAGTTATATCTCATGTCCGACCTGGAGCAGGGGGCGTTCCAGACGACGTTCGACCCGAAGATAACGATCATCCTAGGGGGCAACTCAACAGGTAAGTCATCCCTGATCAAATCCTTATACTGGGTTCTCGGTGCGGAGCCAGCCCGCGTTCACGAAAACTGGCCTAAACTGAAGGTGACTGGTCTCCTTGAATTTCAGGTTGATGGTAAAACCTTCTTCATGCTTAGGCATGGATCGGTTTTCGCGCTGTTCGACGAGGCGCGCATTCTCATGGAGTCGATGCAAAAGGTGACGAGCCAGTTGGCACCGTCCCTCGCGAAGCTACTTGGGATCAGTCTGGTCTTGCCGGACCGAAAGGGGAACCCGACAACGCCGACACCGGCCTTCTTCTTCCTGCCGTTCTACGTCGATCAGGATGTAGGTTGGGAGCGTCCCTGGCAGTCGTTCGATGGGCTGAAGCAGTTCGCCAACTACCATCGAAGCATCGTCTCGTACCATTCGGGCATCCTGCCGGACGAATGGTACGCCCGCCGGGCTGAGCTTCAGCTGATGGCCGTCGAAAAAGGCGAGTTGCAGAGCCAAGCGACCGTCGTCGAACGATCGGCCCTGGCTCTGCGGCAATCCGTGACCCAAGACGCGTTGTCGATCGACCAGGAAGCGTACGAGGCGGCGATCCTGCGTTTACTATCCGAGCTGAAAAAGCTGCGGGAGAAGCGAGCCAAGTTCGCTGCCTCATTGAGCGACGTGATAGCGCAAAGAACGCTCCTGAACGACCAGTTCGAGGTCGGGCGCCGCGCGCTCAAAGAGCTTGAGAACGATCGCGAATGGCTCGTCGAGCGGGGCGATGAGCCTATCCCATGCCCGACGTGCGGAACGGTCCACGAAAACAACTTCGCGATGAGGTTCGGCATTATCGAGGATCGCGAGGCATGCGTCGCGGTCCTGAACGAGCTCGTCGACCACATGATCGAGGTCAAGGCGCAGGTTGAGGCCGCTCGCCTGAACCTCAGGAGTGCCGACGAGCAGATCGCCGCTGCCCAACAGGTGCTCACCATCAAACAGGGCGAGATCACCCTTGCCCAGGTCATCGCGTCGGAGGGACAGCGTCAGGCGCTGAGCGTCTTCGACCGACAGGCCGCAGATATCGAAGCCAGGACAGCCGAGTTGACCACCGGGATCGAATCGGTGAGAAAATCGATACGCAAGCTCGAAAACAAAGCGCGAAAGGATAGGATCGAGTCATTTTTCGCCCAGCAGATCACATCAAATTTGAAATCGCTAGATGTTAAAAATATCAATTTGGATAAAGCGCAGAAAATTCATTACGTCATCAAGGATACCGGATCGGTTCATCCTCGTGCTGTCCTCTCCTACGTCCTAGCGTTTGTCAGCACCTGCTTCGAGCACACGACGGCGATCACTGCGCCTGTCGTCCTCGACAGTCCATTGCAGCAGGATCAGGACCCCGTAAACGCGAAACGTATCTTCAGCACGATTGAAGCGCAGAGGCCGGCGAACGCCCAGTTCATCGTGGGGTCAGTGTCGCTAAATGGATATGAGATGGACGGAAAGAAGATTGAGCTGACAAACGAACGCAAGCTGCTGCAGCCAAGTTTATACTCGGGCATATCGGCAATAATTGATGAGTTTAGAAATCAAATGATCTGAGATGGGGCCTATTACAAAACTCGGTCTATGCATTGCGATTGAATTTCGAATTTAACAATTTACCTGCAGGTTCGAGTGGCTCATCCGCCTGGGATATGGTTCAGTTCAGTGATCTAAATTGAAACTGATCGTGTTCTATGCCCAGCTTGGGGGCATAATTGTCGGAGCGGCAACGGAACATACGTCTGCTCTTGGGAGCCGCACGGCCGTTTGAATACGACTAGGTTAGGTCGAAAGCGGCCGGTGAGACTCTATGGAACGCCGCTCTCCTCCATACCGGCGCGCAGCCCACTCACCGCGCGCCGGCCAAAACCCCGCAAAAAATCACTTGTGCTTGGCGATGACCTTGTCCTTGATGCCGTCGTAGACCGACTGCGAGAGGATCTTCTTCTGCACGAGGTCGTCCTTGCCCTTGTAGGGGCGGCCCTTGATGATCGCGGCCGAGCGGGCGGCGCCGATGCCGGGGAGCGCGTCGAGCTCGGCGGCGGAGGCGCTGTTGAGGTCGAGCAGGGCGCCCTTGGCGGCGTTCGGCGCGCCGGCGACGGGGGCCGAGGGCTTCATCGGCGCGGCCGGGGCGGCGGGCGCGGTCGCCGCGGGCTTGGTCGGGGT
>NZ_VRUU01000191.1 GCF_008039875.1 Methylobacterium sp. WL119 | reverse complement strand
ATATTCAATGTATCTTGGTCAGCAAATAAAAATCTATCCTTATTTTTCCGATATAAAATAAGGCTTTCCTTACTTACCGCCTCCCAATCGTTTGCCTTAAAGCCCATTACACCTGAATTGAAATAATTATCCTGTCCAATACTGTCAATTCCAATACTATTGAAGTATTGCCGGCGCTTTTTCCAATCTCCGGATGCACTTTTTATTTTTAGAGCCATAGGGTCGTGTGCTGCTAGGATAGTTTCATCTGATATTTCGTAATTTAAGAGTGGAGCTACTGATCCTGCTATTTGTGTATCTCCATCTAAGTATAGAATGTTTTTATATGATTTAGATAGAATTTTACTTATAAAAAAACGCGCACACAACATTGGATTTCCATTCAATATTGAAGGAGGGACATTTATGAATTTTATATCGTTTGTTTTGCAAAATATATCTGCGGCATAAACTAAACTATTGTGCGCACCAAAGTATATTACCTGCACGTCAGCGAGGCTGATTGGAACATTGTCGCGCATTTGCTTAGCGCTTAACAGAGTGGGAAATAGATATCCGCAATCTGTTGTATAACAGCAGCATGATGTTGGCATAGATTTTATCTCTTGATTAATCTGAACGGCAGGTAAAGAATTTATTCATAGAGCTCTACGCCCTACCTAATATGGCAGATGCAAGAGTTATAATAGGAGCGGCAATTTTAGCAAGAAATTATCGGCAAACAAATATTGCCATAATACTTTACACAGATATTTATAAGTCCGATGGGAGATTTCGCGGCCTGAATCATTTGGCGTAGTATACGTTTTGTATTTTTAATCTGATGAAGAATAATGCCAAACAATTTGCAGTAGGCTGTTCAGGAATCATTGGTTGAGGCGGGCCAGCCGAAGGCGAAGACGCGGCCACACGATCTGCCACCCACCTTTTCCGTGATCCTGTGTCACCATTAGAATGGGCTCGAGTGGCGCGCGATGCCATAGGAACTAGTGCACAAACGCCGACGGATGGGCCACCTGCCTGTCCTCTAACTCGCTGCTGCGGCTTCGAAAACTGCGCTGCTCTGTGCACGTTCTGTCGGCGTCAGAGCACTAGCGGTACCTGGGCACTTTGATGTGAGAGGGCAGCGTGAAGCGCCTTCAGCCGTGGTGGCACAGGACGGGCGGAACCAGCTTGGCGAACAGCCGTTCGATGATGGCCTGCCGCACGGCGGGTAAGATGGCTGACGGCGGCGGCCCCGGAAGGCAATGTGTCATTTTTTCCCCGCCCCATCCAACAATGCTCAGCGAGGCGCAGGTGCTGCAGGTAGGCGCAGGCGATGCACGCCATCAACGCGTGTCGATGCAGCCCAGTCCAGGACCGTCCCTCGAAATGGTCGAGGCCGAGATCTTCCTTGAGCTGCTGGTGGGCCTGCTCGCAGACCCAGCCCGTCTTGATCGTGCCTGCCAGGAAGCGCCGTGACGTTTTGGCCGGCAGGTTGGACAGGTCGTATTTGTGCTCACCCGACGAGCGGCACTCGCCCACGAGCCAGACGTCCTCGCCGGGCAGATGCCGGTTGTTGCCCCAGACCGGACCGTCGCCGACCCGCACCCGGATGGCGGCGAACCGGGCCGAGAGTTTGCCCTTCGTGCCCTGGCGCCACGTCACGCGCCGCCAAGATCAGCTCGGCCAGCACCGCCTCGGCCTCCCGCGGCTCCTGGTCCGGCGAAGGTTTGCGGGCGCGACCAGTCAGCGGCACGAGTTGCACGTCGGCCGCGTAGGCCTTCTGGTTCCTGACGATGCCGACGGCCCAGCGCAGGCCCCTTGCATCCAGACCGTGATGGAAGGCGGCGCTGACGCCGTAGCCCGCATAGGCCAGCACCGTGCTGAAGCGTAGACCGGCGGCCCTCAGGCGATCCAGTTCCAACAGTGCGATCTCACCCTTGGTCCGCTGCACGATCGCGGCCTCGGGCACGCCGGCCTGCACGCATCGTTGCGGATCGCTCGTCCATGCCTCGGGGTGGAACAGGTGCAAGCCCACCGGCACGGGCACCTCGCCCTGCGCCAGGCTGAGGGAGACCAGAGACTGGCAGTTGGCCTGCTTACCCAGCGCACCGCAGTACTGGCGCGCCACCCCGACCGAGCGCGTGCCCTTCTTCGGCAAGGCGGTGTCGTCGATCACCAGGCAGGCATCGGATCCGCCGACCAGCTGGTCCGCCTGACGGGCCAGCTTCGTCCGGAGCGGTCCGTCGTCCCAGGCGGGGCTGGCGATGAAGTGCTGCAGCTGGTCGTGGCCCGACAGCCCAAGCCGTGCCGCCATCGGCTGAAGGCTTTTGCGATCCCCCGGAGCGAACAGGCCCCGGAGATAGAGCGGTGCCCAGGTCCGCCGGGTCTTGCGCCCCATCGCAGTCAGGAACGGGGTCAGCTAGGTGTCGAACTCGTCCATCCCCTCGCGACCCCGATCCATTGCTGCTTCAACGAGCTATCCTAGGAGAAACAACGCAGCAAACGCCCTCAAAGTGCCCAGGTAGTGCTAGAGGCTGTTATGGGCCCGTGGCTTGGGGATTCCAGATGAAGGGGGCATGACCCCTTCGCGCAGACCCTACCCATCCGACGTCTCCGATGATGAGTGGGTGCTGGTCGCCCCTTATCTGACCCTGCTGCGCGAGGATGCGGGGCAGCGCGAGCATAGCTTGCGCGAGGTGTTCAATGGCCTGCGCTACGTCGTGAAGACAGGAGCACCATGGCGCTGGATGCCCAACGACCTCCCGCCCTGGGAAGCCGTTGACCCGCAGGCCCAGCGCTGGCTGGCAGCCGGCTGCGAGCACCTGGCCAGTGCGTCTCATGTGCCGCGTGCTCGAAGTCTCCGCCAGTGGTTATTAGGGCTGGCGGGAACGTCCTGAGAGCGACAGATCGGCAGCCAACCATCAGCTCTTGGACAACGTCCGACGTATTCATGTCGGGCATCAGAGGCGCCACGGCTCGCCTCGGATTCATGCTGCCCTGCGCGCAGAGGGCCGAACAGTTAGTCGAAGAGGGTGGAGCGTCTGATGCGCCGTCACGGCATCCAGGCCCTGGCAGGGCGTCTATCCGGGCCTGCACGACCGACAGCCGCCACAATCTGCCGATTGCACCCAACCTCCTGAAGCAGCAGTTCTCGGCGGCGTTGCCCAACACGTTTTGGTGGGCAGATATCACCTATCTGCCCACCGGAGAGGGCTGGCTCTACCTGGCCGCCGTCCTCGATCTCGCCACTCGCAAGATCGTCGGCTGGTCCCTGCGCGAGCACATGCGGACCGAATTAATGTCGGCGGCTCTGATGATGGCCCACAACGGCAACGACCGGGGGCTTGCCTCAACTGCCACTCGGATCGCGGCAGCCAATACGCCGCCGAGGCCTACACTCAGACCTCTGGACCGCGATCCGAAATGCTTTCAAAGCTTCCGCCCGCACGAATGTCGAAACTACGTCGCGGCCGCTGGATACGAGCTGAGCAGGGGTACCCCGACATAAAGGCGGTGCGCGAGGCGTGGTTTGTGAACCAGCCCGACCTCAACCCTGCCCACCTCGTGTTCTTCGACAAGACCTGGACCTCCCCAACATGGCTCGCACTCGTGGGCATTCACAGCGCAGCGCGCGGCTGTGCTCGCCCGTGCCAAACGGCCACTGGAAGACGACCTTCGCCGGCCTGCGCTTGTCGTGGATCGCCGTGCCCTTGTTGATTGACGGGCCAATCAACTGCGACGCCTTCCAGGCCTACGTCGATCGGGTCCTAGTACCCGAACTCATCCTCGACGACGTCGTCGTCATTGATAACCTCGATAGCCACATCAACAAATATAATAATATTACTGCGCTCTAAAAATATACTTAATTAGTCCTATTA
>NZ_VRUU01000190.1 GCF_008039875.1 Methylobacterium sp. WL119 | reverse complement strand
CGCCGGCGCCGAGGCCCGGCGGAGCGCGGGCGGCGGCGGCGAGGACGGGACGCCACGGAACGTCGACGGCCGGGGGAGCGGACCGGGCGACCGCGACGGCCGCCGGAACCGGCACGTCCGCCATCGGCATCGCCTGCGCGGCCGTGCAGCATGCCAGGTGGTCGCCGTGATGGGGCGCGTCGGCCGGGCCCTGCCCGTCCGCGCCGGATTCCTGCAGGCAGAGCGCGTGCGCCGGGTCGAGGGTGCGCACGCCCGTCATCCCGCCGAGGACGGCCTGCAGGGCGAGCGCGTAGAGCGCGGTCACGGCGATGACCGCGCGGCAGACCCGCCAATCTGGCCGCCACATGCGCATGCCCCACGCCTAGGGCGCCGGCCGCCGCCCCGTCAATGCGGCAGAACCGTGCGAGGCCGTTTTCGCCGGGCCTGCCGCTCGGATCGAGGGCCGCCGCTCAGAACCGCCCGGCCAGCGTCAGCCGCACGGCGGTGGGCTCGACCGGGTGGAAGTGCCGGTCGGCGACGCCGTCGGCCGGTTCGCCCGGCAGGCGCGAGACGTAGTAGTAGGTGATCTGGTCCGACTTGGCGTTGGTCAGGTTCAGCACGTCGAGCGACAGGCTGAGGCCGTTGTCGAAATTGTAGCCGACGCGGCCGTTGAGCAGCGCCGTCGGCTTCGAGCGCACGGAATTGTCCTCGATCAGCGGGCGCGGGCCGAAGTAGCGCAGCCGCATCGCGCCGAACCAGCCGAGGCCCTCGCCGAAGGTGAACCCGGCCGACGCGATCGTGGTCGGCGCCTCGGGGATGCGGTTGCCGACCGGGTCGACGTCGGAGAAGCGGGTATTGGTGACGGTGAGGTCCCCCTCCAGCCTCAGCCACGGCGTCACCGCGTAGCGGTTGGTCCACTCGATGCCGAAGCGGCGGCTCGGCCGGCTCGGCTCCGTCGTGCCGGTGTCGCCCTGGAACAGGTTCTCCGACGCGAAATCGAGGCGGAACAGGGCCAATGCCGTCTCCAGCCCGGCGATCGAGCGGTTGCGGATGCCGACCTCGTAGCCGGTCGAGGGCACGAGGAAGGGCGAGCGCGCGATGTTGAACAGGGGGCTCGCCGGGTCGACCGTCGCGGTCACGCCGCGCACGTCGTTCGAGTGGAAGCCGCCGCCGTAGTTCACGTAGAGCTCGGTGTCGAACCACGGCCCCAGCACCAGCCCGAGCTTCGGGTTGGCGATGCCGTCCCGTGCCTTGCCGGAATTGGCCGCCGTGTCGGAGACCACGTCGCCGTAGTAGGCGTCGGCCCGGAAGCCGACGCTGGTGCGCAGCCAGTCGGTCCAGCGCACGCGGTTGTCGACGTAGAACGCCCCGCTCGCCTCCAGCACCCGGTCGTCGAGGACGCCCGTGCGGAACTGGCGGTTCGCGGTGTTGAACAGCCCGACGCGGATCGCGTCGGTGCGGGTCTGCACCCCGATCTCGTTCTCCATCGGATGCCCGAACAGGTCGCCCTGGAAGACGTGGCTCACCTCGCCGCCGCCGAGGATGCGCTGGTCGAGCTGGTGGAACTGGTCTCCGTTGACCGGATCGTTGAGGAAGTAGGTGAAGTCGTTGAACAGGTTGAGCTGCGAGCGGATGACGTAGGCCGAGGCCCGCGTGACGCCGGTGTCGTCGGTCATGCTCCAGCGGCCCGAGAGCGAGAACCGGCTGCTGTCGCCGCCGTCGGTCGGGTTCAGGGTGCCGAAGCGGCCGATGATCCCCTCCGACACCGCGCGCGACGCGATCTGGTTGGTCGCGGTCCAGCGGCTGGCATAGGCCATGCCGGTGACCGAGAACCCGTCGAGCGCCGTGCCCTGGCTGTAGCGCACCACGCCGTTCACCTTGCGCAGCGCGTCCGGCACGTCCCACGGGCCGTCGTAGACCTGCGCCTCGCCCGCCACGAGCAGGTTGCCCTGGCCGAGGGGGGCCGAGGCGATGGTCAGCGCCCGCGCGTAGCCGAAGCTGCCGAACGAGGTCAGCGCGACGTTCTTGGCGACGGTGTCGAGGTAGTCGATCCGTACCGAGCCGGCCGAGGCGAAGTCGCCGTCGCGGACGAAGTACGGCCCCTTGTGGAACGCCACCGCGCCGACGAGCTCGGGGATCAGGAAGTTGATGTCGGCGTAGCCCTGGCCGTGCGCGTGCGTGCGCATGTTCACCGGCATCCCGTCGACCTCGATCGCGATGTCGGTGCCGTGGTCGAGGTTGAAGCCGCGCAGGAAGAACTGGTTGGCCTTGCCCTCCCCCGAATGCTGGGTGACGATCAGGCCGGGCACGGATTCGAGCACCTCGCCCGGCCGCGTGATCGGGCGGCTGTTGATCTCGGCGCCGGAAACGATGCCGGCGCTCGCCGCATCCACCGTCCGAAGCGCCCCGCCGGCGCCGATGGTGCCGCCGACGTAGCCGGCGCTCGCCGCAGCCCCGGCGGCGGGCCTGGGATCGTCGGCCGTCACGGAGATCTCGGCGAGGTTCGCCTCGGCCTCCCCGGCGGCGGGGCGCGCCAGCGCGGCCGGGCCCGAGAGGGCGGCGGCGCAGGCGAGAGCGAGCAGGGTTGGCGTTCGGAAGACGGGCGGGGACTGGGACGCGGACACGGGACCTCGGGCGACGCGGACGTGGCACGTCACCGCGAACGAGGCCGATCCACCGCTCCGTCCGTCGGACGGCCGGGGGCTTCGACACCCGCCGGAACACCCCGCCCGACGCGCTTCGCGTGTGACCACGACTGACGGCAGGTCTCCTGGCTCGCGGGTCATCGCCCGCCACCGTCTTCCCGGATGCGGCGCATCCAGTGACGTCCAGTGGTGGAAGGCTCGCCGCTTACAGTTGCGGGGGCAGCCGCGGCTTCGGGCAAGGCCTCGTCGGGCCCTCCCCTCACCGCGTTCCCTTTTGATCCTCGATGAGGAACCGTCGCGTGCAGGTTGCGTCGGGCGGCGCCGGCCCGTCAATCCGGCTTTCGGACGCCGTCGCCGGGTGTGGCCGATCGGTGACGGCGTCAGCGGCTCGCGGCGAAGCGGGCCGGGCCGTCGCCGCGGCCGGTCACCACGACGAGGCGGCGGATCTCGCCGCGCAGGAACGCCTGCAGGAAGCGGTCGTAGTTGCGGAAGGACACGCAGCCGTTCGAGGCGCCGCTCGGCCCGAGCATGTAGGTGTGGGCCAGCAGCCCGTCGCGGCCGTGGATCGCGGCGGCGCCGCCCACCGGGTTGAGGCGGATCGCCCGCACGCCGTGGAACAAAGCCTCGCGCTCGGTGAGGTCGTAGGTGCCCGGCGGGGTCGAGCCGCGCATCCGCAGGTGCACGAAGTCGGGATGGTCCATGCTGGCGCCGAGGCCGGAATGGGCTTCCAGCACCTCGCCGTTCGGCAGGCGGACGGTGCGGGCGGTGATGTCGTAGATCGCCGTGCCGGCGCCCGCGTCGGGGCCGGGGAACAGGCGGCCGCGCGACCGCTCCAGCCCGGGGCTCTCGAGGGCGGCGTAGGCCAAAGCCGGGCCCGGGTCCTTCCGCGCGGCGAACAGCTCCTCGAAGAACGACGGCGTCTCGGCGGTGGGCGCCGGGACCGCCTCGGGCACCCGGCGCGGGGCGCGGCGCAGGGCGAGGCGCTGCGGCACGGGGGCGGCGATCAGGTCCGCCGGGCGGGCGACCGGCAGCGGCACGATCTGGGCCTGCCGCACGACCTCGGTGTCCCGCAGGACCTGGGTAACCCGCAGGACCTGCGTGTCCCGTAAGACCTGGTTTGCCCGCAGGGCCCGCACCTGCTCCACGACCTGGGCCTGCCGGCCGGTCTGCACCGGGGGCGCGGCTTCCGTCGAACGCGGCTCGGCGGCCGCGAGCGTCGCGACCGGCGGGGCGAAACGCGGCTCGGGCGGGGTGAGCG
>NZ_VRUU01000018.1 GCF_008039875.1 Methylobacterium sp. WL119 | reverse complement strand
CGGGTTCAGTGCGTGCCTCTTGGGGCTTGGCTTGCCACTGGCCCGCGCCACCACCCACGCGCCGACCCTGCATCCGTCGTTCCGCTGGGTAATGCGCGTCTGGCATCCAGGAGCGTCGAGCCTAGCCTTGCGTCGCCGCCACGGCATCGAGAGTACGCCGACCTTTCACGGCAACACCGTCGAGCACGTGGTCGAGACCCGTACCCCGTTCCGATGCCGTCTCGACGGGGATGGGCCGCTGCCGTTTCCCGTGCTGGGCGAGCTTCGCGACGAGGGTCTGACCGACTACCTCATCGTGCCGCTGCGCGCCGCGCGTGGACGCATGGGCGCCGCCTCCTGGGCCACGGCGAGACCGGGCGGTTTCACGCTGATCGAGATCGACACGTTGCTGGCGCTGGTCGAGCCGTTCTCGCTGCTGTTCGAGATCAAGGCGCTCGACGACATGCTCGGCGCGGTGCTGAGCGCCTATGTCGGGTGCGACCCGGCACGGCAAATCCTGGCCGGCACAGTGCGGCGCGGCGATGTCCGTCTGATGCGGGCCGCGATGATGCTGACTGACTTGCGCGGGTTCGGTGAACTGTCCGACCGGCAGAGCCCCGACCGTGTCGTGGCCGCCCTCAACCGGATGTTCGATGGCATCGTGCCAGCCATCGAGGCGGAAGGCGGCGAGGTACTGAAGTATATCGGCGACGGGCTACTGGCCGTGTTCGATGCCGATCGCGACGAGGCTGCGGCGCGCCGTGCCGCCTTGCGTGCCGCCGAGGCCGCACTCGCTGCGCTTGCGACCCTGCGCGACGGTGACACAGCTGCCTTCGAGGTCGGCGTCGCACTTCATGTCGGGGAGATCGCCTACGGCAATATCGGCGGCGGCGACCGGGTCGACTTCACGGCGATCGGCCGCGATCTCAACGTGCTCGCTCGCGTCGAGCGCCTGTGCAAGACCTACGACACGCCGCTGATCGCCACCGACACTTTCATCGACGGATTGGCGCATGCCCTCGAACCGCTCGGCATTGTCGCCCTGCGCGGTTTCGCCGAACGTCACGCCTTGTTCGGGCATCGCAGGACCGCGCCCGTCGAAGCGCCGGCGGCGTGACGCTTAAACGGCCTCCGTCACCACGGAGGCGGAGATCGAAAGTTTCTAAACCATCGCATCGGGAGATCGTTCGCATCGCGAATGACCGTTGGCGGGAATAAATCTCATCCCGTAACATCTCCTTGGTTGCAAGAAATTGCCACCCGCCCGGTGCCCTCGAACGCATCGACGCCGACATCTTTAAAGGGGGAAACCATGCACGGACTGGACAGACCAATGAACCGCCGCCTCGTCCTGGGTAGCCTAGGGCTCGGCAGCCTCGGCGCCGCCATACCGGCCTGGGCGGCAGGCTCGGTGAAGCTTCCGCTGCCTGGCGGCCCGGATGAGCGGGCGCTGACCACCGCCTTTCCGGGCAAGGCCGAGATGATCCTTCAACGCACCCATCCGCCGCTGCTGGAGACGCCGTTCTCGGTGTTCGACGAGGGCGTGTTCACCCCCAACGACCGCTTCTACGTCCGTTGGCACTGGGCCTCGATCCCGACCGAAGTCGACGCCGGCACCTTCCGTCTTAAGGTCCGCGGCCACGTCGACAAGGAACTCTCGCTCTCGCTCGACGCCATCGCCGGCCTGCCGCGCTTCGAGATCGCCGCGGTCAACCAGTGCTCGGGCAATTCACGCGGGCTGTTCGAGCCGCGGGTGCCCGGCGCTCAATGGGCCAACGGCTCGATGGGCAACGCCCGCTGGACCGGGGTGCGCCTGAAGGACGTGCTCGAAAAGGCCGGGGTGAAGGCCGGTGCCGTGCAGGTGCGCTTCAACGGCCTCGACGAGCCCGTGGTCGACGACGCGCCGGACTTCAAGAAGTCGCTCGATCTCGACCACGCCAACAATGGTGAGGTGATGATCGCCTACGCGATGAACGGCGAGCAGCTCCCGCTGCTCAACGGTTTCCCGCTCCGCCTCGTGGTGCCGGGCTGGTACTCGACCTACTGGGTCAAGATGCTGTCCGACATCGAGGTGCTGGACAAGCCCGACGACCAATACTGGATGAAGACCGCCTACCGCATTCCGGACGTGCCGGGCGCCAACATCAAACCCGGCCAGACCGGCTTCAAGACGGTACCGATCAACAGGATGGTGCCGCGCTCGTTCATCACCAATTTGCAGGACGACGCCAAGGTGGCAGCCGGAACGCCGGTGGCCATCCGCGGCATCGCTTTCGGCGGCGATTGCGGGGTAAAGGCGGTCGAGTTCTCCGGAGACGGCGGAGCGACGTGGTTTCCGGCGCAACTCGGCGCCGACGAGGGCCCCTACAGCTTCCGCCGCTTCGACGGCAGCCTTCCGGCGCTGGCCGCCGGCACCCACACGGTCAGGGTCCGCTGCACCAATACCAACGGCGTCGCGCAGCCCATGGACCGGGTCTGGAACGGCGCCGGCTTCATGCAGAACGGCATCGAGGCCGTGTCCTTCCAGGCCGCTTGAGGAGACCAGCCATGCACCCGATCCGCCCTGCGGCCCTCATCGCCGCGCTCATACTGTCTCCCCTGGTGGCGCTCGCCGCCCCGGCTCCCGAGCCGATGCGCTTCACCTCGCAATCAATCGTGATGCCGACCTCCGACCGGATCTTCCCCGACGGACCGGGGGCCGAGGCCGTCAACAACAACTGCCTCGCCTGCCACTCGGCCGGGATGGTGCTGACCCAACCCAAGCTCACGAAGGCGCAGTGGACCGAGACCGTGAACAAGATGGTCCACGTCTACAAGGCGCCCGTCGATCAGGCCGACGTGCAAACCATCATCGATTACCTCACGGCGTTGAAGCCAACGCCCTGACCCCCCCCGAGTCCCGAGGCCGCCGCGTTTTTTTCGCCGGCCTCGGGGAATAATCTGCGCCTTCCGGCGTCTCCTCAGGGCGATGCACGGCCGGCCCGGCCTTACACCACGGATTTCCGATTTCGAACCAGCCCTCACGGCAGGCCCCGGCCGCCGAACGAGCGCGCATGCCCGAGAGACCCGCTTCATGACCCATATCCGCACCAGCCTCCGCACCCTCCTCACCGGAGCCGCCTTGCTCCTAGCCCAGGCCCAGCCCGGGTTCGCCGCCGGCTTCGACGGCGCGATCAAGAATAACGCGCTGGCGCTGAACGCCGCCGGGACCGTCGCCGCTGTGTCGAACAGCGAGGAGAGCGCCGTCGTCGTCTACGACGTCGCCAAGGGCACGGTGCTGCGCCGCCTCGACGGCTTCGTCACGCCGCGCAACATCGTGTTCGCACCGGACGGCGCCCGCTTCTACGTCTCCGACAGCGGCACCGGCCGGATCACGGTCTACGAGACCGCCACCGGCAAGGAGGCCGGCGTTCTCGCCGCGGGCCCCGGCGCGTTCGGTACGGTGCTCTCGGCCGACGGGACCAAGCTCTACGTCAACAACGAGGCCGCGAGCACGCTGACCGTGTTCGACACCAAGACCATGCTCGCCGAGGCCGTGATCCCCGGCTTCGCGCAGCCGCGCCAGGGCGTGAAGCTGTCGCCTGACGGCAAGACCGTGTTCGTCACGAACTTCCTTGGCGACAAGATCACGTTGGTCGATACCGCCACCAACAAGATCACCGGTGAGATCGCCGGGTTCGACAAGCTGCGCGCCATCTCGATCACCAAGGACGGCAAGACGCTTTTTGCCGCCAACAGCGGCCGTAATACCATCGGCGTGGTCGATGTCGCCGCCCATAAGGTCACCTCCGAAGTGGAAGTGGGCAAGGACCCCTACGGCGCCGCACTGACCCCGGACGGGCGCTTCGTCTATTCGGGCAACCTGAAGGACAACTCGCTCTCGGTGATCGACACCGGCACCCTCAAGGTCGTCGCCACGGTGACCGGCCTGAACGAGCCGCGCCAGGCGATCGCGTTCTCGGCCGACAACGCCCATGCCTACGTCCTCAACCGCGACCTCAGCGTCGCCGTAGTGGACCGGGCGAAGAACGCGGTGGTCTCGACGATGAAGCCCTGAGGCGACGCGCGCCGGGGGCCTTATCGCCCCCGGCGCGTTCTCGTCGTCGATACGTCACGAACGCAGGACAAAAACCCCATGCTCGGCCTGTTCCAGCGCAAGGACCGCCTCATCGTGCACGGCGAGGCGCCCTACAATGCCGAGCCGCCGCTCGATCGCCTGCGGGCGGCCTTCCTCACCGACCAGGCCGACTTCTACGTCCGCAGCCACGGCGGCATCCCGGACCTCGACGCCGACGGCTACCGCCTGACTGTCGACGGGATGATCGCGACGCCCCTCGAATTGTCCGTCGCCGATCTGAAGGCACGCTTCGCGCACGTCACCGTCACGGCGGTGATGCAATGCGCCGGCAACCGCCGGGCCGACATGCTGGCGGTGGCCCCGGTCGCCGGCGACCCGTGGGCGGCCGGCGCCATCGGCAACGCGGAATGGACTGGGGTGCGGCTCGCCGACGTCCTGCACGCCGCCGGGATCGATGCGGGCAGTCCGCGCCACGTCGCCTTCGAGAGCCACGACCGTATCGCGGGGTCGGACATACGCTTCGGCGCCTCGATCCCGCTCGCCAAGGCGCTGGCGCCCGAGACGCTGCTCGCCTTCGCGATGAACGGCGAGCCTCTCGCCCCCGAGCACGGCTATCCGTTGCGCGTGGTGGTGCCGGGATTTGCCGGCATCCGCAGCCCGAAATGGCTCGCCCGCATCACGGTGCAGGATCACCCCTCCGACAACCCGATGCAGGCCGACGACTACAAGCTGTTTCCGCCCGACGTGACCGCCGAGACCGCGGACCCCGACCACGGCATCACCATCGAGGCGATGCCGCTCAACAGCGCGATCTGCGAGCCCGCCCGCGGCGCAGCGTTGAAGGCCGGCCGGCAAGCGATCCGCGGCTACGCCATCGCCAGCGACCGCGCGGTCGCCCGCGTCGATGTCTCGACGGATGGCGGTCGCAGCTGGGCGCAGGCCCGGATCGACCGCGACGCCGACGCGCCCTACGCCTGGACGTTCTGGGAGATCGAGCGCGAGCTGACGACCGGCGAGCACGAACTCGC
The DNA here is from genome assembly GCF_008039875.1 of Methylobacterium sp. WL119. Lineage (GTDB taxonomy): Bacteria > Pseudomonadota > Alphaproteobacteria > Rhizobiales > Beijerinckiaceae > Methylobacterium. The sequence goes on along the minus strand of NZ_VRUU01000018.1, from coordinate 58,604 downwards.
GGTGCGGGCCTGGGATTCCGCCGGCCAGACCCAGCCGGCCGCGCCCGACGACACCTGGAACTACAAGGGCTACCTCAGCGCCGCCTGGCACCGGGTACGGGTCACGGTGGCCTGACCTCACGCCCAGAGCAGGGCGGTAGCCGCGAGGCCCGAGATCGCGATGAGCAGGGCCGCAACCCCGATGGTGAGGATGCGCGGCATCATCGGGATCTCGGCATGGGCGAGTCGCGCCCGGATCGCTCGGTCCCGCCATGCGGCGCCGGCGAACGAGGCGAGCGCACAGGCGATCAGCGTGAGCGACAGCACCTTCAGTGGCCAGACCGCCAGCACCTCTCGCAGGAAGCGCTGCGCGGCCAGGCCGACGCCGAGGAAGGCGAGCCCGGTGCGAAGCCACGCCACGAAGGTGCGCTCGGCTGCCAGCACCGTGCGGTCCTCGGCGAGCCTGACCCGCGGGTCGTCGGGGGGAACGGGCTTCGCAGGTTCCCTCATCCGGCAGCCGCCTCCTCGATCAGGTCGAGCAGCGCGTCGGCGGCCCGGCTGCGGTAGCGCTCCTTGTGGCGCAGCACCCGGAACGGACGGCTCGGCAGGGCAAACGCCGCCCGCACCAGCGTTCCGGCCCGAAGCGCAGCTGCCACTACGGTCTCGGACAGAACGGCGGCCCCGCCTCCGGCCTCGACGGCGGCGCGGACCGCCTCGTTGGAAGGCAGTTCGAGCGTGACCCGGAGCCGGGCCACGGCCAGACCGGCCTCCGTGAGCGCTGCCTCGAAGGCCGAGCGGGTTCCCGATCCCGCCTCGCGCAGCACCCAATCGGCCCCGGCGAGGTCCTCGGGTGCGAGCGCGGTCACCCCTGTGAAGGGATGTGTTGGGGCGACCACGAGGACGAGTTGGTCCCGCGCGATGGTGGTGCTCGTAAGCGTCGGGTCGTCCAACGCCCCCTCGACGAAGCCGAGTTCGGCCGTCCCCGCGCGCACCGCGTCGGCGGCATCGGCGGTATTGCCCACGGCCAAGCGAACGGCGATCTCGGGATAGGCCCGGCGGAAGGCGACGAGGTGGCGCGGCAGCCAGTCGCTGGCGATGGTCTGGCTGGCGTAGAGCGTCAGCGTCCCCCGTCGCAGGCCGCTGAGGTCGGCGAGCACCAGTTCGGCGGCTTCCGCCCGGGCGAGCACCGCGCGAGCCTCGATGAGGAACACGCGCCCCGCCTCGGTCAGCTCGATCCCACGGCCGACCCGGTGAAACAGCTTCGTCGCGTGCCGCCCCTCGATATTGGCGATCGCCGTGCTGACCGCCGATTGGACGAGGTTCAGCGCCTCGGCGGCTCGGGTCACGTGCTGCCGCTCGGCCACCGCCACGAAGATGCGAAGTTGGTCGAGGGTCACGGCTGCCGCCGATCCGGCGCGAGGCCACGGACCTGCTCATCGACCGCCTGCGCGATGGTTGGCAGCCGGGCCTCGTCGGTGCGTCCGGTGACGACGCAGGACATGCCGCCATCGAACCACAAGAAGGCGGCGACGTCGCCCTCGGTGGCGACGACGCGATGCGACGAGGTCATGACGGCTCCTTCAGTGACCGGAATGCTAAGAGGTAGGCTGGGGCTGAACGGCCGGCGCGCGGGCCGTCCGAGCATCGCGCAGGGTCGCGCCGCCGGCGAGGCCCTGCGCCGCCTTCGGCACGGCGATGCGCTGGGGTAGGTAGATCCCGTTATGGCCCGAGCAGAGGTAGGCTAGGAAGCAGGCCACCGCGAGGTAGACCCCATGGGTCGCGCCGAACAGCTCGATACCCATCAGCGTGCATCCGAACCGGTAGGCGCCGGTCAGCATCACCGAGGCGGCGATAAAGAGTTCGGTGAAGGTCACCTGGAAGGTGATCAGGGCACCGAGCCACGAGATGGTCATGAATGGGTCCCCGGGGTCGGCCCGCCCGCTCCTATCACCGCCGGCCGACCCGTTCACGGATTTCGTCGCATCCGACCTTCATCGATCCCCCGGGATTGACCACCGGGAGGCAATCGCGAATAAGCCTCCCACGGTAATGGTGTCTGCCGGGCCTTGAGCCGAACCGCCGATCCCTGATGCGGCTGATGACTCCTACTTTTCGCGCTTTTGCGAATTGGAGGACTCATGCGCGCGTCGTTCCAAAACCTGTTTCACGACCTCGATCTCGCCGGCTTCCTGCGGACACGCCGGTCGCACGCCATCTCGGTGGCGCGCTGGTCGGCCATCCTGGTGCCGATGGCCGTCGCCGTGGGGACCCTCTGCGCCGCCTTTCTGTGGAGCCTCGACGAGGCCACCCGGGCGCGCTTCGACCATCCCTGGCTGCTGTTCCTGCTTCCCGTCGGCGGTTTCGCCGTAGGCCTGCTCTACCTTGTGTTCGGGAAGAGCGTGGAGGCCGGCAACAACCTCATCGTCGAGGAGATCCACGATCCCGACGGGGGCGTGCCGCTCCGGATGGCGCCCCTGATCTTCCTCGGCACCATCGTCACGCACTTGTTCGGCGGATCGGCCGGCCGCGAGGGTACCGCCGTCCAGATGGGCGGCAGCCTCGCCAGCGCGTTCGGTAGGATGTTCGGGGTCGACGCTCCCGGGGTGCGGGTGTTCCTGATGGCGGGCATCGCCGCCGGCTTCGGAGCCGTCTTCGGCACGCCCATCGCCGGCGCCGTGTTCGCGTTGGAGGTGCTCGCAGTCGGTCGAGTCGAGTACGCCGCGCTGGTGCCCTGCCTCCTCGCCGCGGTCGTCGGGGACTGGACCTGCCAGGCCTGGGGCATCCACCACGGCTTCTACCACGTGGACTTCCTCGCCGGCGGCGCGAAGGCCCTGACCGTCGATCCGCTGCTTCTCGTCAAGGTCGCCGTCGCCGGCTTCGCGTTCGGCCTCGTCGGGTTGCTGTTCGCGGAGGCCAACCACCTCCTCGGCGGGTGGCTCAAGCGCTTGGTCCCGTACGGACCGCTTCGCCCGGTGATCGGCGGACTGGCCGTGATCGGCCTCGTCTACGCCTTCGGGACGCGCGACTACGTCGGGCTCGGCGTCTCGGCGGCCGACCCCGGCGGGATGACCATCAACACCTTCTTCGGTCCGGACGTGCACCCCTGGAGCTGGGCCCTGAAGATCCTGTTCACGGTCGTGACCCTCAGCGCCGGGTTCAAGGGCGGCGAGGTCACCCCCCTGTTCTTCATCGGGGCCGCGCTCGGGAACGCCCTGGCCGGATTGCTCGGCGCGCCGGTGGACCTGTTCGCGGCGCTGGGGTTCGTCGCGGTCTTCGCGGGCGCCGCCAACACGCCGCTCGCCTGCACTCTGATGGGCATCGAGCTTTTCGGCGCGACGCACGGGGTCTACCTCGCGGTGGCCTGCTTCCTCGCCTACCTCTGCTCGGGCCACAACGGCATCTACCTGTCGCAGCGCATCGCCGTCCCGAAGGCGGCGACAGGCCTCGCCGGCGGCGCGACCTTACGCGAGGCGCGGTCGGGGCGCGCGCCGGCCGTCGAGCCCCGGCCCGCCCCCTCGTCCACCGTCCATTGAAGGAGCCGACATGAACGCTTCGCATCGCGTCGTCGCGACCGAGACCGGCATGATCCGGATCTACATGAGGCCCCGGGACCGGGCGGGCACCGGTCGGACCGGATGGTTTTCCGGCGGCAGGCCGCTCTATCGGGAGCTCGTCGCCCAGGCCAAGGCGGAGGGCCTCATGAACGCCGTCGCCCACCAGTCCCAACACGGCTACAGCAACCACGGGCCGATCCAGGACGACGGGGCCGAGTCGCTCAACCCCGAGCTGACCATGTGCGTCGAGCTGATCGGCACCCGCGAGCAGCTCGAAGGCTTCTGCGGCCGGCACGGTGCCCAGCTCGCGAACAAGGTCATCGTCTACAAGCACCTTGAGCACTGGAGCGTCAGCCATGTCGGCGTCGGCGCGGCGGGGCGGGCTGCCTGACCTGGACCGTCCCGGGCCGTTCCGGGCATCGGAGCGCCGGATAGGCCAACGGATGCGATAGCCGGCCATGGGTGCGCGGTCCGCCTACGGACCGGCAGGCATCAGCGTTGGTCGGGCTGCCAGCGCGGGAGACCCGTGTCCATGCCGCTGCGCCTCCGCCCGATCTCCACCAGGCCGTTGATCCTCATGCCGGCCGGGCCTGGAACCCGATGTCGGCGGCGACGGCCTTGAGCCGATCCGGTTCCCGCTCCTTGCGTTCCGAGTAGCGGTCCACGAGGTAGTCGGATCGCTCGCGGGTCAGGAGCGTGAACTTCATCAGTTCCTCGCATACATCGACGACCCGGTCGTAGAGCGGCCCGGGTTTCATCCGGCCGGCCTCGTCGAACTCCTTGTAGGCCATCGGCACCGACGACTGGTTCGGGATGGTGACCATCCGCATCCAGCGCCCGAGCACGCGTAGGCCGTTGACGGCGTTGAAGGACTGCGAGCCGCCCGAGACCTGCATCACGGCCAGCGTCCTGCCTTGCGTCGGTCGCACGGACCCCTCGGACAGGGGCAGCCAATCGATCTGGCTCTTCATCACCCCGGTCATGGCCCCGTGTCGCTCCGGGCTGACCCAGACGTGCCCTTCCGACCAGAGCGAGAGGTTGCGGAGTTCCTGGACCTTGGGGTGATCGGCCGTGGCGTCGTCGGGCAGCGGCAGGCCGTGCGCGTCGTAGATGCGGACCTCGCCGCCCATCGCCTCGAGCAGGCGCGCGGCCTCGTAGGCGAGGAAGCGGCTGAACGAGCGCTCCCGGAGCGACCCGTAGAGGATCAGGAAGCGCGGGGCGTGGGCGAACGGCGTCGCCACCTGCAGGCCGGCGGCCGTCGGGACTTCGAAGTGCCCCTCGCTCAGGTTCGGCAGGCCGTCGGCGAAGGGCTGTCGAGGCTTGTCCAAGGAACGTCTATCCTCTACGTTTCAATGATGGTTGAGATATTGACATCATGATGGACGAACGGCAAGCCGTCGCTGCCTTCGCGGCCCTTGGCCAGGAGCATCGGCTGCACATCGTGCGCCGGCTCGTCACCGCGGGGCCTGACGGGATGGCGGCCGGCATGCTGGCCGAGGCGGTCGGCGTGTCCGGCACCAACCTGTCGTTCCACCTGAAGGAACTCAGCCATTCCGGCCTGGTCACCTCCCGGCGCGAGGGCCGGTCGATCATCTACAGCGCCGCCTACCCGGACCTCTCGGAGCTCATCCAGTTCCTGATGCGCGATTGCTGCCAGGGCCGCCCGGAGGTCTGCGCCCCGGCCGTCGCCGCCCTGTCCGCCTGCTGCGAGGAGACCGCCTGATGGACGTCGTGATCTACCACAACCCGGATTGCGGCACGTCCCGCAACACCCTGGCCCTCATCCGCAACGCCGGCATCGAGCCGCATGTGATCGAGTATCTGAAGACGCCCCCTAACCGGACCCTGGTGCGCCAACTCGCCGAGCGTGCCGGCATGACGGTGCGCGATCTCCTGCGCGAGAAAGGCACGCCCTACGCCGAGCTCGGGCTCGCGGACCCGAGCCTGACGGACGACCGGCTTCTCGATGCCATCGCCGCGCACCCGATCCTGCTGAACCGCCCGTTGGTCGTCACCCCTCAGGGCGTCGCCCTATGCCGGCCCTCCGAGGCGGTCCTCGACCTCCTGCCTGCCCAGCAGGGCGAATTCGTCGAGGAGGACGGCGGGCGCGTCGTCGACGAGCACGGGCGCCGCGTCGCCACCGCCTGATCGCCTCACAAAATCAAAAACGAGAATCGGTCCGATGCTCGCGCTCGCCATCTTCGTCGTCACCCTCGTCTTCGTCATTTGGCAGCCGAAGGGCTTTGGGATCGGATGGAGCGCCCTGACAGGGGCCGCCGTCGCCCTGGCCACCGGGGTGATCCACCCCGGCGACATCCCGGTGGTCTGGCACATCGTCTGGGATGCCACCTTCACGTTCGTGGCGTTGATCATCATCTCGCTGCTCCTCGACGAGGCGGGCTTCTTCCACTGGGCGGCGCTGCACATCGCCCGGTGGGGCGGCGGACGGGGGCGCCTGCTGTTTCCGCTGGTGATCCTGCTGGGGGCGGCGATTGCCGCGGTGTTCGCCAACGACGGCGCGGCCCTGCTGCTCACCCCCATCGTGTTGGCCATCCTGCTGAGACTCGACTTCAAGCCCGCGGCAGCCCTGGCCTTCATCGTCGCCTGTGGGTTCGTGGCGGACTCGACCAGCCTGCCGCTGGTGATCTCGAACCTCGTCAACATCGTCTCGGCGAACTTCTTCGACATCTCGTTCAGCCGCTACGCGGTCGTGATGGTGCCGGTGAACCTCGTCTCGCTCGCGGCGACCCTGGTGGTGCTGTGGCTGTTCTACCAGCGCGACCTTCCGGCCACGTACCCCGTGGCCGAGCTCGAAGCGCCGCCGCACGCGATCAAGGACCCGCTAGTGTTCAAGGCGGCCTTTCCACTCCTGGCCCTGCTGCTGGTGGCCTACTTCGTGACCGCGCCGTTCGCCGTGCCGGTATCGGCGGTCACCTGCGCCGGCGCCGTGGTGCTGCTGGTGCTTGCGAACAGGAGCCGCGTCATCCCGATCCGCAAGGTGCTCGCCGGTGCCCCCTGGCAGATCGTGCTGTTCAGCCTCGGCATGTACCTCGTCGTCTACGGGCTGAAGAACGCCGGCCTGACCGACTACCTGGCGCAAGGCCTCGTCTGGCTTTCGGGCCACGGACCGTTCGTGGCCACCATCGGTACGGGGGTCGCCGCAGCCATCCTGTCCTCGGTCATGAACAACATGCCGAGCGTGCTGGTGGGGGCGCTCTCGATCCAGCAGGCACCGGACCTGTCGCCCCTGATGCGCGAGCTCATGGTCTACGCCAACGTCATCGGCTGCGACCTCGGACCGAAGTTCACGCCCATCGGGAGTCTGGCGACCCTGCTCTGGCTCCACGTCCTAGATACCAAGGGCCAGCCCATCACCTGGGGTCAGTACATGCGGGTCGGCCTCGTGATCACCCCGCCGGTGTTGCTCGTCACCCTGGCGGCCCTGGCACTGTGGCTGCCCCTGCTCGGGGCTCGGTAGCGCGGCGATGCCCCCGACGCGTCGATGGCCCGTGATCTCGGCCCTGGGCGTCATCCAGATCCTGACCTGAGGCTCCTCGTTCTACCTGCTGTCGGTGCTGGCCGCGCCGATGTCGAAGGATACGGGATGGCCCCTCGGCTGGGTCATCGGAGGGCTGTCGGCCAGCCTCCTCGTCGCGGGCCTCGTCTCGCCGCGGGTGGGAGCCTTCATAGGGGAGCATGGCGGGCGGCCGGTGCTGGCCTTCGCCGCCATCGCCCTGGCGCTGGGCCTCACGGGCCTCGCCCTGGCCCCGAACCTCACGGCTTATCTGGCGGCCTGGCTTCTCGTCGGCCTCGGCATGGGCACCGGGTTGTACGATCCCGCCTTCGCCACGCTCGGACGCCTCTACGGCGCCGAGGCAAGGTCCGCCATCACGACCCTGACCCTGTGGGGCGGTTTCGCCAGCACGGTGTGCTGGCCGCTCTCGGCCTTCCTCGTCGAACGGGTCGGCTGGCGCGGGACCTGCCTCGCCTATGCCGGGTTGCATCTTTCGGTCACGCTGCCGCTCGTCCTGCTCGCGATCCCCCGCCCGCACACCCGGTCACGCGACCCGCAGGCCCGAGCCCCGTCATTCGTCTCCATGGTCGGGAACACCGTGCCTTCCTCCTCATGACGGGGGTGCTGACCCTCGGGGGCACGGTGATGGCCATGGTGTCGGTGCACCTCATCACCCTGCTGCAGGCCCGTGGCGTCGCGCTGGCCTCGGCCGTCGCTTACGGCGCCCTGATCGGACCGTCGCAGGTGGGGGCGCGCATCGTCGAGATGGCCGGGAAGGGCCGGCATCACCCACTCTGGACCCTGACCGCCGCCATGATCCTGGTGGTCCTTGGGGTCACGATGCTGGCGGCCGGCCTACCCTTGGTCGGGCTGGCGCTGGTCCTCTACGGGGCCGGCAACGGGATCTACTCGATTGCACGGGGTACGGTGCCCCTGGCCCTGTTCGGTCCGGAACGCTACGCCGCGCTCGTCGGCCTGTTGGCACGTCCGGGCCTGGTGGCGCAGGCGCTCGCGCCATCCCTCGGGGCCGTCGTGCTGACACATGGCGGAGCCGATGCGACCTATACCGTCCTGACCGTTCTTGCCCTGGGCAACGTAGTGCTCGCCCTGTTGCTGTGGCGCGTACGCTAAGCGCCGGCCCGTTCCCCGATCCACCTGGGTTCACGGAATTGGATGCCCGCCAGATGCCGCCGCTCGCGCCGTCGGGGGCATCGTTCAAGCATTCGGGCAAGCGTGAGAGGACATCGGCCGGCGACCCTTGACCTTACCACTATGGGAAGCCCCATCCCGGCGTGACGTTATCGAAGGAAGAGCGTCATGCTCCGTTACAAGGTCGACAAAATGGGATGCGGCGGATGCGCCAAGTCCGTGACCCGCGCGGTGCTTGGCATCGAGCCTGGAGCCCGGGTGGATGTGGACCTCGGTGCCAAGCTCGTGACCGTGTCCGATGCCGCCGGCCCGGCCGACCGGATCGCCGGAGCCATCGTTGCGGCCGGCTTCCCGGCGGTGCTCGCCTGACGGGTGCTTGCAACCAACCTGGTCCTGCGTCGTTCGAGGAATTCGGAACGGGCTTTCGCCCGACCGTAGAATTTGGCATCCTGCATCCGTGACCCTTCGGCTTGCCCTTAGGCGACTGTTGCCGCTGCTGGCGGTTCTCAGCCTCGCCCTGACGCCGGTGACCGCTCCCGCGGCCACTGTGGGCATGCACGCGTCCATCGCTCACGAGGCCGCGGCCTCGATGCCGGTCGTTCACCACGGCATGGTCATGGATCATGCCGTAATGGGTGCGATGGACATGGCCGAGATGGCCATGGACGACATGCCCTGCTGCCCGAAGGAAACGGCGAAGAAGCCCGACTGCACCAAGGGCTGCCCGCTGATGGCCCTGTGCTTCGCAAGCGCCGTGTCCCTGCTGCCGGGGACGGTCGCCGTCCCGGCTCCCGTCGCGTCCCGTGCGACACTGTCCTGGCCCGCCTCGGGGTCCTTCGCGAGCGTGCATGGGACGCCGCTACCCGAGCCCCCCCGAGCCTGAACCGATGACGCCGGCGCCGCATGCGCCGGCACGGTGACGCATGACCACGCGTCCCTTCCCGTCGTTCAGGAGACATCCCCCGTGACCCAGAAGACTTTTTCGCGCGCCGTCTCGGCGGCGCTGCTCGGTGCCGCCCTGTCGGCGACCGCGTTCCCGGCATTCGCCGACACCAAGGACTACCGCTTCGAGCTCGTGCAGCAGGAGGCCAAGGTCGGCGAGGCTGTCCTGTCGGTGCGCCTTCTCGATAAGCGCAGCGGCAAGCCAGTTCCCGACGCCGTGATCTTCGCCAAGCGCATCGACATGGCGCCCGACAGCATGGACGAGATGACCTCGAAGATCGAGCAACTCCCCACGACCGAACCGGGCGTCTATCGCTTCAAGGCGAAGCTCACGATGGCCGGCGGCTGGCGCCTGTCGCTCGGGGCCAAGGTCCAGGGCGAGACCGGCACGGTCGAGGACAAGCTGGTCTTCAAGGCCGTCAAGTGAGCCGCGCGGCCTGGTTCGCCGGGACCCTCGCCGCACTCGCGGCGGGGGGCGCCGGCTATGTCGCGGGGCATGGGGAGAACCCCGTGCCGGCGCTCGCCGAGCGCGCCCGGACGGAGTTCGCCCGGTGGTCTCCGGGCCCCATGCCGGCCGCGCAGGCTAGGGCCTCCGCGAAGGCGACCGGACCGGTGGTCTACTACCAGGACCCGGACGGGAAGCCGGTCTACTCGCTTTCGCCGATGGCGACCGCGGATGGCCGGGAGTTCCGGGCGGTCCACGCCAGCGAGGACGTGCGCTTCGACGCGCCGGATGCGGACGAGGCCATGCCCGCCGACATGGCCGGGCAGGGGATGGCCGGGCAGGGGATGGCCGGGCACGACATGGCCGCCCAGGACATGGGGAAGGCCGGGGACGCGAAGGCCGCCGCGGGCGCCCGGCCCATACGCTACTACCGCAACCCGATGGGCCTGCCGGACACCTCGGCCACGCCCAAGAAGGATTCGATGGGGATGGACTACATCCCCGTCTACGAGGGCGAGGACAGCGACGGCAATGTCGTCACCGTCTCGCCCGGCAAGGTCCAGCGCACCGGCGTGCGGACCGAGGTCGTCGAGCGGCGGGTGGTGGCGCAGCCCGTGCGCGTCCCGGGCACCGTCGCCCTCGACGAGCGGCGGGTGACGGTCATCGCGACACGCTCGGACGCCTACGTCGACCACGTCGAGAACGTCACCACCGGCGACCGCGTCCGCAAGGGACAGGCGCTGGTCCACGTCTACTCGCCCGAGATCAACGCCGCGGCGGCCCAGCTCATCGCCAACCCGGGCTTCGACGGCGCGAGGCGGCGCCTACGGAACCTGAACGTCTCCGAGGCCGTGATCGACGAGATGGAGCGCACCCGGAACGTGCCGATGGCCATCACCTGGTCCTCGGCCCGGGACGGCATCGTCCTGCAACGGACCGCCATCGAGGGCATGAAGGCCGCGGCCGGGGATACCCTGTTCCGGATCGGCGACATCTCCACCATGTGGGTGCTGGCCGACGTGCCCGAGCGCGACCTCGCCAACGTCCGCGTCGGGCAAACCGCCACGATCCGCCTACGCTCGGCCCCGGGCCGCACCTTCACCGGCAAGGTCGGGGTGATCTACCCGCAGGTGAATCCGGAGACCCGGGCCACGCGGGTGCGCATCGAGCTCCCGAACCCGGACGGCACCTTGCTGCCCGACATGTACGCCGACGTCGAGATCGCGACGGGGGACGCCATGCCGGTCGTGGCCGTGCCCGACGACGCCGTCATCGACACCGGCGAGCGACAGGTCGTGCTGATCGACCGCGGCGAGGGTCGCTTCGAGCCCAAGGCCGTGAAGGTCGGCGTACATGGCGGCGGCTACACCGAGATCCGCGACGGCGTCTCGACCGGCGACCGGGTGGTGACCTCGGCCAACTTCCTCATCGACGCTGAGAGCAACCTGAAGGCGGCACTGCAAGGCCTGGCGCCTCCCAAGGACGACCGCCTGGCCGCCGACGCGGGAGCGACGCCATGATCGCGCGCCTCATCGGATGGTCGGCCCGCAACCTCGTACTGGTGCTGGTGGGCACCGTGTTCGCCGTCGCGGCAGGCGTCCTGTCGCTGCGGACCCTGCCGCTCGACGCCATCCCCGACCTCTCGGACGTGCAGGCCATCGTCTACACGGAGTACCCGGGGCAGGCCCCCCAGGTCGTGGAGGATCAGGTCACCTATCCCCTGACCACCGCCATGCTGACGGTGCCGAAGGCCAAGGTGGTGCGCGGCTTCTCCTTCTTCGGGGTGTCGTTCGTCTATGTCATCTTCGAGGACGGCACCGACCCGTACTGGGGCCGCTCGCGGGTGCTGGAGTACCTCAACGCGGCGGCGAGCCGCCTGCCGGCGGGCGTGACCCCGACGCTGGGCCCCGACGCAACGGGCGTGGGCTGGGTCTACCAGTACGTGGTGGTGGCCAAGGAACGGACGCTCGCCGAGCTTCGCTCCCTGCAAGACTGGGTGGTCCGGTTCGGGGCCTCGCGGGCAGAGGGCGTCGCCGAGGTCGCCGGCGTCGGCGGCTTCGTGAAGCAGTACAACGTCGTGGTCGACCCGAACCGGCTACGCGCGCAGGGCATCTCCCTCAACAAGCTCAGGGACGCGATCCGGTCGAGCAACGCCGACGTCGGCGGCCGCACGGTCGAGCTCTCCGAGTTCGAGTTCATGGTCCGCGGGCGCGGCTACCTGAGGGGCGTCGCCGACATCGAGAACATCGTCCTCAAGACCGCGGGCGGCACGCCGCTGCGGGTGCGCGACGTCGCCCGGGTCGAGCTCGGACCGGACGAGCGTCGCGGCATCACCGAGATGAACGGCGAGGGCGAGGTCGCCGGCGGCATCGTCCTGCAGCGCTTCGGCGCGAACGCGCTGAACGTCATCGAGGGTGTTAAGGCGAAGCTCGCGGAGGTGGCGAAAAGCCTTCCCGCGGGCACCGAGATCCTGCCGGTCTACGACCGCTCCCAGCTCATCGACGCGGCCATCGACACCCTGCGGCACACGCTGGTCGAGGAGAGCGTCGTCGTCTCGCTCGTCTGCATCGTCTTCCTGCTGCATGTGAGGAGCGCGCTCGTCGCCATCCTGATGCTGCCGGTCGGGATCCTGATGGCGTTCGTCGGCATGCGAGCCCTGGGTCTCGGCGCCAACATCATGAGCCTGGGCGGCATCGCCATCGCGGTCGGCGCCATGATCGACGCGGCCATCGTGATGATCGAGAACGCCCACAAGCACCTGGAACGGGCGCCACCGGACAAGCCCCGGGTCGAGATCCTGGTCGAGGCGGCGTCCGAGGTCGGCCCGTCCCTGTTCTTCTCGCTCCTCATCATCACGGTCAGCTTCCTGCCCATCTTCACCCTGGAGAGCCAGGAGGGCCGCCTGTTCGGTCCGCTGGCCTTCACCAAGACCTTCGCCATGGCGGCGGCCGCGATCCTGTCGGTGACTTTGGTCCCCGCGCTGATGGTGCTGTTCGTGCGGGGCCGGATCATCCCGGAGCACAGGAACCCGCTGAACCGGCTCCTGATCTGGCTCTACCGGCCGCTGATCGCGGGCGTGCTGCGGGCGCGGGTCCTAACCGTCCTGCTCGCCCTAGGCGTCCTCGCGGCGACCGTCTGGCCGGCCCGTCAGCTCGGCTCGGAGTTCATGCCCGACCTCAACGAGGGCACGCTGATGTACATGCCGACCACCCTGCCGGGCCTGTCGGTGACCAAGGCCGGCGAGCTCCTCGCAACCCAGGACCGCATCATAAAATCATTCCCGGAGGTGGCCTCAGTCTACGGCAAGGCGGGCCGCGCCAACACCGCGACCGACCCGGCGCCGATGGAGATGTTCGAAACGGTCATCGCGCTGAAGCCGCCGTCCGAGTGGCGGCCGGGCGTGACGCTGGCGAGCCTCAAGGCCGAGATGGACAAGGCGCTGCAGTTCCCGGGCGTGTCGAATGCCTGGACGCAGCCGATCCGCGCCCGAATCGACATGCTCTCGACCGGCATCCGCACCCCGGTCGGCATCAAGGTGCTAGGAACGGACCTGAAGGAGATGGAAGGGGTCGCCCGCCAGGTCGAGGCGGTGGTGCGCAACGTGCCGGGCACGTCCAGCGCCTACGCGGAACGGGTCATCGGCGGCTACTTCCTCGACATCACGCCGGACCGGGAGGCGCTCGGGCGCTACGGGCTGATGGTCGGGGACGTGCAGGACGTCATCGCCACGGCGCTTGGCGGCCAGAGCGTGACGAACACCGTCGAGGGACGCGAACGCTACACCGTCAACGTCCGCTACCCCCGGGCCTTCCGGTCCGATCCGCGGGCCATCGCCGACGAGGTGCAGGTGCCACTCCCGGCCGGGGGCACGGTGCCGTTGCGCGAGGTCGCCAAGGTCGAACTCACCCGGGGCCCGACCTCGATCCGCACGGAGAACGGACAGCTTGCGGTCTACATCTTCGTCGACATCAATGGGCGCGACCTGGGCGGCTACGTCGCCGACGCGCGGGCCGCGGTCGACAGCGAGGTCAAACTCCCACAGGGCACGACCCTGCAGTGGAGCGGTCAGTACGAGTACCTGGAGCGGGCCGCGGCGCGCATGACGGTGGTAGTGCCGCTGACGCTGCTCGTCGTGTTCCTGCTGCTGTTCATCAACTTCCGCCGCCTGACCGAGACGCTCATCGTCATGCTGTCGCTGCCGTTCGCCCTGGTCGGCGGCATCTGGCTGATGTGGTGGATGGGCTTCAACATGTCGGTGGCGGTGGCGGTGGGCTTCATCGCGCTCGCCGGCGTCGCGGCCGAGACCGGGGTGATCATGCTGGTCTACCTCGACCATGCCCTCGACGAGGTCCGGGCCGCTTGCGCACGCGAGGGGCGGCCCCTGTCCCGCGAGGATCTGCGGCGGGCGATCATGGTCGGCGCGGTCGAGCGGGTGCGCCCGAAGATGATGACGGTGACCGCCATCATGGCGGGCCTCATTCCGATCCTGTGGAGCACGGGCGCCGGCTCCGAGGTCATGCAGCGCATCGCCGTGCCGATGATCGGCGGGATGGTGTCCTCGACCGTGCTGACGCTCGTGGTGATCCCCGCCGTCTACGGACTCGTGAAGGGATGGGGCCTGTCCACGGCCGCCGAGACGCCGGCGAGTGGCTCCCCGGCCGAACGACCCGCTTACCGCGAGGCGGCGGAGTAGGCGCCGGCGGACGGATTAAAAATCCCGGCCAAGAAGAAAGGAATTTATTAGAACGAACTATAGCGGCCTGAGTTGACAGAATGAGCAGGGCAATACTGGAGGCATATTGTCACCCAGTGCTGATGCTCGTCTCTTTTTGTCTAACATAAAGGAGCTTCACATGGGCAATATGTCGAGCGAGATGCAGTCCTGCATCGACGAATGTCTTCGCTGCTATCAGACCTGCCTCGGCATGGCCTCGAACCACTGCCTCCCGGCGGGCGGCAAGCACGTCGAGCCCGAGCACTTCCGCCTGATGCTGGCCTGCGCCGAGATGTGCCGGACGTCGGCGCACTTCATGCTGATCGGGACGAGGCATCACAAGCACACCTGCGCCGAGTGCGCCGACGTCTGCGAGGACTGCGCCCGAAGCTGCGAGCAGGTAGGCGACATGCAGCATTGCGTCGAGCAGTGCCGCCGCTGCGCCGAGAGCTGCCGGAAGATGGCCGCCTGATCGAAGCGCCGCCGGAGCCGGTTCGGGCTCAGTGACCGGCCACGGCCTTCCGACGCGGTGCGGGGGGCGGCATCGCCCCCTGGGAGCCGCCCGGATGGCAGGCCGGGACGTTCGCCCCGGTCTCCAGGCTGGCGATGATCGGGCAGTCCGGCCGGCCGTCGCCGTCGCAGGCGTCTGCCAGGGACCGCAGGGCGTCGGCCATCTCGTTCAGTTGGCGGGCCCGCTGTTCGAGTTCCGTGACATGGGCCCTCGCGATGGCCTTCACGTCGGCGTTGCTGCGGTCGGGGTCGCTCCAGAGCCCGAGCAGCACCCGGATGCGGTCCAGCGAGAAGCCCAGGTCCCGGGCGTGCCGAATGAAGCCGAGCCGGTGCAGGTCGGCGGTCCCGTAATCGCGGTAGCCGCTGTCGCGACGGTCCGCCGGGGGCACGAGCCCGATGCTTTCGTAGTGCCGGATCATCTTGGCCGAGACCCCCGAGGCCCGGCTCGCCTCGCCGATGTTCATCGTGAGAGCCCCTCCGTTGACCTTCCCATGATGGGAAGGTCCAGGAAGGTGCGCAAGCCCAATCGGCCGCGACCGATCCGTCGTTTCCACGGCAACGAGCGGACGGCATCCCGGCCAGACAACCCACGGAGTTTCCGATGCAAGCCACCGCGTCCCGCAAGGCCGTCCTGTACCGGATGATGATGCCGCAGCACACGTGCCCCTACGGCCTGAAGGCAAAGGACCTCCTCGAACGCCAGGGTTTCGAGGTGGAGGATCATTGGCTGAGCACCCGCGAGGAGACCGACCGTTTCAAGGCCGATCACGGGGTCGAGTCGACGCCCCAGACCTTCATCAACGGCGAGCGGGTCGGGGGTTTCGACGACCTCAGGCGGCATTTCGGGCAGGCGGCCAACGACCCGAACGTGACGACCTACACGCCGGTCGTGGCGGTGTTCTCGATCACGGCGCTGATGGCGCTCGCGGCGAGCTACGCCGTGTACGGCACGCCCCTTACAGTGAGGGCGGCCGAGTGGTTCATCGCCTTCAGCATGTGCGTGCTGGCCCTTCTCAAGCTGCAGGACGTTGAGACCTTCTCGTCGATGTTCCTCGGCTACGACCTGCTGGCCAAGCGCTGGGTGCGCTACGCCTACGCCTATCCGTTCCTGGAAGGCATCGCCGGCGTCCTGATGGTGGCCGGGGCCCTGAACTGGCTGTCGATCCCCGTGGCCCTCTTCATCGGCACCATCGGCGCGGTCTCGGTGTTCAAGGCGGTCTACGTCGAGAAGCGCGAGATCAAGTGCGCCTGCGTCGGCGGATCAAGCAAGGTGCCGCTCGGCTTCGTCTCGCTGACCGAGAACGTGATGATGGCCGCCATGGCCGTCTGGATGCTGGCGATGGGGCATTGAGCGGCATGGCCACGATGTTCCCTGCCTGGCTCCACGCGCTCTCGATCCTCGCCCTGCTGCTCGGGGCCGCCTGCTCGATCCTACTGTCGGTGCAGGTCATCCGGCATCCGCAGCACATGACCGTGATGAATGTCGTCTGGCCGGTCAGCGCCCTGTTCGGCACGGTCGCGGTGGTCTGGGCCTACTTTCGCTATGGCCGCCACGCCACCATGGAGGCGCATCACCGCGCGATGGAGCGGGACGGGAAGCCCCCGAACATGACGCAACCTCCGTTTCCGGTGATGGTGGGCAAGGGCGCGCTCCATTGCGGCAGCGGTTGCATGCTCGGCGACGTCGCCGCCGAGTGGCTCGCCTTCCTGGTGCCGGCGGTTGCGGTCTGGTTCGGCTGGCAGTCGCTGTTCGAGGAGAAGATGTACGCGGTCTGGGCGCTGGACTTTGTCTTCGCCTTCGGGCTCGGAATCGTGTTCCAGTATTACGCCATCGTGCCGATGCGCGGGCTCTCCCCGGGCCGGGGCATCGTCGCCGCGCTCAAGGCCGACACCTTGTCGCTGATCGCCTGGCAGGTCGGCATGTACGGCTTCATGGCGTTCGCCCAGTTCGCCGTGTTCCCGCACCTTGCCGGTCATTGGGCTCCGGTGAACTCGGTCGAGTTCTGGTTCGCCATGCAAATTGCCATGGTCGCGGGACTCCTGACCAGCTACCCGGTGAACTGGTGGCTCGTCGGCTCCGGCATCAAGGAGCGGATGTAAGCTCGCTTCCGCCAGGCCGCGCGACCTGCCTGCCTTGAGGTCCGTCGTTTCAATCGAGAAAAATAAGGGGCCCCGAAGGGCCCCTGGACGATCACATGCGGTGGTGGCGATGGCTGTGCCCGTGGCGCATCATGTGCCCGCGGTGATGGTGATGGTGGCGCATCATGTGCCCGCGGTGATGATGATGGCGCATCCCATGGCCGCGATGGCCGTGCATGCCGTCCATGCGGACGTCCACGACGTTGGTGGTGGCGTCGATGGCGCCGATCATGCCGGGAGCGGCCGAGGCGGGTGCGGCGATGCCGATGGCGCCGAGGGCGGCCAGGGCTGCGACGGCGAGAAGGGACTTCCTCATGGGGGGCTTCCTCGTGGGTTGTTGGTGGCCTGGATCAGGTCCGGGACCGATCCGGCGAAATCGGGGAACGGCCATGCTTCCGGGACCGTTCCACGGGGTGCGTACTTCCAAGCCGGGCATGGATAAGGGAACGTTCATCCCGAGGTAGCCTCGGCTCGGTCAGGAACCGCCTCTACCTCGGATCGCCGTCCTTCCCATCGATGAGGCGTCCGGCGTGGACGTTCGCCGGATGGCCCGTCGTGGAGGCTTGCGCGCGGGAGCGGGCATCATAGCGTTCACCGCGCGAGAGCATCACCAGCCGCCTGCCACCGGGTCCCGGCTTGCCCACGGCGAGCAGCGTGCGGCCGTTCGGCCAGGCCAAGGTCCCGGAACGGGTATCCGACCGGGGCGGCCCGTTGCGGCGGGTGCCTTCCCGGAGGATGGCATCGTAGCGCGCGGGCAACTCGGCGGCGGAGAGGGGCCGACTCAGCCAGACGACCTGCTGCAGCCCCTCGTCCCTGCACACCTCCAGGATGACCCGGTCGGTGTCGGCGCCCGATGCAAGGGGCCTGTCGTGGAGGTAGGTCAGCGCCGTGACGTTCGCCTGCCGGTCGACCATCGAGGGCCTCGGAACGTCCGTCACGGGCCCCCAGGCGAGGCCGAAGGGCGCCTCTTGCGCGCCCGCTGCGTTGGCCCAGGCCGACAGAAGAAGTGGTCCGAATACCCTCGCGTCCATGACGCACTTCTCCGGGACCCGGCTACTCGGCGGCCTGCGGCAGGACGGGATGGGACCGTGTCCCGGCCTCCGCCGCCGCGCCCTTCGCCGGTTCGATGGCCGCCGCGAACCTGGCGTAGAGCGCCGGCAGGACGACAAGGGTCAGCAGGGTCGCGCTGATGAGCCCGCCGATCACCACCGTCGCCAGGGGCCGCTGGATCTCCGCCCCGGTCTCCGTCGCCAACGCCATCGGCACGAACCCGAGGGACGCCACCATGGCCGTCATCGCCACCGGACGGAGCCGGGTCATGGCGCCCTCCAGGATGGCCTCGCGCCTGGGCCGACCTTCCGCGATCAATTGCGTCGGCTGAGCCTCCTTGTCGCCAAAGCGGGATACGGAACGTCCGGCATCACCACCATGGCGTTCGGCGGCGTCCAGGGGTCGAGCAACGGCCTCACCAAGGATTTCGACGACCTTCTGGCGACCCTGAAGCTGACGAAGGCGGAGATGGCCGAGGTGCGTCAACCCCTTCTGCGGGCAATCGCCTACCGCATCTATGCCCGCTTCCTGTCCGTCATCCAGAGCTTCCCGACCCTGCCCGATGACGAACGGGGAAAGAACATCGTCCCAAAGGACATCGCAACGCTCATGAACAGCATGCAGTTCAGCGTGCTGAACATCGACACCGAAAACGACATGAGGAAGCTCTTCGCCGCATTCCTTCCCGACGGGCTGCTCCCGGACCAACGGAAGGCCGCCGGAAAGTACGTCGACCAGCTCGTCTCCCTTTACAAGGACTGCAAGAAGGCCGGTGGCCCGACGCCTGACTTCCTGGCGTTCGAAACGCGCTCCATCGCGAACGTCGGCACGGGGGAAACGGCGCGGGCGATCTACGACGGTGCCCCCATCTCCGAACCCGAACCGACCCGGTAGGGACGGAGCGCCCTGTGGCGGGCACTTCCGCCCGATCACCATCTAAATGCGGCAGCAGCCTTCGAGGCGCCCTCCCGGCCGGGTCGGAACACCCGAAGCCAACGCCGTCTTGCTATTGGTGGGGCAGGTCTCGTCGGGAAAAGCATCCAGGATGCAGGGCTACGCAACCTCTTTCGGTCTCGGCTTCGTTGCGGGGATGCGCAACATGACGGCGTGCGCCGCCTTGGCTTGGGCCGCCTCCGAGGGTCGTACGCGCGATAACCTCATCCCTGCCGGTCCCGGCGCCCCCATTCTCTCCACGGGGGCGGCAATCGCCGAGATGGCCGGAGACTAGATGCCGTTCGCTTCGGATCGGCGCATCCCGCCGTCCTTCGCGTTACGGATCGCCGTTGGTGCGTTCGGGGGATGGGCCTTGGCCGGGCGCCGCTCGTCTCCTAAAGTCGGTGCGATGGCCGGCGTTGCCGGCGCTGTCGCCGGGACGCTCCTCGGATGCACCGCCCGGGGCCCCGACTCCCGCACGACGCCCGGCCGCGCCAAGGGCCTCGCCGAGGAAAGGACCTGCAGGCCGTCGCGTCCGGGCAGCACGAGGATGGGCGGCCGGGTTTCGCCTCGATCCACCGGGCGCCGCGTGACACGGCGTCGGAAACGAAGCCCTCGTGGAGGTTGCTGTGCTCGTCGAGGACGGCGTCACGCCCGGGGACGAGGGGCCCCTGATCCGTCGTCGCGAAATCCCCGGCGACGCGCTCTGCACCGGAGATCTCCAGGCCCAGATATTCGGCGCGTCCCGGCAGGACGTAGACCAGTGCCTCCGCCGCCTTGGACCCCTCGACGCGCTTTAAGGCGAAGCCGTCGACCGTCCAGTCGATGGGACGGTCGAAAAAGACCTCGGTCGCCTCTGAGAGCTGCTTCCGGGCGGACGCCGCCATATACAAGACCGCCTCGCCCAGCGCGGGCGTTACCGTCTCCTTGATGTAGGCTCGGGACCGCCGGGAGAACGCGGCCCCGTCGAAGGAGACATTCATGCGCATGCCCGGGAGCGTGCGCCCGCCCCATGCATCCGCCCACACATGGGGCCGAAGCCGGTGACGCCGTCCCGCGAACAATTCGATTCTGTCCCATGAAGTAACGGGGCGCTAGGGATGCTCACAATTCGAGGCCTGTTTCCGCGTACGGGCCAGGGACAGGTGTTGACTCCCCCTCGACGTGAGAATCCGGAGCTGAGATCGTGGCCACATCAGCCGACCGAGGAGGCCCCCGATGAGCATCTCGTCCCACCACATCGCCCAGGGTTTTGACGCCGGCGCACAGGGCCTCGCTTCGGTCCTCTTCCGCGCGCGTCAGGACCGCCTCGCCGCTCAGGCCCATGCCGACGCCGTACAGGCCGACCGCAACATCACCGCCGCCACCCGCGCTGCCCGGGCCGTCGATGCCCTGCGGCGGGTCCTCTTCGCGACCCAGACTGAGAACGTGGCGCTGACGCAGGAGAACGCCCGCCTTCAGCGCGAGCTCGCGGCCTCGCGGGCCGAAACCCTCCGCGCCAAGGGGCTCCTCGTCCGCGTGATGAGGGCCGCCTGACGCAGCATTCGGTGTGCGCACGTCAGCACGCCGTGTGTGCAAGCGGGGTGGCACAACCCTTTTCTTTGGGGTGTGCGCCGATGTCGCAGCCCGGTATCCAGACATGAAAAAGGCCCGCTCCGATCATCTCGGGCGGGCCTTTTGCTGGGCGGGTTGGCTCACATCGCCGGGGCGTACCGCTCGGGCTCCTGCTCCAGCATCTCGTCGATGACCCGGCGCAGGGTCGCATCGTGCTCAGCGATGTTCGCCCGCATCTCGGGCGTGACCTGAGCGGCGGCGCAAAGGGCGCTCCGATACTCCGCCGGGGTGGGCGTCAGGGGCAGGCCGTCGATCAGGCGGAGGCCGGCCATGTGGCTGCCCACCCGGTGGGCGCCGTGCCTGTCGATCTGCATCAACTCCGAAGCGTTGAGGGACCCCAGCCACGCCGCGCTGGCCTCGTCCAGGCCCTCGGCGGTCGGCTCGGCGTCGATGTTCAGCATGTCGTGGGCATACTGCGTGGCGATGCGGCCCTTCGCCAGGATCGGGTCGAGGGGAATCGGCGCGGGGGCCGGCTTGGCGGTGACGGCTGATTCGGCTGCGGGGACCGACACGGCGGCGGTGGCGGATTCGGCCTTGGCGGCGATGCCATCGAAGGCGTCCTCGATGTCCGCGCCGGCGCCGACGGGCGGGCGGAGGCTGTCGCGGACGGAGCGGAGGACCCAGCGGCCCCCCTCCCAGACGGCTTTGACGGTGACGGCGGCCATCATGGCCATGGCGAGGGCGAAGAGGCGAATGGCGTTGCGCATGAGGGGT
This sequence comes from Methylobacterium sp. WL119, assembly GCF_008039875.1. GTDB lineage: Bacteria > Pseudomonadota > Alphaproteobacteria > Rhizobiales > Beijerinckiaceae > Methylobacterium. The sequence continues at coordinate 37,347 of NZ_VRUU01000018.1, read as the reverse complement.
GGGTGATCCTGCTCTCGGGGGTGGGATTCGATTTTCGGGACGGGGACGAAAACGACCAGGGCGATCAGGGGCTGACGCCGAGGGCGACGATTTCCTCGTAGGTCGTGGCTCTGATCCAGATCTGCCGGCCGGACCGCTTCGTGCAGGTGACGTAAGCCCCCTCCCGATGCTCGTCCGGATACGTGTCGCCGGGCACCCACTCATCATCTGCGCGATCAAGGGGAAGCGTGAACCTCCGCGGCTTGCGGGGCAGCAGCCCGAGCCGGGCCTCGTAGCGGCGACGCCCGGCGTTCTCGGGGTCGAGCTCGTTCAGGGCGTCGATGTAGTTCACGGGCACGAGCTCGCCGTTGACGAGCCTGTGGTGGGAGCCGCCGCGGCAGACCGGATCGCGCATGAAAACGATGGTGCCGTCGGGCGCGTCGACCGCGGTGATCCGGCGGTACGTGATCGCGGTTTCGGTCTCCGTCCGCGTGATCTCCAGGGTCGGGAACGCCTGCCCAACGTCGAGTCGGCCGTTCTTGGGGGCGACCGGGTGGAGGGTGACAAAGTTGGGTGTCGTGATCTTCGGCATCGTTGGGGGCACTCCGTCAAATCCGCTGATTGACGGATTCTCCCACCCGACCCTGCATATTGGAATGGCATTGGGGCGATAAAGGACGCCCTGCGACAACTCGTATTAAGTGATACCATCAATACACCACTTAATCGGATGGGCGCTCCAGGCCATCGTCGCGAATTATTATACTTTTTGTAAAAATTCAGGGCCCTTGCGGATCAGCGGAACAGGTCTAACATCTGATTCGTCTCAACCGCATCTTCCGGTCTCGCCATGAAACACGACGTACTACGCACTGGCGAGGTGATCCTCAAGCTGAGGACGGCATGTGCCGATGCGGGCGGGCAGACTAACTGGGCAAAGTCACAGGGTATCAGCGCGCAGTACGTAAGCGACGTCCTCCACGGTCGTCGTCCGCCTGCGAATGCCATCCTCCGGGGTCTCGGGCTGCAGCGTGCGGAGCCGATGTACGTCCCCAGGGAGCCCGAGGACGTCACTCTCTATGACGCCGACGGCCTGACGCTCCTGACTGCCCAGCGCGTCTTCGACTGAACCCACCACACCGACCAGACCAGATCAGCAGAGGTGCACCCCGTGAACCATCAGATCCAGAACCTCCGTTTCGGCCACGAGCCGGGTGCGCCCCTCGGCGTCGTCAACGTCCGCGTGTCCGGGCGTGAGGCGGGGCTCGACGCTCTCGCCGCGTCCATCCTCGCGCTGGGCCTGATCCAGCCGCTGGTCGTCGTCCCCGGTGAGGGCGGGATCGCATACGTGGTCGACGGGAATCGGCGCTTGGCCGCGCTGCGGGCCCTCGTCGCCGAGGAGAAGCTCCCCTCCGACCGCGAGGTCCCCGTTACCGTCCGCGAGGCGGCGCTCGCCCGGGAGATCGGGCTCGGCGCCAACATCAATCAGGCGCCGATGCACGATGCCGACCGGGTGCAGGCGTTCGCCGAACTGCGGCGCTCGGGCGCCAAGGAGAAGGACATCGCCGTCCGGTTCGGCCAGCCGGTCGCGCAGGTCCGGAAGCTGCTCGCGCTCGGTGGCGTGTCGCCTGCGGTGCTCGATGCATGGCGCGCCGGTAAGGTCAGCGAGGACACCGTGAAGGTCTTCACGATGGCCCTGCATGCCGATCAAGACCGCGTGCTGGAGAAAGGGCTGAAGAGCCCGGGCAGCCTGTATGCCTGTTTCGTCAAGCGCGATCTCGGACTCGATCAGGATGTCTCGGGGCTGCTCGCCTACGTCGGGACCAAGGCGTTCAAGGCCGCCGGCGGCCACGTCGTCGAGGACCTTTTCGGCGGAAGCAACGCGGTGTCCGACCCGGTCCTGCTCGCCCGCCTCGCGGATGAGCGCCTGGAGGCCGAGTGCGAGCGCCGGCGCCGTGAAGGTTGGGCCTGGGTCGCCAAGGCCACGGACTTGCCGATGGGCTGGCGCTGGTCGTGGCCCCAAGTGAAGCCGGCGGAGCGTCCGCTGTCGTCCGAGGAGCAGGCCCGTCTCGCCGAGATCGAAACGTGGCTGGATTCCGACGACGAGGGGGAAGAGGCGTCCGACGAGCAGATCCGCGCCGCCCACGACGAGGCCGAAGCGCTTCGTGACAAGGGTTTCATCCAGCCGGGTCCCGCTGATCGCGCCCGCTCCGGGAGCGTGATCCTGCTCGGTCGCGACGGCAAGATCGAGGTCACCGAGTACGTCATCCGCCCCGAGGATGTCCCCGCGGTCGCGCCGAAGGACGACAAGCCGGCCGAGCCCGAGGAGAAGGGCCTGCCGATTTCCCTGGTCGAGACACTGTGCGGTACCGCGACCGAGGCAGTGCAGGCGGCGCTCGGTTCGTCGCCGACCGCCGGCCTGGTGGCGCTGCTGGCCGGGGCAATGTGCGCGAACCACTGGGCGGCGCCTATGAAGGTGCGGCTCGACGGCCTCGGGGGGCAGGCCTCGTCGCTCCACGACAAGGAATCGTTCCAGGACCTCGTCGCCCGGCTGTCCACGATGTCGGTCGACGAGCTTCTCGTGATCGCGGCCGGTGTCGCCGCCCGGGGCGTCCAGACGCTGCACCGCGAGCACGGGACGCGGCCCCTCGCCCCGTCGGAGCGTGCGAGCGTTCAGGCGCTGATGGGCCTTCCGGACCCCTCGGCCATGCAGGACGCGCTGCTCGCCAAGTTCGATGGGGAGGCCTTCTTCAAGTCGGCTCCCAAGGCCGTCACGCTGCAGATCGTGGGGGAGGTCCTCGGCGAGGCAGAGGCCAGGCGCGTCAAGGACAAGAAGAAGAAGGAACTCGTCGAGTTCGCGGTCTCGTCGATCTTGCCGACGGGCTGGCTCCCGGCCGAGCTCCGCCACCCCGGCTACGCCGGCCCCGGCGCTGTCGGCATCGAGCCGGCTCCCCAGGCCCTGGCCGCCTGAGGAGGCACCCATGCCCGTCAATGCCCCAAGCTTCGTCGACGGGCTCGTCGCCCTGGACGCTTCCCAGACGCGCAAGCGCCTCGCCGCGGCGCTGGCCGAGGCGCGCCTCCACGCTCAGTGGACCGCGGGCCCGAGCGGCGACGGCATCGCCGAGGCCATTCGGCACGTCGATGGCGTCCTTCTCGAAAGTGCACGCTGGGCGATCAAGCGCCTCGACGATGCCCTGCTCGCCTCCCGCTCCGCACCGGCCCGTCAGGAGACGCTGGCGGAGGCGCACGCCGCCGTCGTGGCCGCCCTCGACCGCGACGACGACCCGATCACGCCCGTCGTGCCGAGGACGCCCGATTCGTCTCGGGCGCGTTCGGCCGGCGCAGCGAGGCCCCGCCGCCTGGCTGCTGAGGGCCTACGTCGACGCGCCCGGCGGCAGGGGCGCTCCACCTGCTCAAGCATCCCCAACATGAAGGAGAGCGCCCGTGCGCCTGAACGACGACATCAGTTACGCCGCCAGCAAAGCCATCGCGCGGGTCTTGAAGACCGACGACCTGAACCGCGCCGGTGATGTCCTCGACCGCCTGGAAGCCGATGGCTTTGCCGTCCTGCCGATGATGCGTCGGGGCATGGCTGAGAAGTTCACCGAGGCTGTGCGGACCGGGGACTGGCGCGGTATCAGCGATTGGGACTGGAAGGCGTGGTCCCGGGCCGTGCACGCCGGCTACATCTCCAGGGATACGGTCTCCGAAAAGTCGTCCGTCATGGGCAACGTGTTTGCCCTGACGCCCGCGGGCGAGGATGCGATCCGTCGGTTCGTCGACGCCGTCGATCTGACCCAGGCGGCGGTCAGCGCCGGCAGCGACGCGCTGGAGCAGGCCATCGAGGCGGATGAGGGTCGCTACGTCTACGCCGTGAGCGGCCGGGACCATGCGGTCGATCCGCGGGCCCTGGCGGTGCGGGATCTCATCGAGGCAAACCGGCTCTACGCCATGGCCGTAGCGACCCTCGGACTTGAGGCGGCGGACTTGATCCTGCAGCACATGCCGATGCCGGACGTCGGGGCGGCCGCCTGATGGCGCTGACGCACGCAATCGTCGACCGGGGGACGTCGTTAATCGTCTCCCGGCACGGGTCGCTCACCTTGGCGCGGAAGGCATGGCGCCGGCATGCGACCGTGCTGCAGGGCGGCCGCATCGTGCTGTTGCCGTGGGCGGCCCGGCACATGGTCGTGCCACTCAGTGTCGCCAATGCCGCCTTGGCCCGGCTCCGGAGCTCGCCCGTGCAGCGTGTCACCGCATCGTCGCACCCCCACGTGCACAGGGCCTTCGGGATCGTGGCCGAGGACGCAGGGGAATCCCCGCGTTTCGAGTACCTCGTGCCCCGCGCGTTCGAGCACCGCCTCGGGCAGGCCGAGGTTGCCCTAGGGGAGCTAGACGAAGCCGGATTCGAGACGCTCTGCCTCGGATCGCCGAGCGCCGTCCGGGCCCTGATCGGTCGCGACGAGGGACGTCGGGCCGCGGCGGATCTCCTCGCTGGCTTCTTCTCGGACTGGCACCCGCTGACGCATGCCGGCATTGCCCCATCGCCAAGGCCGTCCGCCTGATCCCCGAGATCCCATGAACCCGTTCCCCCCGTGTCGCCTGCCGCCCGCCGTCGTCGGTGTCTGCCGCGCCCTCGATGGCGTCCTGACGCTGCCCGAGGCCGGCCCGGCTCCGGACGGCGATCTCTCCCTGGCGGATGTCCTGGCCGTGCATGCGCGGATGCTGGCCGCGTCGGTGGAGGAGGCCGCGCCGGGGCTGATGCATGCCGTCCGTGAGCCGGTCATGCAAAGCAGTCGTTAACCAATATCGACGCTTCCTCTTGCAGCCATCCCCTCTACATCTTGCCCAAACGTCAGGTGTGGGTTAAATTGACCAGCGCAGCACGTTAACTGTACGGGCACGTCGCGCTTTTAATCTTCGATGGCCATGCGCTATCTCTTGCTCACGCCCAACGGGCACAACAGCAGGAGAGCGCCATCATGGCGGAGCGGAAGTTCAAGAAGCCCCCGAAGGTCGTGGTCGTCGATCTCGCCAAGCCGGTGCCGGCCGAGATCTTCATGCGCGAGATGTGCCGCAAGTCGCATCTGACGATGGAGGCGCAGGTCGGGCTCACGATCCAGGAGCAGACCGATTACATCGCCAGGGAGATCGCCGCGCACGAGTTCGTGTTCGCGATCCACCAGGCGCCGCACAGTCCGATCCTGAAGTGGATCAAGGGTCGCGATGCCGCGGACGCCAAGGGAGGCTTGGGCGCCATCCCCCCCGCGAAGGGGACGGCGTTCTTCATGCCCAACGAGGGTCTGGCCGAGGCCTTCCTCCTGCTCCACGGGAAGGGCCTGATCGCCGACATGATCCGTGCAGATGACCGGCGGGATGCGGGAGGCATCCTTTCCTCCATCACTCCCGACCTCTTCACCAAGAGCGTCATCGAGCATTTCCACGGGCCTCAGACCGGTCCCGTGACCGATCCCGTTTAGCCCTCCCACACGACGGGATTCGTCGTGGCGCCGTCCGGGCAGTCCTCTGCCCGGGCCGGCCGGAATTCCCGCCCACCGCAGCCCATGCAGACGTACTTCTCGACGCTGGGGCCCTCCTCGGACCACCCCCGGCGATCCTCGGCCGACAAGGTCGCAAGGTACTCCCGCATGCGGGCGACCTCGCTTTCCGCCTCGGCCCGCGTCACCGCGTAGGACACCCACCCGCATGCCAGGCAGGTGACCTCGCAGGGGCCGATCTCCCGCTCACGCCTCGCCATCCTCATCCTCCTGTGGCTCGCCCAGCAGGCGCTCTTCGGGAATCGTGGGCGTGGCTGCGAGGCGCTCCATGATCTGCCCCAGGCTGATCGGCGCGTACGACCAGCGGTCGACACCGACGTCGCAGGACTGGGAGGTGTCCGGGAGGCGTCCGTGAGTATGCCCGAATAGCTGAAGGCTCCCGCGGAACGCACCGGCCCAGGCGCGCATCGGGTAGTGAAAAAGCACAACCCGGGTCCCCTCGACCTTGGGTGTCGCGAGGTCCTGCCGGGAGTACCATGGCAGGTCGAGGACCCGCTTCTTGTCGTGGTTGCCCCGGATGAGGTGCTTGCGACCGCGCAGGCGCCGAAAGATCGCCTGGCATCGCTCCGGGGTGGCGCCCATCGCGAAATCGCCGAGGTGGTAGACCTCGTCGCGCGGGCCGACGACCGCGTTCCATGCCGCGATCAGCGCCTCGTCGTGTTCCTCGATGGAGGCGAACGGGCGCCCGGCCATCGACAGGACCCCCTTGTGGCCGAAGTGGGTGTCGGCGGTGAAAAAGGTCTTCATCGGGGCAGCCTCCATGATGGGGCTGCGCGCACTGCGTCACGCCCCGGGGATGGGTCTCGTCGGTAAGCGGGGGGTGTGTATTCGTTTCACGATGGCCTCGTGGGCTGGCTGAATCCTGAAGATCGCAGCTCTCATGCCGCGGCGCAAGGGATAACCGATCAGATTGTTATGCAATCCACAGACTATGCCAAGTCGCCTGTGCATGTATTAACAAACTACTAATGTATAAAATTGTCATCATTGAACATAAGGACGGCCGATTTATCGAATTTGTATCTATCGTGCGCATAAGACGCCCGATTTCGTCCTAACGTAGTCATGGACATCGATCGCTCGTCTCTTAACGACGAGCGGCGGAACGGTCGAGCGCGGCCGCCTCGCGCGCATAGGCATCGAGCACCGCAGCGACCCAGGCCTCCATGCCTCGCGCCTTCAGGTCTAGCCGCTGCGCCTTCGCGTAGACTTTGCGGGTGATGTCCTCCAAGCGCGCGTCCTCGTCGTCCCTCTTGCCCGTCTTATGCGCCAGGATGGCGCTCGCCGCGCCGCCGAGCTCCTCCTCGGCCAGGAACGATCCGAGGGTGCGCCGGACGTCGTGGGGCGTCCAGATGCGGATGCGGTGGGCCTTGAACAGGTCCACCTCCCGCAACGTGACAGCATCCTTCTTTCCCGCCTTCGCCTTGCCCTGCAGGCGGTACAGCATTTGGTTCAGGCCGTCGGACGTCACGTGCTTGCCCAGGGCTCGGGACGGAAACGCCCACTCGCTGTCCTCGCCCTCGTCGAAACGGCTCAGCGCCTCAAGCGCCGCCGGTGGAATCGGCAGGGCGTGCGGGCGCGGGCTCTTGCCGCCCTTCATGTCGCCGGACGACCACGTCCACACTTCCCACCCGGGGCGCCCCGGCATCGGGATGACCCGGTCCCTTCGTGTGGCCGCCAGGGCGCCGGTCCGCTGCGCGGTCAACACCACGGCCCACAATGCCTTGAGCATTCCGGCCGACGTCTCCTGGTCGGTCGTGCCGAGGACGCGGTGACGCTCGGCCAGGGCGAGGGTTCGCCCAAGCTCGGACAGGGTCGGCTCGTGGTCGCGCGTGCTGGCGGCATACTCGATGGACCAGCCCTGCCACCACGGCGTCTTGCCGAGGCGGCTGAGGCGCCGGTGGTACTTCCAGGCCCACGTCAGCATCGCCTTTCCCTGGTTCACGGCCCGGGCGGCGGTGGAGACCGAGTTGGCCTTGGCGATCCTGTCGCGGATCTCCTCCAGCACATCGATGTCGAGTCGGGCGAGCTCCCATGTCGAGATCCGCTCGAACGCCGGGTGGCGCAGGTATCCCTCGTACTGCTCGGCCCATCCCGGCTTCAGCTTGGGCAGGCGGGTGGCGAGGTACGCATCCACCAGGTCGCGCCACTGCCAGGGGCCGTCCCGGCGCCGGTCCTCGTCGGACTGCTCCACGACCTCTTCCGGGAAGGCGGCCTCGACGGACAGCCCGACGTCGTCCGTCTGGGCGATGGCCTCGGCGTAGATCTCCAGGCTCGCCCGGGGATTCCGACCCGACCTGAGGTCGAGGCGGGCCTGCTGGGCGGCCGCGCGGGCGGCGGGGACCGGCAGCGCATCCATGTCGCCGAGGCGCACGGTCCTCGCCTCCGTCTTGAGGAGCCATGCCCCGCCGAGGGGGCCGACGCGGAGCAGGAGGCCGGTGGTCGCGGTGTCAGCCCACTCGATCCCGCGGCCCGGGACCTTGCTCGTCGCGATGAGCCGGCGGGCCCTTTTCAGGTGGTCCGCTGTCAGGTTGACACGTTCGCGGGTCCACGTGTTCTGGGTCGCCAAGGTAGCTCTCCGAGGGCTGATACCAGCCTGATACCAGCCAGCCCCCGAGAGGGATGGCAAGGAGTCGGAGTGCGCAAGCGGCGGTTAAGTCACGGAAATCATTGGCGCAGGGTTAAGAATTCGGGCTCGATACTTGGGTTCGAAAGGTAGATGTCCGGCTTCCCAAGCTGAATATACGGGTTCGATTCCCGTCGCCCGCTCCAATCCGATCGTTCCGCCCCTTTCGAATCAGTGGTGTATCCCGCTCTCCCTTCGAGGAGGCGCGACGCACGCAGGGCCGGTCGAAACGGTCCTTACCGATGCCGGTGCTTAGAGCGCTGGATCGGCCGCGCGAGACCTGCCGTCACACCGGCCAGGCGGCTTCGCGGTAGGCGCTGTCCCAGAACATCCATTCGAGCCTAGTCGCGTGGGTGAAGGCCTTGTGCATCCGCTCGCGCAGGGTGGGCGACGCCCCGCGGGCGGCTTCGTCCGTCGCCGCGATCATCCGGGCGACGGCGTCCTGGAAGTCCGTTCCGGAATAGGTGTCGATCCAGGCGCGATAGGGATTGCCGGCGCTCTCGCGCGCCAGGATGTCCCGCCCGACCTCGGCGTAGATCCAGAAGCACGGCAGCAGCGCCCCGAGCAGCACCTCGAACGGCTCGGCGTAGGCCGTCGCCATGAGATACGCGACGTAGTGATCGCAGGCCGGCGTCAGCGGCGTCGCCGCGAAGGCCTCCGCGCCGATGCCGTAGTCGCGGAAGAAGCCGCCGTGGAGCGCGCGCTCGACGACGATCGCCTCTTCCGCCGCCTTGGCGAACAGGACGATGCCGTCGGGCTCCGGCGCCTTGGCGGCGGCGAGACTCAGGGCGCGGCCGAAGCCGATGAGGTAATGAGCGTCCTGGACGATGTAATGCGTGAAGCGCGACCGGCCGAGCGTGCCGGCCGCGAGCTCGGCGTTGAACGGCATCGTACGGATGGTCTCGTAGAGCGCGGCGTTGCGCGCCCACGCGGCTTGCGAGAACGTGCCGGTTTCCGCATCGCCCATGGTTCGGCCTCTCGTCGTGTCGCGCGGCGCGGCCGCCGCCGGATCGGTCAGCCCTGACGCTGGGCTTCGGTGACGGCGACGTGGATCAGCTCGGCCAGCGTCCGCACGCCGAGCTTCTGGCGCATCTGCGAGCAGGCGTTGGTCACGGTCTTGTAGCTCACCGACAGGTCGGTCGCGATCGCGCCGTAGGACTTGCCCTGCGCGAGGCGCGCGAGGATCTGCTGCTCGCGCGGCGTCAGCTGGGATTCGGGGGTGCGGCGGGCGTCGGTGCGCAGCATCGCGACCTCGGTGGCGAGGCGCCGGTCGAGGTAGACCTGCCCCGCCCGGACCTTCTCGAAGGCCTCGAACAGCTCGGCCGAGGCGTGGTCCTTGAGCACGTAGCCGAGCGCGCCGGCCTCGAGCGCGCGTGCCACGATCACCGGATCGTTGTGCATGCTGAACACGAGGATGCGGGTCTTGGGCTCGACCGCGCACATGCGGCGGATCAGGCCGAGGCCGGCCAGGCCGCTGCCCTGGAACGTCAGGTCGCAGATCACGATCGGCGGGCGCAGGCGGTGGAACGCCCGGTAGCCGTCGACCACGGTGGTCGCCTCGGCCACCGTCTCGATGCCGGCATCCTCCAGCACCCGGCGGCAGCCCTGGAGCACGATCGGATGATCGTCGATCACGAGGACCGGCATCCGGGTCTCGACGGCGACGGGCTTCATGGCAAAGGCGTTCATCGAGCCGGGAACTTCATCGGGGGATCGCTCGGGATGGCGAGGCCGCTCAGGCGGATCGCACCGGGTCGGCATCGTCGCCCCTTTGCGCATCCACGGGAATGATAATGCGGACAACGGCGCCCGGGGGGGGCTTGTCAAGAACAAACGTTCCGTCCAGCGCTTCGACGCGCTCGCGCATGCCCGAGAGCCCGAGGCCGGTGCCGTGATCGGGCGCGAACCCGGTGCCGTCGTCGGCGATCGACACGACCAGCGAGCCGCTCCCCTCGCGCGCCTCGGCGGTGACCGTCGCGGCGTGGCCGTGACGCACGGCGTTGGTCATGCTCTCCTGGATGCAACGGAACACGGTGAGGTCGGCGAGATCGCCGTAGCCGCGGGCGAGCCCTTGGAACCGCCCGGTGAATCGGGTCTCGGGGTGTCGGCGGGCGAAGTCGCGCAACAGCAGGCCGAGGCAGTCGGCGAGCGGAACCTGGCCGAGCGCGTGCGGACGCAGACGGTTGAGCAGGTCGCGGTTGCGGCTCTGCACCTGACCGACGATCGCCGCGATCTCGGAGGCGCGCGCCAGGAGCTTGTCCCGGTCGGGCTCGGCCGTGCCGGTCGCGAGCCGCTTCACGGAAGCCGCGTTGGCTTCCAGGGCGAACAGGCAGGGGCCGAACTCGTCGTGCAGTTCCAGTGCCGTGCTGCGGCGCTCGTCGTCCTGCGCGGTCAGCAGTTGCCGCTTCAGGCGGCCGTTGGCGGCTCGGACGGCACTCAGCGCTTCCGCGACCTGGTTGAAGCGAATGGCGATCACCGCGAACTCGTGGGTCGCCGGGTTCTCGAGCCGCGCGGTGTAATCGTGTCGCTCGAGCTGGGTCAGGCCGTCGGCGAGGCGGCCCAGCGGCGCCAGCACGCGCCCGAGCGCAAGGTAGAGGGCTGCCAGCATCGCCGCGTTGATGCAGAACGTCGTCAGCGACAGGGCGCGCGCATAGACCCAGATCTCGTCGATCTCGTCCATCGGCTGCGTGGTGATCCGCGCGGTGCCGATCGTGCGGCCGGCGGTGACGATCGGCAGCTCATGCTGCTCGATCTTCGGCATGATTAGGTCTGCGAACCAAGCCGGCGCCGTCTTCTCCTGACGCGGCTGGCCGATCGGCGCGCCCACCGTCGCGCCGGCGGCGTCGCGCACCGTGACGCGGACGTGGCGCAGGATCTGGAAGCGCAGGTCGAGGGTCTGGAGCAGGCGTTCGGGCGGAGCCGCGTCGAGGAGGCGGATCGTGTCGGCGACGAGCGATTCCACGGTGGAGAGCGATGCCCGCGTCTCGACCTTCACCGCCGTGCGCGCGTTGATCACAATGACGCCGCAGGAGACCAGGGCCGCGACGACATCGATGGCGAGGACGACGGCGATCAGCCGCGCGCGGGTCGACCAGCCGCTCCAGAACCCGGCCGCCGGGATCGCCTGCGGTGGAACAGGGGAGGCGGTGCCGGGCGCGTCGTCCGGCGGTGTCGAGAGGGAGATCGGTCTGGCGCTCACGCCGCGCAGGGTGGCGGCGTCGCGCGGCGAAGTCCATGCCGCGCAGGCGCGTTCGGCATGCGGTCCACATCGCAGCCTTCGGTTGCAGACGGCGCTTGAGCCTCCGCGACGACCGGCGTAGCCGTGCCCACCATGGCCCTCGACGCGACCGATCGCGACATCCTCTGCGCCGCGCTCGCCGATCCCGCGAGCGCGTGGAACCTCGGCGCGTTCGGGGCGGCCGCCGAGTTCCGCCGGCGGCCGGACGAACCGTTCCGGATCCTTGGGGAGGGCCGGATTGGCCTGCGGACCGCCACGGGCGGCATCGCGCTGACGCTGACGGATGCGGTGCGACCGATCGCCTACGAAATGCCGGTGGGCGACGGATGGAGCCACGCGGTCGCGCTGTGCCTGCCGGCTGCGGATTTCGGCGCCGTCGCCTGCTCGCGGTTCACCGAGCTCGGCCCCGATCGCGAAGCGCTCGATCCGGCTCGGCGGGCGGCCGTGAGCTTCGATCTCGGTCTCGGCTCGGCGCAGGTCTCCGTCCGGGTCAGGACCGATCGGCCGGGACCGCTCGCGCGGCTCCGCGCGCATCTCGGCGCCGCACCGCCGGATTTCGATGGCGCGATCCGGCCGGAGGCGTTGGGCGGCGAGGCAGACTTGGTCGTCGTGGGACCGCTCGGGCGGATCGAGGTGTCGTCCGGCGCCGGCGATCCGTTCGGGCCGCGGGCCTACGTCGTGCCGAAGATCCTGCGCCGCCGCCGCACCCACGTGGCCACGGCGCCGATCCCGGCCGGCCTGGTGCCGGTCGCCCATCTCTACCCGCCCCATCCCTGTCGCGATTCCGCTTTGCGGCCGATCCCCTTCGAGCGTGCGCGGCACGACGCGTTCCAGGTTCTGCTCGCGCGCTGGGGCGATCGGGACGGCTTGACGCTGAAGGCGGCCGTCGCGGCCGGCGCATCGTCGCCCGTTCGGCCGGCGAGCCGATGGACCCGCGCGGTCGAGCGCGTGGCACGGGCGCAGGCCGTGCACCTCGCAGGTTGGCCCTGAGGCTCGACCGGGGCAGGACGCCCGCCGATACGAGTTCTTAAGCACACACCGTCTACGCAAGACCTCGGCGCGACGACGACTTCTCCACAGAAGATGCGACAGGTCGAAGCCCGGGGCTCGGCGCCGCGAAGCGGGGCGACATCGTTGCGCCGTATTGCCGGTTCTTGATCCACACTCGAGTTCCGCGTGCGGAACATCTTCGGAGGCGATGCGGCCGTGATGGGGAGATCGGTCGCATCCGCCTCGCGTGCCCGATGCAACCTCCTGCCATGATCGCCCCCCGATGAATGATCGCGCCCTCGACCCGTCCGAGACCCGGCAATCGCAGAAGACGGTGCCGCGTCCGGCCGCACGACGCCCCTGGGCCCGCATCGCGCTGTTCGGCGTGATCGGGGTGGCCGGGACCGGGGCCTTCGCCGCCGCGGCCAGCACCTACCTCTCAGGCCTCGCCGGACCGCAGCGCGCCAAGCCGATCGTGACGAGCCGGCAGGCCGCCGACTGGCCCGACCTGAAGGACGGGCTGCCGGCGCTGGCGACGGGCAGCCCCTCGTCGATCCCGAAGATCCGCGAGATCCTGCCGCCCGAGCCGGCTGAGCCCCCGGTCGTCGAAGCGCGGATCGATCCGATGCTGCGCGCGGGCTCCGTCGCCACCGACGCCGTACCGACATCTGCGACGCCCGCCATCACCCCGAACCCGCCCGTCGCCGCGAGCAAGCTCGCGACGCCGGCACCCGCGCCGAAACCGGTCCCGGCGCTTGTCGAGGTGCCGGTGATCGGCCCGGCCCGTCAGGCGACCCTGGTCGCGCCGGCCCGCACCGTGCCCGGCATCGCGCCGCTGGCGGCCGAGACCGTGCGCGCCAAGACCGAGACCGCGACCTACGCGGCCCTGCCGCCGGAGCCCCCGAAGGCGGTCGCGACCCGTCCGGCATCTTCGGTCGACGAAACGGCCAAGATCGAAGCGGCCAAACCTGAGCTGGCGAAGCGCGAGGCCGCGAAGCCCGAGCCTTCGAAGGCGAAGCCGCGGATCGAGGCGCACGCGAAGCCTCCCGCCGCCACGGCGGCACCAGCGGCGAGCAAGGCGGTCGCGGAAAAGCCGGCCGCCCGCAAGCCCGCGGCGGTCGAAGCCAAGGCAGTGCCCGCGGAAGCGCAGGACGAGGACACCGAGGTGTTCGGCATCAAGGTGCCGTCCCTGGCGCCGGCCGGGCGCAAGCTGCGCGAGAGCGTCGAGGCGCTCGGCGATGCGGTGAAGGGCATTCCCGACCGGTTCTGACCGGTCGGGTCGCTGCGAGGCAACGTCGGCCGCGCGCCGACGCCGCGCTCAGGCGCGCGGCTTGCGGGCGTAAGGCTTCGCCGCCTCTGGCTTGCCGATGTGGCGCTCGTGCTTGGCCGCGCGCGGGCTCTTGAAGCCGGCCGGCCCCTTGCGCTCGGCGACCGGGGCATCGCCGACCAGGGCCTCGACCTGGATCTCCGGCGAGCCGTTGCGGGCGAAGGCCTGCGCGAAGCGCGAGGCGGCGTTGCCGCGCACCTCGAACTTGGTCTCGCGGTCGAAGATGCGGATCGCGCCGATCTCCTGGCGGTCGATCCCGCCGCGGCGGGTCAGCATCGGCAGCAGGCGGCGCGGGTCGGCGTTGTCGCGCCGGCCGAGGTTGAGCCGGAACCACACCGCCGGGCCCATCGCCGCGATGCGCTCGGGGTCCATCGGATCGTAGGGCGGCCGGCTCGTGGAGCCGCGGCCGGACTGGTCGCCCGGATCGGTGACCTCCTCCGGCGCCGGCAAGCGGGTGCGGTAGACGCGGGCGAGGGCGGCGGCGAGCTCGAGCGGGGTGCGGCCGGTGATCAGCGTCTCGGCGAGGGCGAGATCCTCCTCGCCGGGCGCCTCGGTGAACAGCGGGTCTTCCAGCATGCGCTCGCCGTCGAGGCGCCGGATCTCGTCGGCCGACGGGGGACCGCCCCATTCGGGGCTGATCTTGGCGAGCTGGAACATCTGCTCGGCCCGGCGACGGCGGGCGTTCGGCACCAGCAGGATGCTGGTGCCCTTCTTGCCGGCGCGTCCCGTGCGGCCGCTGCGGTGCTGCAGCACCTCGGCGTCGTGCGGCAGGTCGGCGTGGATGACGAGCGACAGACCCGGCAGGTCGATGCCGCGGGCGGCGACGTCGGTCGCGACGCAGACCTTCGCGCGGCCGTCGCGCAGCGCCTGGAGCGCGGCGTTGCGCTCGCCCTGGCCGAGTTCCCCCGACAGGGCCACGGTGGAGAAGCCGCGCTCGGTCAGGCTCGCCTGGAGGTGACGCACCGTGTTGCGGGTGTTGCAGAACACGATCGCCGTCGGCGCGTCGGCGGCGCGCAGCAGGTTGAGCACGACGTGCTCGATCTCGCGCGGCACCACGCGAATCGCCCGGTAGGCGATGTCGGCGTGACCGCGGGTCTCGCTCTTCACCGCGAGGCGCAGCGCGTCGCGCTGGTAGCGGGCGGCGAGGCTGTCGATCGCCTTCGGCAGCGTCGCCGAGAACAGGAAGGTGCTGCGCTCGTTCGGCGTCGCCGAGAGGATGAACTCGATGTCCTCGCGGAAGCCGAGGTCGAGCATCTCGTCGGCCTCGTCGAGCACGACGGCCCTCATCTGGTCGGTAACGAGGGTGCGGCGCTCGAGGTGGTCGCGCAGGCGCCCAGGCGTGCCGACGACGATGTGCGTGCCCTCGTTGAGCGCGCGCGCCTCGCGGCGCGGGTCCATGCCGCCGACGCAGGCCGTGACGCGGCCGCCGGCCGGGCCGTAGAGCCACATCAGCTCGCGCTGAACCTGCAGCGCCAGCTCGCGCGTCGGCGCGATGACCAGCGCCAGCGGGGCACCGGCCGGCGCCAGCATCTCGGCACCGTCGAGCAGCAGGCCGGCCATGGCGAGGCCGTAGGCCACGGTCTTGCCAGAACCGGTCTGCGCCGAGACCAAAAGGTCTCTGCCGTCGGCGGCCGCTTCGAGGACGGCGCTCTGCACCGGTGTGGGTTCGGCGTAGTCATGGTCGGCGAGCGCCCGCGCGAACGGGGCGGGAAGGGTCGGAAACGGCACGGTGCGGGGCTTTCACGACCGTCCGTCCCGTCGGAACCGGCGCAGGGCGCAGTTCTCTGTCAGGCTCACCGGTCTCGACTCGGGTTGCGAAGCCCTATCCTCTAGCGCCTTCGCGGCGGTTCCGCCACGTCCCGGCCCGCATGGGGCGGTTGCGTGTGCGCAAGCCCTCCCGATCGCCTAAAGGTCTTTCGGGTGCGTGGGGCATCCGGGCGGATCGGACGGTAGATGGGCATGGCGCGGTTGGCGGTGGCGTGGGCGACGGTCGGCGCCTTCGCATGGTTCGGCAAGGACTGGCTCGGCGACCTCGACCGCCCGCTCTGGGCCCTGGCCCTGTTCGCCTGGCTGCTCGTCGCGATCTTCTGGTGCGCCTTCGGCGTGGTGCACGAGGCGGAAGAGCTCGCCGACCTGCTCGGCGAGCCGCTCGGCACTCTGGTGCTCACGCTCTCCATCGTCGTGATCGAGGTGGCCCTGGTCTCCGCGGTGATGCTCGGTGCCAAGGATGCGCCGACGCTCGGGCGCGACACGATGTTCGCGGTGCTGATGATCGTGCTGAACGGCGTCGTCGGGCTCGGCCTGCTGGTCGGCGGGCTCAGGCATCACCAGCAAAGCTACAACCTGCAAGGGGCGTCGGCCTTCCTGTCGGTGATCATCCCGCTCTCGACCCTCGCGCTGATCATCCCGAACTTCACCACCTCCACGCGCGATGGGACCCTGACCACGCTCCAGGCGGTGACCTTCTCGGGCTTCACCCTCGCGCTCTACGCGGTGTTCCTGCTGATCCAGACCGGGCGGCACAGCGATTTCTTCCAGGAGGAGGGCCACGCGGCGCGGGGCCGAGCCGCCGGAGCGGAACGCGAGGGGCCCGAGGGCGAAACGGCATCCGCCGGGAGCATCGTCCGGCACACGATCCTGCTGATCGCCAACATCCTGCCGATCGTGCTCCTGTCGAAGAGCCTCGCGACCATCCTCGACCACGGCATCGCCGCCCTCGGCGCCCCGTCCGCCCTATCGGGCGTGCTGATCGCGGCGATCGTGTTCACGCCCGAGGCGATCTCGGCATTGAAGGCGATCGCCCGCAACGAGTTGCAGCGCGCGATCAATCTCTGCCTCGGCGCCGCGACCTCGACCATCGGCCTGACCGTGCCGGCCGTGCTCGCGGTCGGCCTGATCACCGGGCAGACCGTGGTCCTCGGGCTCAAGCCGACCGAGATGACCCTGCTCGCCGTGACCCTGATCCTGAGCACGCTGACCTTCTCTGGCTTGCGCACCACGGTGCTCGAGGGCGCGGTGCACCTGATCGTGTTCTTCGTTTATCTGGTCCTGATCTTCAGTCCCTGAACCTCCCGCCCCGACCATGTCGTCGCGCGGGGCGATGGGATCGTGCCAACGGATCGCAGCCGGGGCGTCCGGCGTCCCGGCTTCGTCGATCGACCGATGAAGGCAGGATTGCCGTTCCTCCAAGCCGCTTTCCCGGGGCGGCAACGGACGATATCCGTCGGCCGACGGCCTCAGTATGACCCGAATCGGATGTCGGATTGCACGTCGGGGCGAGTGGTTTTCAACGGCGGAGCGGAGTGATGGCGCGTGCGGGCGTAGCGGACACGGTGAAGACCTGGGCGAACGCGGCCCGAGGCCTCGCGCTCGGACGGAACGAGAAACCCGCGATCCTTCCCGTCTCGCGGCCGGGAGCGCCCAACGTCGTCGATGCCGACATCCCGGTCGACATCGGCTGCATCAAGGTGTTCCGTTCGGAGAATTTTCCCGAATCCGGGCCGACCCCGTGGCTCGACCAGCCCGATGCCGCCGAGACGATCGAGCGGCGGCTGGCGCGCGGGGAGCTGACCCCGAAGCAGGCCGAGATGTGCCGCTTCTGGGTCGAGAACGGGTATTACGTCGCCCGCGGCGCGGTCGATCCCGACACGATCGACGCGGCCTGGGCCGCCTACGAGGCCGCGATCGCGCGAGGCGACATCACGCTCGCGCCGGAGAAGGCGACCGACGACGACCCCCATCCCGGCCGCTACCTCAACCCGCACCTGAAGGTCGAGGAACTCGATCACCTGCTCGAGCATCCGGTGCTGTTCAACTTCAGCAGCATGGTGCTCGGACGGCGGGCGATCCCGTTCCAGACCATCGCCTCGCACAAGGGCAGCCAGCAATCCGAGCACTCGGATTCGATCCACATGACGACCTACCCGCTCGGCTACCTCGCCGCCTGCTGGGTCGCGATGGAGGACATCCACGCGGATTCGGGTCCGCTGGTCTATTATCCCGGCAGCCACCGGCTGCCTTACGTGTTCAGCCACGATGTCGGCATCTCGACGGAGGATTTCCGCGAGAAGGGCTACGCGGCCTACGCCGAGCGCTACGAGCCGGCGATCAAGCACACGATCGCCGAGCACGGCATCGCGCCGCAGCGCTTCCTCGCGAAGAAGGGCGACGTGCTGTTCTGGCACGCCAACCTCCTGCACGGCGGCTCGCCGCGCAACGACGTGAGCCGGTCGCGCAAGGCGCTGGTGCACCACTACTTCGCCGAGGGCTGCGTGTGCTACCACGACCTCTCGGCGACGACCTCGGCGGTGCACGGCCCGGTGGAAAGCCTGCCGACCTGCGGCGCATTGAGCCCCGACATCAAACGGCGCAGCCAGATCGTCCGCTCCTGAATCCCGGAGCATCGCGAGGTCGCATCCGTCTCGCGCGCACCGGCCGCCACTGCGCACAAGACCCTAGCCGCCGAACCGCTCCGTGCGGATCAGGCCCGGCGCAACGCCCGCCTCGACAAGCAGCGTCGCGGCCGTACGGACGAACGGCGTGGCGCCGCAGACGAAGACCCGGGCCGGCTGGCCGAGCCTGTCGAGGGCTTCGGCGACCATCGCCGCGTCGATCCGGCGTCCGCCTTCACGCGTCGCGGTGAATGTCAGCGACAGGCCCGGCTCGGCGCCGGCACGCGCCTCGATCTCGGCGAGCGCGACGGCGTCGCTCCGCGTCCGGGCCGAATAGAGCAGCAGCGCCGGGATCTCGGGTGCTGCGACCGCGCGGTGGCGCAGCATGGCGAGCAGCGGCACCACGCCGGAGCCGCCGCCGACGAGCAGCAGCGGCCCGCCATCGGCCGGCCCCCAGGAAAACGAGCCGCCGATCGGCCCGCGCAGCTCGATTGCGTCGCCGACCTCGGCGATCTCGTGGAAGAAGCTCGAGACCTCGCCGCCCTCCAGCCCCTCGATCATCAGCTCGATCGTCCCCGAGCCGTCCGGCGCCGAGGCGATCGAGTAGCTGCGCTGCGCCCGGTAGCCATCCTCGGCGGTGAGGCGCACGTCGACGTGCTGGCCCGGCCGGTAGGCGTCGGCGATCTTGGTGCGCAGGCGAAAGCTCTTCACCCGCGCGGTGACCGGCGCGATCGCCGTGATCACGCCCTCGCGCCAGCGGAGATCGGGGGCCTCAGTCACCGGTGTAGCGCTGGTCGCGCCACGGGTCGCCGTACATGTGGTAGCCGCGCATCTCCCAGAAACCGGCCTCGTCCTTCTTGGTGAAGCGCAGGCCCTTCACCCACTTCGCGCTCTTCCACAGGTAGAGGTGCGGCACGAGCAGGCGGGCCGGGCCGCCATGGTCCGGCTCGATCGGCGCCCCGTCGTAATGCGTCGCGATCATCGCGCGCCCGCCGACGAGGTCGGCGACGGGGACGTTGGTCGAATAGTCGTCGTAGCCCTCGGCGAGCAGGAAATCGGTCGGGGCCGCGATCCCGGCATCGGCGAGGAGGTCGTCGAAGCTCACGCCCTCCCAGCCGGTGTCGAACTTCGACCACTTGGTGACGCAGTGGATGTCGCCCTGCCACGTGGTGCGGGGCAACGCCTGGAACGCGTCCCAGTCCCAGGATTTCAACGGCTTTGCGCCGTCCCGCAGCGTGAAGCGCCAGGTGGCGAGATCGATCACCGGGTTCGGCCCGATCTGGAGGATCGGGAAATCCTCGACGCGATGCTGCCCGGGAGGCAGCCGCTTCTGCGTCTCTTCCGGACTGCGCCGGCCGACGAAGCCTCGTGTCGCCATTCGTTTCGCTCCGATGCTGCTTGCGCCGGTTGCAGCCGGAATGGCCGGCGCCGTCAAGCACCGGCTTCAGCGAACGCGACGGCGGCGCTACGCTCGCCCCGCGGCACGCAATCGACAGGGCGACGACGATGGACCCGGCCTTCAAGGATCATTTCTCGTCCCATGCGGCCGGCTACGCCGCGCACAGGCCGACCTATCCGCCGGCGCTCGCCGCGTTCCTCGCCGAATGCGCGCCCGGTCGAGACCGCGCGCTCGATTGCGCCTGCGGCACCGGCCAGCTCTCGACGCGGCTCGCTGAGCATTTCGAGGCCGTCGTCGCCACCGATGCCAGCGCCGCGCAGATCGCGAACGCGACGCCGCATCCCCGCGTCGCGTACCGGATCGGGGCGGCCGAGCGGAGCGGCCTGCCGTCGGCGAGCGTCGATCTGATCACCGTGGCGCAGGCCGCCCATTGGCTCGACCTCGACGCCTTCTACGCGAAGGTCCGCCGCGTCGCCCGCCCGGGCGCCGTGCTGGCGCTCGTCAGCTACGGCATCCTCCACGTCGAGGGCGCACCCGACGCGGTGGTGCAGAATTTCTACCGCAACGTCGCCGGACCGTACTGGCCGCCGGAGCGCAGGCACGTCGAAGAGGGATACCGCTCGCTGCCGTTCCCCTTCGCGGAGTTCGTCGCGCCGGACCTCGCGATCACCGTCGCGTGGCGTCTTCCCGACCTTGTGGGCTACGTCGAGACATGGTCGGCGCTGCGGGGGCTCGAGACGGCGGTCGGCCGGGCGCCGGTCGACGCGTTCCAGGATGCGCTCGCCGCGTCGTGGGGGCCGGCCGAGCACCGCCGCACCGTACGCTGGCCGCTGGCGTTGCGTCTCGCGCGGCTGTGAGCGACAGCGTCGATCGGACGTCGAAGATTTGCCTCAAAGCACGCTGATCTGTGTTGCGATCCGCGGCCCAACACGAACGTGATCGTGCGATGGACTTCGAAGCCTTCGGCGTTCGCATTTCGTTTACGAACTGGCCGGACATTGCGACCACGACAGATCCCGAGGGGACGAACCATGATCCGAATTCTTTCCGTTGCTCTCCTCGCCGGGAGCCTCGTCGCCGCAGCACCCGCGGCTGAAGCCCGTGACGGCATCGGCGCCGGCGGCGCAGCCGCGCTCGGCGTGCTCGGCGGCCTCGCCGTCGGCGGCGCGATCGCCTCCTCGCAGAACGGCTACTATCCTGGCCAGCCGGTCTACCGCGCCCCGCGCCCGGTCTACGTCGAGGAAGATTACGGCCCGGTCTGCCACTTCGAGCGCCGCCGGACGATCGACGCCTACGGCGACGTGTTCATCCGCCGCGTCCGCGTCTGCGAATAAGCGATCGATCCGCGGCCGGTAGCAGCACCGGCCGCGCTCAAGGTCTCGGCCGGTCCCGCGGCGCGGCGGGCTCGACGATGGCCGGGCCTGGGCCGCGCCCGAGCCGTTCCGCGCAGAAGATGCCGCCGAGCACCAGGGCCAGCGCGACGGCCTCATTGGTGCCGAAGGGCTCGCCGACCACGAGCACGGCGAGCCCGGCGCCGAAGATCGGCACGAGATTGACGAACAGGCCGGCCCGGTTCGGCCCGATCAGCTCGACACCGCGCATGAAGAACAGCTGCGCGGCCAGCGACGGCCCGAGCGCGACGAACACCACGATCGCCCAGCCCTCGATCCCCGGCCAGATCACCCGGCCGGACGCCGCCTCGATCGCCAGAAGCGGCAGGGAGGTGACGAAGGCCATCAGCGCCATCGCCGCGAAGAAGCTCAGCCCGGAAATGGCCGGGCGGTGCGGCAGGGCGATGGTGTAGCCGGCATAGAACAGGCAGGCGATGAAGATCAGCACGTCGCCGCGATTGAAGCCGAGGGTGGCGAGCACGTGCCAGTCGCCGTGCGTCGCGGCCACCGCCGCGCCGAGGAGGGTCACGAGCACGCCGATCGCTTGGCCGGACGTGACCCGGGTCCGATAGAGACCGTAGTTCATCAGAATCACCAGAACGGGGATCGAGCCCTGGAACAGGGCGAGGTTGATCGCGCTGGTGTAGGCCCCGGCGGCGTAGAACAGGCTGTTGAACGCCGTGTAGCCAAGGCCGCCCATCAGGAGGACGAGCCGCCAATAGCCACGCATGCCCGGCCAATCGGGCGCGATGCGGCGCCGGGCGAACAGCCACAGCACAACGCAGACCACGGCCCAGCGCAGCGACGTGATCGCTTGCGGCGAGACGTGGCCCGGCGCCCACTTCCCCGCCACCGCGTTGCCCGCCCAGAGCAGGGCGGTCAACGTCAGGAGGGGATAGGCCGCGACGGTCCGGGGAGGCGTGGGAATCGCCGGCCGCTCAGCGGCGGCGGAACTGGCCGCCGCGCACCGGCGGACGCGGGCCGGCCGAGCGCTCGTCCTTGTGACGGAACACGAGGCGGCCCTTCTCGAGGTCGTAGGGCGACATCTCGACGGTGACGCGGTCGCCGGCCAGCGTCTTGATGCGGTTCTTCTTCATCTTGCCGGCGGTGTAGGCGACGATCTCGTGGCCCTGGTCGAGCTGCACCCGGTAGCGCGCATCCGGCAGGATCTCGAGAACGAGACCGTCGAACTGCATCAATTCTTCTTTCGCCATTCACCCTCTCCAGTCGGACCGTCTGGAAGCAGGCGTTCCGGCGCACGATCTTTCGTCACGGCAATTCGATGAACGCGGCGGCGGCGGGTCCGTATCCGGAGGCGCCAAGCCATCGAGCGTCGGGCACGATGTAGGGGCCTCCTGCCACGCAAGCAAGCTTCGCTGCCTCGCGACCACGGCGGCGTCGACACAAAAAGCGCCGTTCCCGGACGATTCCTGTGCGAAACGGTTGATCCTACGGCGCCGTCTCGTTGCCCGCGTAATCGAGCCGGCCGTCCGGCGCACGCTTCCAGACCTTGAGGGCTACGGCACCCGAGCTGGGGTCGCCCTGCGCATCGAAGGCGATTTCGCCCTGGATCGTGCGGAAGGGCGCCCCCCGGAGTGCTGCGGCGACCGTGCGCCCGTCCCGAGACTTCGCCCGGTCGACCGCCTGCGCCAGCACCTCGACCGCCGCATAGGTCGGCCCGGCGAGCGCATCGGCTTCCGCGGTGCGGGGCGGGCGGCCCTTGACCTCGGGAAGCCGCGCCGGCTCGGCCGGGACGGTCATCACCGTCCCCTCGCCGGCGGACGACGCGAGCGTCGCGAAGTCCCGGTCGAGGATGCCGTCGCTCGCCACCAGCCGGGCGGTCGATCCGGCGTCGCGCATCGCGTGCGCGAGCGTCGACGCCTCCGGCGCCAGCCCGCCGAAGTAGACCGCATCGACGCGGGCGGCCTTCAGCGTCGCGGCGAGGTCCGCAGCGTCCCGGCTGCCGCGCGGCAGGCTCTCGAACGCGACCTCGGGCCTGCCGGCGGCCTTGAGCGTCGCGGAGACCGCGTCCGCAAGGCCGCGGCCGAAGGTGGTTCGGTCGTGGACGATGGCGACGCGGCGCCCCGCTTCGTGCGCGAGCAGGTAGCGGCCGGCGGCCTCGCCCTGCTGCGCGTCGCCGGCGACGATGCGGAACAGGGTCGCGTGGCCCCGGCGCGTCAGCGCGGCCCAGGACGCCCCCGGCGTGACCACGACGATGCCGGCATCGTCGTAGATCGCGGCGGTGGCGGCCGCGACCGAGGATTCAAGCGGCCCGACCACGAGGCGGATGCCGTCCGCGGCGAAGCGCCTGGCGACCGCGACGCCCTGCTTCGCGTCGCCGGCATCGTCCGCGACCACCAGCGCGAGCTTGCGGCCGGACGCGCCGGCCGCGCGGTTGAGGTCGGCGACGGCCTGCTCGGCGCCGAGCCGCATGCCCTGGCCGAAGGCGGCGTCCGGCCCGGTGAGCGGCGCTGACAGCCCGATCTTGGTGACCGTCTGAGCCGCGGCCGGCGCAGCGAGCAGAAGTGCCGTGACGATCCCGATCAGTGCGCGCATCGAAACCCATACCGCAGCGGCCGGAGCGGCGGCCGCGATGACCGCGGGACAGCTTAGCCGCCGCGCCGCGCCGGCGAAAGCGAAGCGGCGCCGGTCCGACGGTCGATCAGCACGCCGTGTTTCCGGGCATGACGACCAGGCTTTCAGAGCGCGCCGTCGCGGATCGCGCCCGGATCGGCGAGGCTGTGCAAGACCCGCGCGGCGCTGTGGGCGAAGCGCAGCGTCACGGCCTTGCGGCGCGGGCCGGAGAGCGGGTGCTCGGGCGCCTCGCGGATCACCAGCCCGCCGAAGGCGTCGGCGACGATCAGGCCGCATTCGTCCGGGATCAGCGATTCCGGCACCGTGTCCGGGATCGCGAAGAAGAAGCGGTCGCAGAAGTCGCGGTAGTCGGGCCATTTCCGGTCGGCGCGGAAGTCCGCCACGCTCGACTTGATCTCCACGATGGTCAGGCGCCCGGCGCCGCACAGGGCGATCACGTCGGCGCGCCGCCCGTTGACCAGCGAGAACTCGGGCAGGGTGGCGCAGCCCATCTCGGAGAACAGGCGGCGCACCCCGCGCTGGATCCTCAGCGCCGTCGGCGACTGGCGCCGGTCGGGCGGCAGGATCAGGTCCGGCGCGGCGTCGACCGTGCGGGCTTCGGCCGGAAGAGCATGGGCGAGGGCTGACGACATCGTCTCTCGTGTGGCGGCCTGTGCCGAATCGGGACGGCGCATCTTGCCAAGCCCGGACAGCGCTTGTCACCTGCGGCCGGAGATCACGCGAGCGATCCTGCCAGCGCCGCGCGGATCGCGGCGAACCCGTCCGTGAGCGCGGCCGGGCCGGGCTGCAGGATCAACGGCGACTTGATCTCGTGGATGCGGCCGTCCCGCACCGCCGGGATCGCCGCCCATCCCGAGCGGGATGCGATGCGCGCGACGTTGACCTTCTTCCCGCACCACGAGGCCAGGATGACGTCGGGCGCCGCCGCGATCACGGCCTCGGGCGCGACGATCCGGTCGACGGCGGCGGCCATCCGGGCGCGGTCGGGAAACACGTCGTCGCCGCCGGCGTGGCCGATCAGCTCCGAGACCCAGCCGATGCCGGAGATCATCGGCTCGTCCCATTCCTCGAAATAGACGCGGGGCCGCCGACGGCCCGCGACCTCGGCGGCCGCCCGTGCCAACGCGTCGGCATAACCCTGCGCCAGGGCGTCGGCCCGGTCCGGCACGCCGACGAGGGCGCCGAGCGTGCGGATCATCGCGAGGCAGCCGGCGACGTCGCGCTGGTTGAACAGGTGCACGGCGATCCCGGCCCGGGCGAGGTCGGCAGCGATGTTCGCCTGGAGATCGGAGAAGGCGAGGACGAGATCCGGCTCGAGCGCGAGGATCTTCGGCAGGTCCGCGCTGGTGAAGGCCGACACGCGCGGCTTCTCGCGCCGGACCCGCGGCGGACGCACGGCATAGCCCGACACCCCGACGATGCGGCGCTCCTGGCCGAGCAGGTACAGCGTCTCGACGGTCTCCTCGGTGAGGCAGACGATGCGCTCGGGCGGAAACCGTCGCATCAGCCCTGGAACCACGCCAGCAGCCCGGCACCCGGTGCCAGAAGCACGAAGGCCCAGACGAGGGCCGAGAGGACGTTGGCCACCTGGAACGGCAGCCGGGCGACCCCGAACATGCCGGCGATCAGCGGCACCACCGCGCGGGCGGGCCCGAAGAACCGCCCGAGCGCCACCGCCGCCGCGCCCCAGCGCTTCAGGAAGACCTCGCCCTTGGCGACCATCTCGGGGTAGCGCCGCATCGGCCACAGGCGCTTGGCGCCCTCGCCGTAGGACCGGCCGAACTCGTAGGAGAGCCAATCGCCGAGGGCCGCGCCGACGGCCGCCGCGGTCACCACCGGCCAGAACGCGATGTCGGTCGCCCCGATCATCGCGCCGATGCCGATCAGGATCACGGTGGCCGGCACCAGCAGCGACAGGAAGGCGATGGATTCGCAGAAGGCCAACGCGCCGACGATCAGCGGCGTCCACGCTCGGTGCGCCTCGACGAAGGCGAGGGCGGAGACGCGCAGCGATTCGAAATCCATGGTCCGCCTTGTCGAGGATGGGGGGTGCCGGGTGCGCGGGATGCCGAAAGCCGGTAACACGCCGCGGAGGCCACGCGGGCCGGGGAGATCGCGATGAACATCCTGTCGATCCAGTCTCACGTCGCCTACGGCCATGTCGGCAACGCCTCCGCGGTGTTTCCGATGCAGCGGCTCGGGGTCGAGGTCTGGCCGATCCACACGGTGCAGTTCTCCAACCACACCGGCTACGGGGCCTGGCGCGGACGCGTCTTCGACGGGCCGGCGGTCGAGGATCTGGTGGCCGGCATCCGCGAGCGCGGGGTGCTCGGCACCTGCGACGGCGTCCTGTCCGGGTACATGGGCTCGGCCGACATCGGCACCGCGATCCTCGGCGCGGTCGATGCGGTGCGGACCGAGAACGCCCGGGCGCTCTACGCCTGCGACCCGGTGATCGGCGACACCGGCCGCGGCGTCTACGTCCGCCCCGGCATCGCCGAGTTCATGGCTGAGCGCGCGGTGCCCGCCGCCGACATCGTGACGCCGAACCAGTTCGAGCTCGACCTGCTCACCGGCCTGCCGACCGGCACGTTGGCGCAGGCCAAGCGCGCGGTCGCCGCCCTGCAGGAACGCGGACCGCGGGTGGTGCTCGTCACCTCGCTCGTCACCGACGCGACCCCGCCCGACGCCATCGACCTGCTGGCCGGGGAGGGCGGCACGTTCTGGCGGGTGCGCACGCCCCGCCTCGACCTGTCGGTGAACGGAGCAGGCGATTGCATCGCCGCGCTGTTCCTCGTCCACTACGCCCGCACCGGCTCGGCGGCGCTGGCGCTCGGCATGGCGGCGGCCTCGGTCTACGGCGTCCTGCGGCGCACGCTGGCGGAGGGCTCGCGCGAGATCCTCACCGTGGCGGCGCAGGACGAGTTCGTGGCGCCGACCGAGACGTTTCCGGTGGAGACGGTCTGAGAGCGAGAGAAGGAACCTCTGGATGCCGCGCCGCTTCGTCACCCTGGACGTGTTCACGACGCAGGCCCTTTCCGGCAACCCGCTCGCCGTGGTGCTCGAGGCCGACGGGCTCGTCGACGGGGCGATGCAAGCGATCGCCCGGGAGTTCAACCTGTCGGAGACGGTGTTCGTGATGCCGCCGGACGAGCCACGGCACCGGGCGAGGCTCCGCATCTTCACGCCGACCCGCGAGCTGCCCTTCGCCGGGCATCCGACCATCGGCACCGCAATCCTGCTGGTACTGCGCGAGGCGCGGCCCGAGTGGGCCGACGCCGTCGCGTTCGGCCTCGAGGAGGCGGTCGGCACGATCCCCTGCGTGGTCGAAACAGGCGACGGAGGGGGCCGGGCCCGCTTCAGGCTCCCGATCCTGCCGGACTACCTCGGCGAGGCTGCCGACGCCGCCGCTCTCGCGGCCGCGTTCGGGCTGGCGCCCGATGATATCGGCTTCGGGCGGCACCGGCCGAGCCGGCACGGCGTCGGCCCGAGCTTCACCTTCGTTCCGGTCGCCTCGCCGGACCGTCTCGACGCGGCGCGACCGGGCACGCTGGCCGACACCTCGGACGGCTTCCTGCTCTACGCGCCGGACACGGCGGAGATCGGTCTCGCCTTCCAGGCCCGGATGTTCGCCCCCGCCCTCGGCGTGGCCGAGGACCCGGCGACGGGCTCCGCGGCCGCCGCCTTCGCCGGCGTGCTGATGCAGTTCGAGCCGCTCGGCGACGGCACGCACGACGTCGCGATCACGCAAGGCGTCGCGATGGGCCGCCCGAGCGCGATCGCGCTGCAGGTCGTGGTCCAGGCCGGCGGCCTGCGCTCGGTCGAGATCGGCGGGGCGGCGGTGATCGTGTCGGAAGGCGTGCTCCATGTCTGATGCGGCGACGCCGGACTCACGGCCGTACGGTTTCGAGGTCGTCCGCCTCGCGCGCCTCGAAGCCCGGCTGGTGACCTACGATTGGGCCTGGGCGCGCGACAACGCCGAGCGCATCGAGCAGAACTGGATGCGGCGGCGGGCGGCGCAGCCCGCTCTGTTCGACGGGCCGGTGCTGGTGGCCTGCGGCTGCGCGATCGACGGCGACAGCTGTCGCCTGGACCTGTTCGAGACGCCGTATTCCCGCTTCCTGGCCTATCGCGACGGCGGATCGCCGGACGGGCACGTCGCCAACGCCTTCGCGGCGATCGTGCCGTGGAGCGCCGACGGCGCGGTCCTGCTCGGGCGGATGGGCGTGCATACGGCCAATGCCGGGCAGATCTACTTTCCCTGCGGCACGCCGGACCTCGACGACGTGCGCGGCGAGGCGGTCGACTTCTCGGGGAGCGCCGCGCGCGAGCTTCTGGAGGAGACCGGCCTCCGGGTGCCCGACGGGGCGACCGAGGACTGGGTCTGCCTGCGCGGCGAGGGCCAGCTCGCCTTCCTGCGGCCCGTCCGCTTCGCCGAGGACGCCGCCGCCCTGATCGAACGCATGGAGATCCACGCGCTGGGCGAGGACGAGCCCGAGCTCGCCGGGATCGTGGCGGTGCGCGAGGCCGCCGACATCGAGCCGGCGATGCCCGGCTTCGTGCGCGCCTACCTCGCCAGCGCCTTCGAGGCCGAGACCGGCGTCGCCGAGGTGACGCCCTGATCCGTCCGTGACCCGGATGCGTCGACAACCGGCGGTGCATCGGGCAGGCTTTCTTAGCCGTTTCGTCGCCATCCCGGAGTTCCGCATGACCCTGAAATCCAAGACCGCGATCGTCACCGGCTCGACCAGCGGGATCGGGCTGTGCATCGCACGAGCCCTGGCGCGGGACGGGGCGAACGTGGTGCTGAACGGCTTCGGGGAGGCCGACGCGATCGAGACGGCGCGCGCCGGGATCGAATCCGAGTTCGGCGTGCGGGCGCATCATTCGGCCGCCGACATGACGAAGCCGACCGAGATCGGCGAGATGGTGCGCGAGGCGGAAGCCCGCTTCGGCTCCGTCGACGTGCTCGTCAACAACGCCGGCATCCAGTTCGTGTCGGCGATCGAGGAGTTCCCGGGCGCGAAGTGGGAGCAGATCATCGCGATCAACCTGTCCTCGGCCTTCTACGCGATGCAGGCGGCGATCCCGGGGATGAAGGCGCGCGGCTGGGGGCGGATCATCAACACCGCCTCGGCCCACTCGCTGGTCGCCTCGCCGTACAAGTCGGCCTACGTCGCGGCCAAGCACGGCATCGCCGGCCTGACCAAGACCGCGGGGCTGGAGCTTGCCACGCACAAGATCACGGTGAACTGCATCTCGCCCGGCTACGTCTGGACGCCGCTCGTCGAGGCGCAGATCCCCGATACGATGAAGGCGCGTGGGCTGACCAAGGAGCAGGTGATCGACGAGGTGCTGCTGAAGGCGCAACCGACGAAGGAGTTCGTCACCGTCGACCAGGTCGCCGCGCTCGCCCTGTTCCTGTGCTCGGACGCTGCCAGCCAGATCACCGGCACCAACATCGCCATGGATGGCGGCTGGACGGCGCAGTAGCCCGCAGGCGAAAGCACCCCGCCGGTCAACCGGCGGGGTGCTTCGATGGCGCAGGATTTTAAAACGCGGGCTGCGTTTAGCGGCGCCCGTGCAGCAGCAGGGCGAGGCCGTAACCGACGGCGCCGGCGAGCACCAGCGCGATCAGCGGATTCTCCTCGACCCGCGAGCTGACCGCCTGGCGGCCGTCGCGCAGGTAGTCGCCGCGGCGGTCGTAGGCGTCCGAGGCGTAGTCCGTGACGTTGTCGGCGACGTCGCGCAGCTTGCTGCGTGCCTGCCCGTAGGCGTCCTTGGCCTGCCCATAGGCCTCCTGGGCGCGGTCGCCGGCCTCGTCGGCGACGTTGCGCACGGTGTCCTTGGCCTGACCGTAGGCCTCCTGCGTCTTGCCGCCGGCCTCGCGAAGGCGGCCTTCCGCCGAGTCGCGGTTGGACCCGACGAAGTCGCCAGCCGCACCCTGCATCTTCCCGCCAAGCTCCTTGGCACCGCCGACGATGCGATCCGTATCGACCATGGTCATCTCCTACCCGTCAGTTCTGCGCGTTTGATGGCGGCGTGACCCACGCCGCCCGTCGATCCGTGCCCGCCCGAGCGGGGTGCCGGCTACTTGCCGAGGATCTTGGTCACGAGGCGCCCGATCGGCGAGGCGGAGCTCGCGTTGCGGTCGTCGCGAACGACCTGGCGATCCTCGTTCC
Source organism: Methylobacterium sp. WL119 (assembly GCF_008039875.1). Lineage (GTDB taxonomy): Bacteria > Pseudomonadota > Alphaproteobacteria > Rhizobiales > Beijerinckiaceae > Methylobacterium. Next base: position 7,671 of record NZ_VRUU01000018.1, on the reverse strand, counting down.
CGAGAAGCTTCGTGACGATGCGTCCGATCAAGCTCATGGTTCTCTCCGCGCGATGGGCGCCGCCGGGCGGCGCAGCTTGACCTCTCAACGGCCGATCGCCGCAGCCCGTTCCGTCGCAACGGAGGCGGTCGCGGCGCGGGCCGGCGTCTTGCTGGAGCTACTGGTGGCTCCGCAGGAACTCCGCCGCCGCATCGAGGGAGCGGCGCGCCTCCGGCAACATGCTGTGCGCGAACTGCCAGACATGGGCGACCACCGGGAACACCGTCAGGGACACGGTGACGCCGGCCGCCCGCGCCTTCTCGGCCATCCGCACCGAATCGTCGCGCAGCACCTCCCGCTCGCCGACGTGGAACAGCAGCGGCGGCAGGCCGGCGAGATCCGCGAAGAGCGGCGAGATCCGCGGGTCGGCGGGATCGGCCCCGCCGAGATACATCGGCCCGAGGTTGATCAGCGCCCGCGGGTCGAACATCGCGTCGCGCCGGGCATTGCTGACGCGCGAGCCGTCCTCGGCGAGGAAGTCGGTGACCGGCGAGAACAGGGCGGCGGCCGTCGGAAGAGGCAGCCCGCGGTCGCGGGCCGCCAGCATCGCGACGAGCGCCAGGTTGCCGCCGGCGGAATCGCCGGCGATCGCCGCCGGGCCGAGCGCGGCGAGGGCGTTCCAGGCCGCGCACGCATCCTCGACGCCGGCCGGAAACGGGTGCTCCGGTGCGAGCCGGTAATCGGCGGCGAAGATCGTGAAGCCGCGCTCGGCCAGCGCGCCCGTCACCGGGCGATGCGATTTCGGCGAGCAGGCGACGAAGCCGCCGCCGTGCAGGTAGAGCAGCCGCCGCTCCGGTCCCTCGGGGCGGACCGGCCTGACCCATTCGCCGGGTATCCCGCCGACGGCGCCGGCCTCGTAGGTCGCGCCGGACGGATCCGGGAACGTCCGGCCGCCGAAGACCGCCCGGATCTTGCCCACGTCGTCCAACGCGCCGAGGCGGTTCCGGACGTTGCGCCTGACCATGTAGGACGCGAGATGCGCACGCAGGCTCGCCATGATGTCGTCTGCTCCGGATCTTCGATTGGGCCACGGGACGGCGCCCGGCACGATATGGTCCGGGCCCCGGCGATGAACAGCCGGGGTCACGTTCCGATCCGGGATCGATCCAGCACCCGCGGGGAAACGACCGCGTGTCGATCGCGCCGGGAAAAGCTTGGCCCGAAGCTTCCATGGCCGTCCCGATCAGCCAGCCGAGTTCCGAGATCCGATGTTCGACCGCCTCCTGCATGCCGGCCTCAGCATCCTTCTGCTGCTCGCCGTCGCCGTCCTGCTCTCGACGAACCGGCGTGCGATCCGGCCCCGCGTGGTGCTCGCCGCGCTCGGTCTACAGGTCGGCCTCGGCGCGCTGATCCTGTTCGTCCCGTCCGGCCAGTCCGGCCTCTCTGCCGCGGCCGGCTTCGTCCAGACCGTGCTCGGTTACGGCGACCGCGGCACCGCATTCCTGTTCGGCGGCCTCGTCGAGCCGCGGATGTTCGAGCTGTTCGGCGGCAGCGGCTTCATCCTGGCGCTTCGGGTGCTGCCGCAGATCCTCTACGTCTCGGCGCTGATCGGCGTGCTGTATCACCTCGGGATCATGCAGGCCGCCGCCCGCATCGTCGGCGCCGGCCTGCGCAGGCTGGTCGGTACCAGCCCGATCGAGTCGTTCTCGGCGGTGATCACCATCGCCATCGGGCAGAGCGAGATCGCGGTGGCGCTGCGCCCGTTCCTCGCGCTGCTGACCGGGGCCGAGCTGTTCGCGGTGATGACGAGCGGCGCCGCCTCCACCGCGGGCTCGATCCTGGCCGGCTACGCGGCGCTCGGCGTGCCGATGACCTACCTGCTCGCCGCCTCGCTGATGGCGATCCCCGGCGGGCTGCTCTTCGCCAAGCTGCTGGTGCCCTCGACCGAGCCGACGCGGATCGCCACCACCCGGGTCGAGTTCGTCGAGACGCGCGCGGCCAACCTGATCGAGGCCGCGGCCGACGGCACGCAGAAGGGGCTCGCCGTCGCCGTCGCGGTCGGCGCGATGCTGATCGCCTTCGTCGGCCTGATCGCGCTCGCCGACGGCATCGTCTGCTACCTGGGCGGCCTCGCCGGATATCCGGCGGCCTCGATTCAGGGCATCCTCGGGTTCGCGCTCGCACCGCTCGCCTGGCTCCTCGGCGTGCCGTGGGAGCACGCGACGCTGGTCGGCGGCGCGATCGGGCAGAAGCTCGCCTTCAACGAGTTCTTCGCCTACGCCAACCTCTCGCCGGTGCTGAAGGGCGGCACCCTCGATCCACGCAGCCAGGCGATCGTCTGCTTCGCGCTCTGCGGCTTCGCCAACCTGTCGTCGATCGCGATCCAGCTCGCGAGCTTCTCCAGCCTCGTGCCCGAGCGCCGGTCCGAGATCGCCCGCTACGGCCTGCGCGCCATCCTCGCGGGCACCCTGTCGAACCTGACGAGCGCGGCCATCGCCGGCCTGTTCATCGCCGCGTGAGGCGGTTTGCCGGCCTCACGCCGGCGGCTGCGAACGTGTAGAACGGCGCCCGAAGACCCGATGTCGGCGACAGATCCCTCGCGAGGGATCGGCCCCGGCGAACGGGTCGCGGACGGTGGACCGGGGCGCGTCGCCATCGGCGGAGGACGGACATGACGACGGTTCTCGACTCTACGGCGGCGCAGGCCTCCGATGGCGCGCGCGCCGCGACGTCGCGGATCGTGCCGCCGTTCCGGGTTCCGCCGGAGCGCGAGCCGCCGATCCTCTCCTATCTCGGCGCGTTGCGCACCAACGCCCTCGTCGGCTGGCCGCGCCGAGCCTACGACGATCTGATCACCCGCCGCAGCCTGCTCGGGCGGTCGAGCTTCACCCTGAGCGATCCGGATGCGATCCGCCGGGTGCTCGTCGACAACCAGGCGAACTATGCCCGCACCGCCGGTTCCGTGCGGATCCTGCGCCCGATCCTCGGCGACGGCGTCCTGATCAGCGAAGGCGCATCCTGGCGCCACCAGCGACGCTCGCTGGCACCGGCCTTCACCCCGAAGGCGATCGACGGCCTCGTCCCGCTGATCGACCGCGCGATCGGCGACGCGCTCGGCGAGTTCGACGTCGCCGCCGCGCGCGGCCCCGTCGCCCTGTTCGCTGCCCTTCACCGGCTGGCCCTGGAGATCGCCGGGCGCAGCATGTTCTCGGTGGCGATGGATCGGCATGGGGACGCGCTGCGCGGCTTCATCGCCGAGTATTCCGAGCGCCTCGGCCGGCCCCACCTCCTCGACATCCTGATGCCGCCGACCTGGCGGGCGCCCCTCGACTTTCCGCGCGCCCGGTTCCGGAAGCGCTGGACGCCCTTCCTCGGCCAGATCATCGAAGCGCGGGCCGCCGACGGGACCCCGCGCACCCATCGCGACCTGCTCGACCTGCTGATGGCCGCCCGCAATCCCGAGACCGGGGCGGCCTTCAGCTACGCCGAGGTCCGCGACCAGGTCGCGACCATGATCCTGGCCGGGCACGAGACCACCGCGGTGCTGCTGTTCTGGGCCGCCTACATGCTGGCGCTGGCGCCCGAGCTGCAGGAGCAGGTGGCGCGCGAGGTGCAGGGCGCGGACCTCGCCGCCCCGGCCGGCTGCGCCCAGGACGGGCGCCTGCCGCTGACCCGCGCGGTGATCGACGAGACGATGCGGCTCTATCCGCCGGCCTTCGTCATCGTGCGACGCGCGCTCGAAGCCGACCGCGTCGCCGGCGTGGAGATCGCGGCCGGCGACATCGTGATGATCTCGCCCTGGGTGCTGCACCGGCACCGCCGCGTATGGGACGACCCGCACGCCTTCGATCCGGGCCGCTTCCTGCCCGGCGCCCCGGCGATCCCGCGCTACGCCTATCTCCCCTTCGGCGTCGGCCCGCGGGTCTGCATCGGCGCGCATTTCGCCCTGACCGAGGCGGTGCTGGCGCTCGCCCGCATCGTCGGCCGGTTCAGGATCTCGCTCGCCGATGGCCGCCCGGTGCTGCCGGCGGCCGTCGTGACGACCCAGCCCGAGCACGCACCGGACTTCCACCTGGTGCCGCGCTGACGGCCCCCCGTGCCGGCCCGCTGCGACATCGCGCCGTCACATTTAAACCACGGCCCGAACCTAGGCGTAGCGTCGCCCGACGACCGGGCACGATGCCGTTCCAGCCTGCCCGGTGCGCGTTCTCGATGCCGGGATCCTATGCGGATGCCCCATGTCGCACGTCACCGCGTTCCCGATCGCGCAGAAACCCCCCAAAGCGGCGTCGCCGCGCCTTCATGCGGTCGCCGCAGGCGAGGGCGATCCGCGCGCCATCGCGGTGCGCAGCCTCCGCCTCGGCATGTCGGCGCTCGATGAGGTCATCGCGCTTCTGGACGGCGACCTCGGCGTCGCGTTCGAGCGGGCGGTCGAGACCATCCTGTCGGTGAAGGGCCGCGTCATCGTCTGCGGCATCGGCAAGAGCGGCCATGTCGGGCGCAAGCTCGCCGCGACGCTGGCCTCCACCGGCACGCACGCCTTCTTCGTCCACCCCACCGAGGCGAGCCACGGCGACCTCGGCATGATCGCCGCCGACGACGTGATCGTCGCACTATCGTGGTCGGGCGAGACGGTGGAGCTCGGCGACCTCGTCAGCTTCTCGCGCCGCTTCTCGATCCCCTTGATCGCGATCACCTGCAACGCCGACAGCACGCTCGGCCGCGCGGCGGACGTGCTGCTCGCCCTGCCGAAGGTGCGCGAATCCTGCCCCCACGACCTCGCGCCCACCACCTCGAGCCTGATCCAGCTGGCGCTCGGCGACGCCATCGCGGTGGCGCTCGTCGAGCAGCGCGGCTTCACCTCGGCGCGCTTCAAGACGCTCCATCCCGGCGGGACCCTCGCCGCACGCCTGAAGACCGTGCGCCAGCTCATGCACACCGGCGACGAGGTGCCGCTCGTGCCCGACGCGATGGTGATGTCCGACGTCCTGATCGAGATCACCCGGCGCCGCTACGGTTGCGTCGGCGTCGTCGACGCGGACGGGCACCTGATCGGCATCGTCACCGACGGCGACCTGCGCCGCCACATGGGCCCGGCGATCCTCGACACCACCGTTCAGCAGGTGATGACGGCCGCCCCGGTGGTGGTCGAGGCCGACCTCCTGGCGAGCGCCGCCCTGGAGGTGATGAACCGCAAGCGCATCACGGCGATCTTCGTGGTCGAAGCCGGCCGCCCCGCCGGCATCCTGCACATCCACGACCTGCTCCGCGCCGGCGTGGTGTGACCCCCGCGGCCGCACCCTCGCGGATGCGGCTCGAAGCTTCGTCTGCGAAAGCGCAGTCGGGCTTGAGCAAGGGGCGGGGGGAGTGCGGACCCGATCCTCCACAAACGAAAAAGGGGCCGGCGCTTCGCCAACCCCTCGCATCGCCCGTCGAAATCGATGGTACCACCGCCCCGGCTCGAACGGGGGACCTCTTGATCCACAATCAAGCGCTCTAACCAACTGAGCTACGGCGGCACTGCGGCGGGGTGTATCGTGGCGGCGGCGGCATTTCAAGCGGGTTCGACACCACGCCTACGCCTGTGGACGGAGGCGTGCGCGAACCCGTAAGGATCGGGCGTGACCTGTCGTCCCATGCCCGCGCCGCGATGAGCCAGACCGCCGAGACCCCGCGCCGCTGCTGGGACCGCGCGACCCTGGTCCAGGCGCCCGGCCGGCTCCGCGTCCTCGTCCGCCGCAGCGAGGTCGGGCTCGTGGTGCTCTCCGGCCTGACTGGATGCGTCGCCGGCGCGGCGGTGGCGGGGATGAACGTCGCGACGCAGGGCCTTCGCGAGGCGCTGTACCGCCTGCCGCACGGGACCCGCCTCAGCGCGGCCGACGCCGTGACGCCGCTCGCCCTTCTCGTCGGCCCCTGCCTCGGCGGCATCCTGCTCGGCCTCGTGATCCTCGCAGCCAACGCGATCCGCGGGCGGCGGAGGCGGCCGGTGATCGATCCGATCGAGGCCAACGCGCTCCATGGCGGCCGGATGTCGCTGCGCGACAGCGTCTACGTGGCCATGCAGAACGTCATCTCGAACGGAAGCGGCGCCTCGGTCGGGCTCGAGGCGGGCTATACGCAGATCTGCGGCGGCCTCGCCTCGCGCCTCGGCATCGCCTTCGAGATGCGGCGCAACGACCTGCGCACGCTGGTCGGCTGCGGATCGGCCGCGGCGATCGCCGCCGCCTTCGGGGCGCCGCTGACCGGCGCGTTCTACGCCTTCGAGCTGATCATCGGCACCTACTCGATCGCGACGCTGACGCCGGTGGTGGTGGCCGCCTTGTGCGGCAGCCTGGTCTCGCGGAGCCTGGTCGCGGCCCAGCCTCTGGTCGCCCTCGACAACGTCCAGGCGGTGACGACGGCCGCGGTGACCGGCGCCGACACCCTGCCGAGCCTCGTCCTCGGCCTGTTCTGCGCCGGCCTCGGCATCCTGATCATGCGCGGCGTCACGCTGGTCGAGCAGGGCGTGGCGGCGACGCGGATCCCGCGGGTGGCCGGACCCGCGCTCGGGGGCCTCTGCGTCGGCGCGCTGGCGCTCGCGATCGGCCCGCAGGTGCTGTCCGGCGGGCACGGCGCTCTCCACGTCCACTTCGCGGACGGGGCCGAGGGCTACGGCACGGCGGCGCTCGTTCTGCTGTTCGTCGGCAAGGCGACGGCCTCGGCGATCTCGATCGGGTCGGGGTTCCGCGGAGGCCTGTTCTTCGCCTCGCTGTTCCTCGGTGCGCTCGCCGGCAAGCTGTTCGCGATGGTCGCGCCGGCGGTGATCCCGGGGCTCGCCGCCTTCGGGCTGACGCCGCTCGCCTATGCGGTGATCGGCATGAGCGCGCTCGCGGTCGCCGTCATCGGCGGCCCGCTCACCATGACGTTCCTGGCGCTGGAAGTGACCGGCAGCCTGCCGATCACCGGCCTCGTCCTCGTCGCGGTGATCGCCTCGTCGCTCACCGTGCGGAAGACCTTCGGCTATTCCTTCGCCACCTGGCGCTTCCACCTGCGCGGCGAGAGCATCCGCAGCGCCCACGACGTCGGCTGGATCCGCAGCCTGACGGTCGGTCGGCTGATGCGCAAGGACGTGCGCACCATCCCCCTCGATACGCCGATGGCGACCTTCCTGCGGGCGCACCCGCTCGGATCGCCCTCGCGGGTGATCGTGGTGGACGAGGCAGGCCGCTACGCCGGCATCGTCCTGGTGCCCGAGGCCCATGCCGCCGCGCGCGACGCGAGCGAGACGCCGGCGACGCTCGCCGACGTGCTGCGCCACCCCGACGACATCCTGACGCCCGAGCTGAACGCCAAGGAAGCCTCGGCGGCCTTCGACCGCACCGAGAGCGAGGCGCTCGCCGTGGTCGACTCGATCCGCGACCGGCAGGTCATCGGCATGCTCACGGAGAGCCACACCTTGAAGCGCTACAGCGACGAGCTCGACCGCCAGCGCCGCGCGATCCAGGGCGAGACGGACTGATCGACGGCCGACCGGCGCTCAGCGCGGGCGGCGCCCGACGCTGACGACGTTGCTCGGGCGGGCCTTCCGCTCGGGGAGGATGTCCTCGACCTTCCGGACGATGCTGGCGGCGTCGAGGCCGGCTTCGGCGTACATCTTGTCCGGGCTGTCGTGGTCCTGGTAGCTGTCGGGCAGGGTCATCGTGCGCACCCGCA
>NZ_VRUU01000189.1 GCF_008039875.1 Methylobacterium sp. WL119 | reverse complement strand
GGCCGGGCCGATGGCGACGCTGTCGGCGCCGGTGGCCTGGGCCGCGGCACCGGTGCTGCGCACCGCCACGTAGCGGCTGCCGACGGTGTTGAGGTTGGTCACCGCGGCGTCGAGGCTGCCGAGCGCCGAGCCGACGTCGCCGAAGCGCGAGCCCTGGATCGCGTAGCTCGGTGCGGTCACCGACCCGTCGGCGGCCACGCCCGCGCCGCCGCCGAGGCTTTTCGCCAGCGAGGCGGAGAGCCCGTAGACCTGCCCGCCGTCGACCGCCTCGGTCGAGCCCGCGGCGATCCGGCCGCCGGCGATTCCGGTGAGCGTGCGCGCCGTGCCGTTGCGGTCGGCGAAGCTCACCGTTGTGCCGTCGGTATTGGCGCCGACGGTCAGCCCGCGCGTCGCCTGATCCTGCTGGACCAGGCCGACGGTGCCGTTGGCGACCCCCGCCGACAGGCCCGCGACCGCCTGGTTCGTCGCGTAGAGCTGGCTGCCGTTGACCGCCTCGTTGGAGGCCGCCGACAGCGTCCCCGCCGCGACGCCGGCGACGGTGCGGCCGGTGCCGCCGGCATTGGCGAGGTTCAGCACCGTGCCGTCGGTCGCGGCGCCGATGCTCAGCTCGCGGCTGGCCTGGTCCTGCCGCAGCAGGCCGATCGTGCCCTGCACGATGCCGCTCTGGAGGCTCGCGAGGTTGCCGTTCGTGGCGGCGAGCCCGCTGGCATTCGCCGCCACCGCCTGGTTGGTGTCGTAGAGCTGCCCCCCGGTCACCGCATCGGCCGAGCCGGCGGCGATGGTGCCGTCGCTGAGGCCGGTGAGCAGGCGGGTGCCGCCCGAGGCGTTGCGCAAGGTCAGGCGGGTGCCGTCCGTACCCGCGCCGACGGCGATGTCGCGGGTGGTCGGGTCCTGCTGCACCAGGCCGATCGTGCCGGCTCCGATCGCCGATTGCAGGGTGCTGGTCTGGGCGCCGTTGGCCGCCACCGCCTGGTTGGTGTCGTAGAGCTGGCTGCCGTTGATCGCCTCGTCCGAACCGGCGGCGACCGCGCCGGCGGAGACGCCGCGCAGGACGCGGCCGTTGCCGGCGCTGTTGCGGAAGTCGACGAGCGCCCCGTCCGTCGCCGAGGCGACCAGGATCGCGCGGCTCGTCGGGTCCTGCTGCACCAGGCCGATCGTGCCGTCGGTGATGCCCTGGCGCAGGGTGCCGATCGCGCCCGCGTTGGTGGCGATGTCGCTGGTGTTGGTCGCGACCCGGAGGTTCGTCGCGTAGAGCTGGTCGCCGTTGACCGCATCGGTCGAGCCCGCGGCGAGGCGGCCGGCCGAGACGCCGCGCAGCGCGACCGCGTTGCCGCCGTTGCCCCGGGCGAGGTCGACCACGCCGGTCGGGTTGTTCGCGCCGTCCGGCACGTACTGCACCGCGAGGCGGTTGGTCGCCGCGAGCGCCGAGCCGACGTCGCCGTAGGTCTGGCCGCCGACGGCGTAGGCCGGGGCGGTGAACGCGCCGGTCACCGGGTTGAACGCGGCGCCCGCCCCGAAGATTTGCATCACGGCGTTGCCGCCGAGGCGAAGCTGGCCGACCGTCGCCGCGTCGCCGTCGGCGCTGCCGGCGGCGAGCCCGGTCAGGCGGCGCGCGCCCGCGGTGCCGGTGAAGTCGACCACGCTGCCGTCGGTGGCCGAGCCGACCGTGATGGTGCGGCTCGCGGCATCCTGCTGGACGAGGCCGATCGTGCCGGCGTCGAGGCCGCTGCGCAGCGCGGTGAGGTTGCCGGCGTTCGTCGCCACGGCCTGGTTCGTCGTGAACAGCTGGCCGCCGTTGACCGCGTCGGTCGAGCCCGAGGCGAGGCTTCCCGGGGCGACGTTGTGCAGGGCGACCGGAGCGCCGCCGTTGGCGCCGACCAGCGTCGCGTCGTTCGAGGGCGTGGCCGGGTTCGCGGTCGTCGGGTCCGCCGACGTGGAATATCGCAGCGGCATCTGCGACAGCGCCACGGCGCCGCTGTCGGTCGTCGCCGGCGCGAGCCCGGTGATGCCGACCGCCGAGCCGACGCTGCCGCCGCGGGTTAGGTCGATGCCGGCGAGCCGGTTGCCCGAACCGTCGGTGTCGTAGCGCAGGCCGAGCTGGTCGATGGCGCCGACGACGCCGGGCACGGTGGCGTAGGGCTTTCCGTTGTAGCTGTAGCTCGGCGCCGTGTAGGTGCCGTCGCTGCCGAAGCTGCCCCCGAGCGCGGTCGCGTTCCCGGCGACGCCGTTCCCGACCGAGCGGAGCTGGCGCAGGTTGACCGCGTCGGTGTCCTGCTGGCCGCCCGCGACGTTGGTGATCTGCCGCTCCGCGCCCGCCGCGCCGACCGAGAGCTCGGTGTTGGCCGAGGACAGGGTGGTCGTGGTGTAGGCCTCGGTGCCGCTCAGGCTGCCGCGCAGCGCCATCGAGCCGGCGCCGAGCGCCACCGAGCGCGCCTTGGTCGCCGAGGCGCCGCTGCCGAGCGCCAGCGCCGAGCCGCCGACGGCGTTGGAATTGTCGCCGATCGCGATGTTGCTGGCGGTCGGGTTGCTGCCGGTCTCGCCGGCGACGGAGAGCCGGCCGAGCGCCAGCGCATCCTGCCCGTAGGCGCTGGCGATGAAGCCCTGGGCGAACGAGAAGTCGCCGACCGCGTAGGATTGCCGTCCCAGGGCGATGGCGACGTCGCCGAGCGCCTGGTTGTTGGTGCCGAGCGACAGGGTCGAGCGGCCGGTGGCGATGTTGGCGTAGCCGATCGCGACGCCGTAGGAGCCGGACGCGGCGTTGTTGGCGCCGATCGCGGTCGAGTTGAAGGTCCCGGTGCCGGCCGCGTTGTTGTAGCCGACGGCGACGCCGCCGGCGGCGCCGACGGTGGACTTCTTGCCGATCGCGGTGCCCGACGGCTGCGCGCCGGCATTGACCTCCCCGGGACCCGGCGGCGTGGTGCTGCCGTTCGCGCCGTTCCGGATGTCGCCCCCGGTCCCGGCCGTCGGGTTGCCGACGCCGTTGGCGTCCCGGTAGTTGATGATGCCCTGGTTGGTCGTCGCCGATTGCGCTGAGGCGCCCGAGCCGATCGCCACGGATCCGGCACCGGACGAGCTCGCGTTGTAGCCGCCGGCGAAGGACTCGTCGCCGCCGGCCGCCGCGTTCGGGCCGACCGCGGTCGAATTCGCTCCGGCCGAGGTGGCGCCGGTGCCGGCATTGTAGGCCTGTGCCGAGGCCGAGCCCGTCGCGGCGAGGCCGAGCGCCAGGGCCAAGGCGGTCGTGGTCAGCAGGTCGCGGTGCAGGCGCGCAGCGGGGCGGTCGCAGGGTCGATGGCTGGGCATGACGGCCGGTATGTCCTCAAGGAACGCAACGCAGAGATCTGGACAGGCAAGGCGATGCCGCCGGCACGCGTGCGCAGGGCGCGCATGCCCGGGGTGGATTTCGATTGTTGGTCAAATCCTGCCGTGATCGTCGGATGACGCCCGACGTTTCAGGCAAGTGTGCTGGTGTCTTTGCTCGACGCGACTTCCCGATCGTGACGCTTGATTATTTTCTTATTTCCAGACCCATTCGGCGCTATTTGCGTCGCTCGGGTCTCTATTTCAGCCTACCTTGCTGTTCGGTCCGCGCTGTTCATGACTGGTTATCATTAAAACGATGCTACGCGCGGAGATGATAGCGCTGCCTCTCAAAGGGACAGGGCGGCGGCGCCCGCACGGTCGTCTCGGCGGGCGGGCTCGGGCGCGGCCCGCCGCCTCTTCGATCTCACGGCGACGTGAACGCGCCCGAGCGATACGCCGCTGCGGGGGAGGCCCGCCGATCGCGAACCGGCATGGCCGGCGCGTTCCGCGACCGCGTCGGGACGGCGCCGGGAGAGAGGATTATCGTCTCCCCCGGGCGCCCTCGGGCCGACGTGGCACGCTTTCGCCCCATTGATCGGCGACACGAAGCGTCTTTTGCGGCAGGGCGTCGCGGACGAGCGCCGCGTCGCCCACGCCCCTTCCCGCC
>NZ_VRUU01000188.1 GCF_008039875.1 Methylobacterium sp. WL119 | reverse complement strand
CCCGGCCCACGCCCCCTACCTGCCCGGCATGCCGGAGCCCTATGCCAGCCACGAGGGCGAGCGGGTGATCTACGGCCAGCGCCTGCTCCAGGGCGTCGGCGACCCGCTGCTCGGCTGGACCACGATCGCCGACCGCCCGTTCTACGTGCGGCAGATGAAGAACATGAAGGGCGAGATCCCAGTCTCTCGCATGACAGGTCGATCTCTTATGTACTTTTCCCACGCCTATGGCGCCCTGTTGGCCAAGGCCCATGCACGAACAGGGGATGCCTCAGCAATTGCAGGCTACTGCGGCCACGATGGCCGCGCCGACTTAAGGGAGGCTGTAGCTGATTGGTCTGCCGCCTACGGCGATCGAAACGCTGAGGACTTCAGATTTTTTCAAGACGCCATCGCATCGGGACAGCTTGAAGCGGCGGCCGATCCACATCTTTGACGTATCATGTGCGTGGTTGTGCGCGCTGCACGGAAGAGAGCGCAACCTGGTTAGGTAAGAACCCGTTCGCGGTGATGCGGTGGCAGACTTAACGGGCAAAAGGCTGGTAGAAGTGAGTGTGCAGCGCTCAGCGTGATTTGCATTGGATGGCAGCTCTCATAGACACCATATTGTGATCGCCCGAACCTGCGACCTGCAAGGTGGGCGTCGATGCCCACGTTTGGCAGCAGCCACTGTGCGGCACGCTCATCGGTTTGGATCAAAACGTGGGATCGTATCGTTCAATCCATAATCTGCTATGGCGGAATTGGGAGGAACGCATGAACGCAGCACCGGACGGTTCAGTCATCCAGCGTGAGGCACCGCGTCCCGACCTTCTCGCCTTCGAGATCAAGGATAAGATCACCAAGCCCGACATCGAGTGGATGTCCTCCGTGACCGACGCTGCCATGCAGGCGCACGGGAAGATCGACATGCTCATCATCATGTCGAACTACGAAGGCTCGGACCTGGGAGCGACCTTCGACGGCTATGCGGCGAGCGTGAAGGCGCGCTCAGTGGCACATATCCAGCGCTACGTCGTCGTCGGTGCACCGATCATGGCGAAGGCCATGATCAACCTGTCCGGGATGATCATGCCGGTCGAGACAAAAACCTTCGACCTTGAGGAAGAGTCAGCCGCTTGGGCTTGGCTCACACAGGCTCAAACCGCCGCATCCTGATACGCAAGGTCGTCGGATGGTTAGCCTAAGGGAGGGCGCACCTTTCCTTGAATCATCTGACAACGGACAATTGGCTGTACCAGCCGTGTAGCGGCCGATTGTGCAAGCCGGGTGCATCTCGGTGACGTGGGTCGCTCGACGGGCGAAAGCCTGTAACCGATCAAGGCTGCTTTCGGAGCCGCTTGTGACCCATAGGCGACCCGCCCGGTACCCGCAAAACTCTCTAGTCAGGAGAGGGTGGTGCAGGGCTGAGGCGAGAAATCGCATTCCACAGGGGATGATGAAACATCCACGCCCGGTTCGCGTTCATCCCTCAACCGTATAGCATCACTACAACACGCCTATAAGCGGAGTAGGGTTTTAAATGTCCTCCACACCCGCGCCTAGTGTCTCCAAAACGCATTTAGACATCCACGATCAGTTCGCGCGCCAGGCGCTTGCCCAATCCCTTGGAGTTACTGAGGAAAATATCAAGCGTGCAGTGCGAATGGTCGGCACCCGGATTTCAACGATCCGCGGATATTTCGGTCATTAGGCTGCTTCTGAGAGAAGAGAAGAAAGGGGCCGATAATGGTTCCTTTTTTTATGACTTGAGAGGTTCCGGCTTTCGGCCGTCTGGCAGGATTTCCCGCAGATGGTCATGGACCATTTCAGCCGAGAATGGCTTGTTCAGAAAGCGCACCCCATCAGGTAATTCACCAGGCTGCGGGCTGACCTGGCCGGAGGCAACGACAATCGTGATGTCCGGCCAGCGCCTCGACACTTCGTGTGCCAGGGCGAACCCGTCACGCGATCCGGGCATCTGCACGTCGGTAAAGAGAAGGACGATCGAAGCGTAATGCTCTTCAAGGATCGTGATGGCCCAATCGCCGTCTGCGGCTTCTAGGGTTCGAAACCCGGCCTCTTCAAGGATGTCGAGCACGTCCATGCGGATCAGCCCATCGTCATCGACAGCGAGGGCATAAGGGGCAGACGCGGTGCAATCCATGAGCACCAAATCCCTCCCGAGCAAACAAGGTCCCACCCCATCCCAAAATGGGCGCGAACAGTTGTTGTCTGGTCGAGAGGGGAGGGGCGGCCGGAATCAGTGCCTTCCGACCATGTCGAGGAGTGCCACACCCGCCGCTGCTACGACGTTGCCCCTGCCGCCCCATGGTAGCGGCGGGAACGGGATCACTACCACTTCCGGAAGTACGATCTCAGGCGCCTCGATCTTCCGGTCCGCATCGTTGCCCCACATCCACACGACCTGACTGCCGTGGTGGTTCGTCGGGCAGGCCATCGAACGACATCGCGCCGCTATGGCCGCACTCGCAGAACACCAGCAGCCCACGGGCGCCGTGAGCCATGCTGTTGGCGATCGTGGCCGGCGGCTGCTCTATACCGTCAGCGTCGTACCAGCGGCGCGGATTTCTGAGATGCCTCGGAACGCCGGTCACTGGATCGTCGGCGAGCCCGGCGCGAGGCCCAGCAGCGAGGCAAGCTTCATCAGGTCCGCGTCGGTCATCTCCTCGCCATTCACGAGCCACAGGCTCAGGTCGTCGCCAGTTGGCTCAACGTACAGGCCGAGCACGCGGAGAGCTTCGACGACTTCGTGGAATGGGTCATCACTCACGGCACCGCCGCCTCCGGGTTCAGTCGGTCCCGCATGTCCTTCCCGACCTTGAAGCGCAGCTTGGCCTTCGCCTCGACCGAGACGGGCGCGCCGGATCTTGGGTTGCGGCCCATCCGCGCCCGCGCCTCCACAATGGTGAAGGCCCCGAACCCGCGCAGCTCGACACGATCGCCGTCCGCGATGGCGTCCGCGAGCCGGCCTATGATGGCGTCGACCACGGCCTCGCAGTCCTTCGCGTAGAGTTGCGGGTTCGCAGCGGCCAAGCGCTGGACCAGTTCGGATCGGATCATGGCGGTGCGGCCGCCCTCGCTACCGTGCCGTCAGCGCGGCTTCGCCGGTCCGGCCGATCCCCACCCGTGGGCCTGGATCGCCTTGGTCAGCTTGCCCTGCATCTCAGGCGTCACCGACTGCATCCACTGCTGCGTTCCTACAAGCTGCGCTTGCGCGAGTTGGGGCTGGGCAGCGACCAGGCGCTTGCCGGTCGGGGTGGCGTAGAACGCGGCGATGACCTGCAGGTCGTCCTTGCCGAGGGCTGCAGCGAAGCCGCGGGCCTGGATGTCGAGCAACTCGTCGAAGTGCGCCGTGAGGGTGGGCAGCACCACCTCCTGGACCAAGGCCTGAGCCTGATCCTATTGCTTGACCCCGATCTGCTGCATCATGCCGACCATGGGTGCCGCCATCGCGTTCAGCAGCGCGGTACGATCCCCCTGCATCTGCGCGACGACCTCGCGCGCCAACTTCAGGGTCGCAGGATCAAGCGTGGCGGCCGGGGCAGCTAGCTTGGCTGCTGACTGCGCCATTGCCACGGTCGGGGCGGAAACGGCGAGGCAATAAGTGATAAGGGCTAAGCGGCGCATTGGCTGATCCGATCGCGACTAGGGACGACGCAGCCCTGTGGTCGGACGCATGCTCTCGTACCATGCTCGATGTCGGCTGCATCAACCGTCAACGACGCCAGTGACGATCCACTCCGCAACGTTGACTTAACGGTGTCACCCAGCCGACATGCCATGTCCGGCCTCTGCGCGCCCTGTGGCGAGTCGTGAGCCGGCTGGAACAAGGGATCAAGGCCGCGAGAAAGACCTAAGCCCAAAACGCCAACGGCCCCACCCCGGCAAGGGTGAGGCCGTCGAAATCGAATGGGTCTGGTGGACCGCTTTGCAGCTCCCCAGACATCATAGCTCCGCACCGGAGTCAATCGGGATCGCTTCCCGAAACG
>NZ_VRUU01000187.1 GCF_008039875.1 Methylobacterium sp. WL119 | reverse complement strand
CCCCGGCTGCCTGCCCCGACCGCGTGAGACGGCGAGGCGGTGAGACGGACCCGTCTCGCCGGGCTCACCCGTCTCACGCGAACAAGGGCACGGGCGTGACCATCAAGGTCGCCCGCCGCGCGCGGCGCGCCATCGCCCGCACCCCCACCGCGCCGATCACGATGATCCGCATCCGCAAGGAGAGCGACCACACGCTGCACTATCTCGTCACCATCGATCTCGGTCGTGGACGTACGGCGCAGCTGACGATCAGCCAGACCGACTCGCTCGCGCTCATTGCCAAGCAAATCGGTGGTGTCTCGGAGCACCTCTCGCGTGATCCCAACATCGCCAAGGAACAGGTCGCGGCGCTCATCGCGGCCGCCCCCGGCGAGGCCGTGATGGCGGTCGAGCACGGTGGCTGGAAGGAGCGCGAGGCTTACATCGGCCCCAACCTGCGTCGCGGGCGTGGCTGGAACCGCTACGTCTGGACCGGTACCACCGCGCCCGGCGCCGTTCTGGCGGCAGGCACGTTCGGAGGCTGGCTGCACACCGTGGCGGCCCCGTGCGCGGAGTCGAGCTACCTCGCCTTCGCGCTGCTCGTAGCGCTCTCCGGCCCGGTCCTCGCCTGGGCCGACCTGCCCGAAGGGGCAGTGTTCCACCTCGCCGGCAAGTCCTCAACCGGCAAAACCACGACCGCCCGCGTTGCTGCCAGCATCGACGGGCCGCCCAACAGCCATGCGGACTGGCGTCAGAGCGACCGATGCTTCGCCGAGACGACCGCGGTCCGTTGCGACCGTGTCGCCATCTTCAACGCGGCAGAGAAGGCCAAGCGGAAGGACGTCAGCGAGATCCTCTCGGGGATCACGCATGGCCTCGTCGAGGGCGGCAGCAAAAAGTACGCTGCCGCGGTCAAGGCGAGCCTGCCGGACCTGCGTATCCGCTCACCCATCCTCAGCAACGGCAATCGCTCTGGGGCAGAGATGGCGCGCATCGCAAACATGTCCTGGGACGAGCAGGAAGCGGCGCGCTTTATCACCATCCCCGTGCCGCCGCGCGAGGACGGTGGCGTTGTCGACCGACCCAAGGGCAAGGGGCCCGGCTACTCGGCCGACCTGATCGCCCAGCTGGAGGCAGGTATGAAGCGCCACTACGGACGCGCTCTCGGCCGTTGGCTCGATCACGTCTGGACGCACCGCGAGCGCGTGAACGGGCTGATCGAGGACTTCGTGACGGCCATGCAGCCGGCCGACGCCTACCATGGCCGTATTGCCGGCAAATTCGGGCTGATCTACGCGACCGGCATCATCGCGGTCGAAACCGGCTTCCTCCCCTGGAAGGCGGACCTGCCGCTGCGTGTCGTGCGGCGCCTCTACCGCGGGGCGCTGACGGCGCTGCAGGAGGGCTGCCCGGTCGAGGCGCTCGTCGCTTTGCGCGACGCGCTCTGTGACCCCGCGGTGTTCCCGGACATTGGCACGACGCGGGAGCTGGTCCTCAACGACAACCGTGTGGCGGGTTTCCGCTTTAGCCGGGCCGAGGGTGAGTTCGTTGCCATCCGCCAGGAGAGCCTGCGCGCGGTGCTGGGCAAGACGATGGACCCCTCGGCGCTGATCGGTGCCCTGGCGGAGGCCGGCGTGGTCGAGGGCGGTCACGGCGCGCGGCGGGGCAAGCAGCTGCATGTGCGCCTCATCAACCGCGCCAACGGCTGCATCGTCACGAAGCCGCGCTGCCTCGTCATGAAGGCGGACGCACTCGCCGCCTTCCTGGAAGCGGCTGGCCGCGGCCGCCGCGTCGAGGAGGATGCGATCGTCGTGGCCTAAAATTCGACTTATGACGCGCCCCTGCGGTCGTGATGATCGCAGGGGTGACCAAGATGGTCAAAAGGGGAATCAATAAAAATCCGCTCTCCGACATTGGTTTAGCTATTGATTAAGCGACGCTTTCGTCCCTGATTTTGATTTTACGTATCCTCTCACCGACATCCGCATAGATACCGAGTACGACCCGTTCGGAGAAATTTTCGGCTCGGAGGTGATCGCCGTCGTAGGGCGTATCCTTGATCACGTCGTGAAGCCAGGCAATCTAAAGCAGTTCGCACACGCTCTCGGTAGAGAGGACCGGCTCCAGGGCGGAGGGGGCAAGCTGGTCAAGGATGACTAACGATCCGCAAACGAAGGCACGTTCGCCTCCGCGACAGACCCTCAGCATGCCCCCTCCCCTGCCGGCAATGCCAACCTTGCCGCACGAGATGGGACGAAGGAGCTGCAAAGCGATTTCGACGCCACTGCAATCCAAACCGCCGTCACGGACAGTCAGGAGAAGACTGCACCTTGGAAACCGCGGAAATCCGCGGCTGAACGCAAGGCTGACCACACCTACAAACGCCGCAGGAGACGCGACAGGAAGCGGTCAAGCTATTATGAATGATAGCCTTCCGATATCAGGTAGATATCCATTCTCAAGCCTATCAACTCAAAATAATATCGTACGGTTACCTGAATGCCTTACGATACTATGGGGATATCCTAATGCTATCTGATACGGGAAGCGTAGCCGTTGAGTATCCGGAGGCATTCTGGTATCTTGGATCCGAGGTTCAATCCGTTTCGCTATCGTGATCCAGCATGCCAACTATCATCTTCGCCAGTCCCAAGGGGGGCGTGGGTAAATCTACATCCGCCATCCTTCTCGCCACGGAACTAGCAGGGAAGGGGGCTTCAGTGACGGTGATCGATGCGGATCCGAACAAGCCGCTTTCCAAGTGGTCGCAACGCCCCGGCAAGCCGGAAAACTTGACTGTCATGGACAACGTGACCGAGGACACGATCATCGACGCTATCGAGGGTGCCGAGAAAACCGCGCAGTTCGTGGTCGTGGACCTTGAAGGCACGGCCTCGATGATGGTTGGCTATGCCATGAGCCGCGCCGATCTCATCATCATCCCGTCACAGGGAAGCCAGCTCGACGCCGCCGAAGCGGTCAAAGCCCTCAAACTGGTGAAGCGTCAGGAGAAGGCTTTCAACCGGCAAATCCCGTGTTCGGTGCTGTTCACCCGTACTAGTGCGGCCATCGAAACCCGCGACCTGAAGGACGTTCAGGCGCAGCTGACCGAGGCCGGCGTTCCGGTCTTTGCCACGCAGATGGTGGAGCGGGCCGCCTTCCGGGCGATCTTCTCCTATGGCGGCACCCTGTCAGGCCTCGACGGCTCACAGGTCAGTAACGTGAAGGCCGCACAGCAAAACGCCCGTTCGTTTGCGGCCGAGGTTGTAGCGCTGTTGAAGGCGAACGCGGCGCAGGCGGAGGTGGCGTGATGTCCAACTCACGCGCAAAGCTGTTTGGCGGTGACGACGATCTGGACCTGACGGCGTTCAAGCCGAAGACCGCGCCGGATAAGGCCGCGCCGTTGCCCGAAAAGGTGAGGGAGGTTTCAGAGGCCGCGAACTTCCACAGCCGGGAACCGGCTAAGGTTACACCAGAACTCGCTGCCGATCCCGCTCCTGCGGAGGCCGTAAAACCCCGCAGACAGCCCCGGACGCACCGGACGGGCCGCAACGTGCAATTCAACGTCAAAGCCTCTCAGGACGCCATCGACACCTTTTATCGTATATCCGACAAACAGGGCTGGGTACTGGGTGAAACGCTCGAGCGCGCCCTGTCTGCCTTGGAACGGGACCTGACTGCGAAACCGTGACCCGGAAGCCTGTCACCGATCCTCAGTTTGATCTGTTCGTCCCCTTCACGTCAGACCTCGCTTTCCGCGACACGCAGGAAACGATGGAGAGGCCGTTTTTCAGCCTCGCCAAGCGCAAGCGTCTGAAGCCCATCGAGTACACCAGCCCGGACGGGTCCGTGTATGTGAAGGTTTACGCCACGCCGGAATTTGGCATGGCGACCATCTGGGACGCTGACGTTCTGATCTGGGCCGCCTCAACCCTGAATGATCGGCCCCCAGGCGGTGGTCCAAGGGTGGAGTTAGTGCGCGGTAGGCCGTTCTGCCACGGGTAGCTTGGCCGGCGGAGCTGGTCGGGCGAGCGCAGCCGGCCAAGCGGAGAACGCTGGCACGAA
>NZ_VRUU01000186.1 GCF_008039875.1 Methylobacterium sp. WL119 | reverse complement strand
CGCGCTGCTGCGCCACCACGGCCTCGACCACGCCCCCAGGCCCGCACCGTCCTAGCCCCAGAGCTGCGTGCGCACGTCCGCCGGCCAGGCGGCGAGGTCGAGGCCGTGGTGGCGCAGCAGCGCGAGCGTGATCCGCTCCAGGCCGAACCCGACGCAGGCGGTGTGGGCGACGGCGCCGTCGGCCTGGCCGATCTCCCAGGTGCTGCCGAAGTGGTCCTGGTGGTAGTTGAAGCTCAGGCAGGCGGTTGGTGGGGCCTCGCTGTTGACCGGCACGTTGAGCTCGAACTTGAGCCCCTGCATGCGCTGGTTGTTGGCGAGCATTCGCCCGGCGCGGCCGAAGAACGGGTCGTTGGCCGGGTCGACCGCCAGCGGCAGGCCGAGGGCGCGCATCATCGCGGTGCCGCGCTCGAGCCAGACCTCGCGGAAGGCCAGCACCTGCTCGGGGCTGCCCATGCGCACGTACTCGCGCATGCGGAACATCTGCATCCGGGTCGGCTCGACCGAGGGCTCGTGGCGGAAGCAGTAGGATTGCAGGTCGAACAGCAGGCCGCCGGCCGGCAGGGGCCCCCGCGCGGCGGCGACCGGGTAGAGCGGGTAGCAGGCGGCCGGCGTCAGCACGATGTCGGTGCAGGCCTGGTCCTGGGTCCAGTCCCGCCCGGCCTCGACGCAGGCGAGGAGGCGCGCGTGGGCGGCCTCGTCGCCGCAGAAGCTGTGCACGGTGCCGGCGAGGTTGGGGAAGCCCTTGAGGTAGCCGCTGCGCTCGAAGGCCGGGCGGCTCATGCCCGGCGGGAAGCGCATCCGCTCGGCGCCGTCGGCCGCGCCGAGGCGCGAGACGAGGGCGTCGAGCGCCTCGACCACGCTCTCGAAGTCGCCGCCGCGCCCGTACAGCCCGTCGATCCCGGTGCGCACCAGATGGCCGCGGTCGAACAGGCGGTCGAGGAACGAGCGCGGTTCCACCGCATCCGCCTGGGACGGGCTCGTCTCGAGCGGCGCGGCGAGGGTCGGGGTGGCCAAGCTGTCCATCACGCGCTCAGGAATTGGCCGTTGCCCTTCTGCACCAGCAGAAGGTTGGCGGTGTTGCTGTGGATACGGTCGTTGCTGATCATCAGCGGCGCCGACATCACGTCGCGCAGCGCCCGGCCGAGGCTGAACGGGGTTCCGTTCTTGTAGCCGGCGATGCCGACGATCCCCAGCGCCAGCTGGACGATGGCGACGGCCGCGGTCGAGGCGGTGGTCTTCACGTTGTTCAGGGCCACCGCGAAGCCGATCGAGCCGAGCAGATCGGGCGCGCCCAGGGCTTCCGCGTAGTGGCGCAGCCCGCCCTGGATGGTCCCCTTCATCGCCTGCAGCGCGCTCGTCGCCTCGGCGAGACGCAGGGCGCCCGGCGGCACCGTGCCCGGCCGGCGGCGGGCCTCGGCCTGGACGAAGGTCCGCGCCCGGTCGACCGCATGGCTCGCGATCCCGAACCAGACGCTGCTCCACAGCAGGTGCGAGGAGGCCAGCATCGACTGGGCCGCGATCTCGGCGAAGGGCTTCGGCAGGATCTGGGCGATCGGCACGTCGCGGGCGGCAAGCAGGAAGCCGTCGCTGCAGGTGCCGCGCATGCCGAGCGTGTCCCAGCGGCTGGTCCGCTCCAGGGTGATCTGGTCGGCCGTCAGCGCGACAAGGACCTGGTCGGAGGAGGCGGCGTCCGGATGGCGCCGGCCGGTGGCGAGGATCACGTCGGCGTGGGCGCCGTAGGAGATCACGGTGGCGTCCTTGCGGAAGGCGAACGCGTCGCCCTCGGCCTCGACCGCGCAGAGGCTGTTGCGCAGGTCGCCGCCGATGCCGCCCTCGGTGGTCGCCGAGGCGACGAGCAGCTGCCGCTCCGCCACCCGCTGCATCAGCGCGCAGTGCCAGGCGCTCTCCCCGCCATGGGTGACGAGGCTCGCGACCTTGATCTGGTGCATCGCGAACACCATCCCGGTCGCGGCGCAGGCCTGCCCCAGGCCTAAGCAGGCCTCCGCCAGCCGGCTCATGTCGGCCCCCTCGCCGCCGAACGCCTCCGGGATCTGGATCCCGAGGAGCCGCTCCTCGCGGAGCGCGGCGACGGCTTCCGCGGGGAAGCGCCCCTCGCGATCGACGGCGTCCGCATGGAGCGCGGCGACCTGCGCGACCCGGCGGATGCGCTCCGCAAAGGCCGGCGGAGCGAGAACCGGTTCGGGGGGCACCCGCTTGGCGAGCGCGCTCATGCGTCCACCGGCTGGGCGATCGTCGCGACGGTGCTGCGGATCGCGCGGATCGTCGCGAACGACGCCCGGTTCAAGAGATGATCGGGGAACTCGATGTTGAACCGCTCCTCGAGCGCGAGCATCAGCTGCACGGATCCGAAGGAGCACAGGCCCTTGTCGAACAGATCGTCGTCGTCCGAGAGCCGGTCGACTTGGCCGGACAGGGACTCGATTCCACCGAGCGTTTCGCGAATGTCGTGAGAGGAAATCATTGCACGCAACACCATCTGATCCATCTCGAACCTGAAGCCTTGGACTGTCGTCGTCAATTCTTACTCTTCAATAAAGTTAACTTAATAATTGGTGAATTCTAAAGCTTTGATGTCTATCGCGCTGAAAGTCGGTATTCGCTCCTTCGCACCGCGAGACAGGATTCGCCGGAGGCGAGGCGGCGATGCGCGAAGCCGCGATCGAAAGCACGCCGCAGATCGAATTGACGACATTGCGCACAATCCATGTGCGAAGTGCCGGCAGGATCTGTGTTTCGACGGCTTCCGTGGTCGGTTGCGCGGGCCAGATCGCTACATCCGTATGCAAGCTGGCTAAAGGTCACTCGATTCGTTGCCGTGATGCAACAGCGGCGTCGCACGAGGTCTTCGAGGAGGATTCGACGTTGCTCGGGTGGACCGGTTCGCACACAGTGCTCGGGCACTGGGGGCATCGCAAAAGCGGGCCCGATGAGCCCGCACCAAAAAGCGGGCCGCAAAACAAGGTGTGACGCGATCGGCCCCGGCCCCGCGACCACACGATCCTCGGGTCTCGAAGCTTTTGGAGATATCTATGACGCTCTTGAAGAGCACCCTGCTTGCTTCGGCCGCCGGCTTCGCCGCCGTCGCCGTCGCCGGCGCCCAGGCTGCCGATTTGCCGGTCAAGAAGGCCGCCCCCATCGAGTACGTCCGCGTCTGCTCCGCCTACGGCGCCGGCTTCTTCTACATTCCCGGCACCGACACCTGCCTCCGCCTTTCGGGTCGCGCCCGCTTCGACGCTGCCTACCAGCCGTCGTACTCGCGCCAGAACGGTTCGCAGAACGGTGACACCACCGGCTACCGCACCCACCTGCGCATCAACCTCGACGCCCGCACCCAGACCGCCTACGGCACCCTTCGCGCGTTCGTGCGCCTGGAAGCCGGCAGCGGCTCCGGCTATTCCGGTCTCGGCACCTCGGGCACGAACCAGCGCATCGGCAACGCCTACCCGGGTCTCGGCGTCGACAGCTTCGGCCGGCTGCAGCAGTACGTGAACGCCGACAAGGCCTTCATCCAGTTCGCGGGCTTCACCGCCGGTCGCGCCTCGTCGTTCTTCGACTTCTACGCTCACGACTTCGAGCTGGCCGGCGCCACCGCCGGCTCCGACGTGTCCTCGACCAACCTGATCGCCTACACCGCGACGCTGGGCAACGGCTTCTCGGCGACGCTCTCGGTCGAAGACCCGACCTTCCGCCGCTCGCCGATCTTCTCGCCGACCACCAACTCCGGGAACGTGACGCTCAACACGGCAGCGGCCGTGTTCGCGCAGAACAACTCGCCGATCCCGGTGTTCATCGGCTACAACGCTGCTGGAGCCGCGGCCCGCTACAGCTTCGTCGATGGCATCGAGCGCAACCGGATGCCCGACTTCGTCGGCGCCCTGCGCTACGATGCGGCCTGGGGCTCCGCCCAGCTCACCGCCGCGGTGCACGAGCTGAACGTCGGCAACGTCGCCAACGGCGCCGGTACCCCCGTCGGCGCAGGTGTCATCTCCAACGTCAGCATCCCCCACACCAGCAACGACTACGGCTACGCGGTCCAGGGCGGCGTGAAGGTCAACCTGCCGTTCATCTCCCCCGGCGATACCCTCTACCTGCAGGGCGCCTACGGCGTCGGCGC
>NZ_VRUU01000185.1 GCF_008039875.1 Methylobacterium sp. WL119 | reverse complement strand
CCGGCGAAGCCCGCGCGGCCGACCGAGGTCGAGGTCGGCGGCCCTGCCCGTGCGCCGCTGGCTGCCGAAGCGCCGCCGGCGCCGGAGCCGGGCCCGCGAAGGGCGATTTCCGCCTCGGCCCCCGGCGGCCACGAGCTGTCGCCGTGGTCGATGTTCCTGAACGCCGACATCCTGGTGAAGGTGGTGATGAGCGGGCTGGCGCTCGCCTCGATCGTCACCTGGACGATCCTCGTGGCGAAGACGATCGAGCTCGGCCTCGCCCGCCGAAGCCTCGTGCGGGCGCTCGGCCGCGTCGCCGAGACCGGTTCGCTGGCCGAGGCCGAGCGGGCGCTCGGCGGGGGCGGCACGATCCTCGACCGCCTCGTCGGCACGGTCGCGAACGAGGTGCGGATCTCCAAGGGCCATGCGGAGGGCATCAAGGAGCGGGCGGTCTCGCGCTGCTCCGAGCTGGTGAAGGCGGAAGGCCGCCTCGCCCGCCGCGGCATGGGCGCGCTCGCCACGATCGGCGCGATCTCGCCCTTCGTCGGCCTGTTCGGCACCGTCTGGGGCATCATGAACAGCTTCATCGGGATCTCGCGGGCGCAGACCACGAACCTCGCGGTGGTCGCGCCCGGCATCGCGGAGGCGCTGCTGGCCACCGCCATCGGCCTCGCCGCCGCGATCCCTGCGGTGATCATCTACAACCACTTCGCCCGGGCGACCCGGAGCTACGGCGACTTGGTCCAGCGCGCCTCCGGCACGGCGATGCGGCTGCTGTCGCGCGAACTCGAGCGCGGCGAGGTCGGGCGCCATGCGCCGCTGGCGCAGGCGGCCGAGTGAGCGGGGGGCCCTGAACCATGGCGATCTCACTCGGTGGCGACGAGGACGGTGACGAGTTCGGCGAGGCGCACGAGATCAACGTGACGCCGTTCATCGACGTGATGCTCGTGCTGCTGATCATCTTCATGATCGCGGCACCGCTCTCGACGGTCGACCTGCCGATCGACCTCCCCTCCTCCAGCGCGGTTCCGCAGAAGCGACCGGACAAGCCGACCTACGTGACGATCAAGGCCGACCTCGCGGTCGCGATCGGCGAGACGCCGGTGCGGCGCGTGGACCTCGCGCAGGCCCTCGACGCGCAGGCCGATCCGAGCCGGGAACGGCGCGTATTCCTGCGCGCGGACCGCGCGGTCCCCTACGGCGAGATGATGGACGTCCTCGAGATTCTCCGCTCCGGCGGCTACCTCAAGGTCGCGCTCGTCGCGCTCGAAGGTCCGCCCGCGGATGCGTCGGGGTCGGGGCCGGCGCCACGGGCGCCATGACGGGCAGGATCGGCAGAGCACACGCGCTCGGGGCTTCCGGCACGGCGCGCCTCGGCTGGCCGCTCTGGTTGGCCGCGGGCGCGTTCGTGCTCGCGCTGCATGCCGGCGGCGGCCTGCTCGCGCTCGGCTCCGCGGAGCCAGACGAGGCCGACGACCTCGGCGCCGCCGCCTTGGAGGTCGGCCTGGAGATGACGGCGCCGCGGCGCGAGCCCTCGGACCTGCCGCCCGGGCCGGAAGCTGACGACGCGGCCGCCTCGCCGGCCGTCGTCCAGCAGAAGGCCGTCGACGACCCGACCGAATTACCGAAGGCCGTGCCGACCGAGACGGAGGATCCCGACCGGATCGTCTCGCCGGAGGCGACCCTCAAGCCGCAGGAGGACGAGAGCAAGGTCAAGGTCGCCGAGACCCGCCCGTCGGCGGAGTCGGTCGCGTCCGAGGCCGCCGCCGCGCCGACCTCCGAGACGGTCAAGGAGGCTGCGATCGCGACCGCGCCCGTCCTCGGCACCGGCGAGAGCGCCCGCCGCGTCCGCACGACGTGGCAGAAGCAGCTCATGGCCCATCTTGACCGGCACAAGCGCTACCCAGGCGTCGCCACGCATCCGACCGGCGAGGTGCTCGTGAGCTTCCTCCTCGACCGCGTCGGCCACGTGGTCTCGGCGACGGTGCTGAAGGGGTCCGGCGACGGCGCGCTCGATCAGGCCGCCCTGACGATGATGCACCGGTCCGATCCGGTTCCGCCGCCACCGCCGCTCGTCGCGGACGAGGGGCTGACCTTCACGATCCCGGTGGTGTTTCGCGCCAAGCCGAAGGGCAAGTGAGACGGCCGCGTCCCGTGCCGACGACACCGGAGATCGCGCGGCCCGATCCCAGCGCGCAGGGGTGCTGAAACGCAAAAATCCCGCCCCGGGTCTCCGGGTACGGGATGCGAACCTAAACGCTGTTCGATCTTAACGGCTGTTTAGGATTGGTGCCCAGGAAAGGACTGGGCGTCATCCGAGATAAGCTAAGTCAAAACAATGGTTTAGAGCGCCTTCAAATTCGCCGCTGAACACGTTGTGCATCACTTGCGTGTTGCGAGCAAGATTGAACTCGGGTCGTACGCAAGCAGGCTGTGGCGAGTGGAAGGGTCGGGCGCATGGCAGCATATCAGCGCGGTAGCGTGCAGGCGTCGAGGAGCTCCGATGCCTCTCGCGTTGCGATGCGGCGGCCCTAATGCGTCGCTGTTCCGCGTCAGCGTAAAAGATTGGCACGATGTGCGGCCGGTGGTCGAACAGGCGGACCCGTATCCTCCGCTTGCAGGCGGGCGACTAGGTCACAGATCTGCTCTATATAGACTCGCTTCTCGTTCGGGTCAGTGCCAACGCGCAAGTAGTTCGGGACCTTATTGAACCAGTCAGCCGGGTCGTCGAGCCGTTGCGCGACTAGGGTCTCGATCATGCTTTCTCTCAGCACGCATCGCTCCGGCTTCCACGCCTCGCAATTGGCCGCGATAATTGTCTCCCTGAAGCAGCGCAGCGCCGCCCTGAGTTCTTCGGCTGTGAGGGAGCCGTCGCCTTCTAGAAGATGCTTAGGGGCGGATCCCAATTCGCCGACAATCTGGCTTTCCACGGCGGCAACGACGTGCGCGGACTCCTCATGGGGCACAACGCCGGTCCAGGACTCAGCTTCAGATGCAACGGGCGCCGCCACCTCATTGGGGAGAAGCTCACTGCTAACCGGTGTCTGCGCAGCCGATGCGGGTCGGTATCCTCTCCAGGCCGGCAGCGGCTTTAGCCGCAATTCCTCGATGCGCCTCAGCACGTTGGCGGTCTGAAGATCGGGATTGTCGAACCAGTCGGTCGACCAGACTCGAACGATGTTCCAACCAAGCCCGGTCAGAATCTCTTCCCGCAGCCGGTCCCGGTCGCGGGCGCTCTTGCTGAAGTGAAAGCGGGCGCCGTCACACTCTACGCCCGCGATGAACTGCTCGGGGTCGTCCGGATGCCGAACGCCGAGATCAATACGGAACCCCGAGACGCCGACTTGGTGATCGACCTGCAGACCTGCAGCACGCAGGCGCCGGGCTACCTCAACTTCGAAATCGCTGTCGGGTTGCGCGTCGTCGGCGACCTCGGCGTAACCCCTGCGCTCCGCGTACTCGAAATATCGCTTGAGGATGCGGACACCATCGGCGCTCGTCTCACTCGGGCGCACGTCTTTCGACCCAAAGGAGGCAAACAACATGATCCGCAATCGAGCGCGGGTGAAAAGCACATTGAGCCGCCGGTGCCCATGCTTACCCGCGATGGGGCCGAACCGCTGCGCGACAGCCCCGCCCGGTACGGCCGGTCCGTAGGTCATCGAGATGAAGACGTAATCGCGCTCATCGCCTTGGACGTTCTCTAGATTTTTTACGAAGAAGGGTTCCCCGCGTGCGGCGACCTTTTCTTGGTAGCGCAGCACGAACTCATCCTCGGAAGCCAGGCGCCGGATCTCCTCCTCAATGAGGTCGCGCTGGTCGCTATTGACCGAGACGACTCCGAGGGAAGGCGGCGTCCCTGCGTCCGCGTGCTGACGCATGAACAAGATGCTCTCCTCGGCGACCGCTTGGGCCTCCATAGGATTGCGGCCCGACGCGTAGCGCCCCGGCAGTCTCACGAGATCGACCGAGAAGGATCGAGGCTGAGCAGACGGGAAGGTAATGAGATCGCCGCCGTAGAACTCTTGGTTAGAGAACGCGATTGTGTAGGGCGGTGACAAAACCATCCACTGGAGCGTCGGCGGGGTGCTGATGCGGCCGGGGTAAAAGCCGGCCAGTGGAGAGGCTTCTCTTTCGGGAGGGGCCCAGGATGTTTGCCGTGGAAGTCTA
>NZ_VRUU01000184.1 GCF_008039875.1 Methylobacterium sp. WL119 | reverse complement strand
ACTGGATCTACAACAACCGCAGTCAGGTCGAGCGCCTCTGGGCCAGGCTCAAGGAATGGCGTGCCATCGCCACCCGCTACGAGAAAACCGCCGCCAGCTTCATGGGCGTCCTCTCCCTCGCTGCAGCCCTCGATTGGCTCAAGCGATGACACGCCCTAGAGGGACAAGACCGTTTGGCCTGAGTTCGGCAGATGAGGGCGCAGGCGAGGGTCGTGAAGGCGAGGTGGAGGTCAGCCCGTCGCTCGTAGCGGATGGTCAGCCGGCGGAAGCGAGCCAGCCACGCCAGCGTGCGTTCGACGATCCAGCGGTAGCGGCCGAGGTGTTGGCTGCTCTCGATGCCGCGCCGGGCGATGCGCGGCGTGATGCTGCGTGCCCGGCACTCACCTCGACACCGGCGATGATCGTAGCCCTTGTCAGCGTGCAACTTGTCCGGTCTGCGCCAAAGGCGACCCCGACGCCCTGTGCGCACGCCCGGCACCGCATCGAGGGTGGCGACCAGCATACGGTTGTCGTGGCAGTTGGCTCCGGTGAGCGTCAGGCCGATGGTTCGACAGGCTCACCATGAGGGGGCGTGCCGTTGGCGTCCACGACGAGGTGGCGCTTCGTCCCCGGCTTGCCTCGATCCGTCGGGTTCGGCCCCGTCGCAGTGCCCCTTTTTTCGCCGGTAGGCTCGCACTGTCGAGGGCGGCCCGTGACCAATCGAGCGCGTCTGCATCCTGAAGCTGCTCCAGCATCACGCGATGCAGAGCGGCCCAGACGCCAGCTGCCTGCCATACACCCAGCCGCCGCCAACTCGTCTTGCCGCTGCAGCCGACATCGGATCGCGGCAGATGCTTCCACTGCATGCCCGTGCGCAGAACCAAAGTGATGCCCGCCAGTGCCGTCCGATCCGAAGCGCGCGGCCGACCACCCTTCGGCTTCTCCGGCTCGGATGGAAGAAGAGGCTCGATCACCGCCCAGAGGTCGTCAGGTACAAGAGCGTCCATGCCCGCCTAACCCGCTCAACACGGTTTTGTCCCGCGCTCTTAGTGCATCTAACGAAACCTCCTTTGGAGCGTTGCTGGGGCATGGCTAGAGCCCTTGTCCTCGACGATCTCTAGGCGGTGATCGCGCCGAGTCTGTCGGCTGCTCGGCCTCGCCCGAAGGGCGGGCGACCGCCAATCTTGGATAAAGCGGTGCTGACCGGCATCTTGTTCGTGTTGCGCACCGGGCTGCCGTGGAAGTACCTGCCGCAGGAGATGGGCTGCGGCTCGGGCATGTCGTGCTGGCGGCGTCTATGCGACTGGCAGGCAGCAGGGGGCTGGGCAGCGTTGCATCGCGCCCTGTTGGAGCGGCTCGAAGGAGCCGGGCAACTAGACTGGCGCCGGGCGGCGCTCGACAGCGCGAGCATTCCAGCTAAAAAGCGGGCGCGGCGACTGGCTCGAACCCGACCGACCGCGGCAAGCCGGGGACGATGCGCCACCTGTCGTCGATGCCCGCGGCACGCCGCCCGGCCTCGTCCTGACCGGGGCCAACGCCCACGACAGCACGAAGCTGACCGCCACGCTGGACGCGATCCCGTCAGTGCGCTTGGGCCGGCGTGGACGCCTGCGCCGCAGGCCCTGCAATCTGTACGCGGACAAAGCCTACGATCATCGGCGCTGCCGCCAGGAGTGCCGGGCGCGCGGGATCGTGCTGCGCATCGCGCGCCGGGGCATCGAGAGCAGCCAGCGCCTGGGGCGGCACCGCTGGGTCGTGCGAATGCACCCTGGCGTGACTCGCCCGCTTCCGGGGCTGGCCATCCGCTACGAGCGCCGCGCCGACCTCCACCTCGCCTTCACGACGCTGGCTTGCGCCCTCGTCACCCTCAACCACACAGACGGTTCTATTAAACGCTCTAAGCCCGACTTTGCCTATTTGCAGTGTGTCGAGCAGACTGAGGTGACGAAGCGAGTTTGACGATGAGGCTGACGCTTTTTCCTGCAAGAGACACTGCCATGCCACCCCTGCTCGCCCGCTTCGCTGGGATCATCCTGGCGAAGCGCCACTGTTCGTTCACCGCTTGTGGCGCCATGCTCAGCTTCTGCTGATCGGCGCGATCCTGACGCCGTGCCGCCGTACGATGACGAGCGTTCTGCGCACCCTGGGTCGTGCGCAGGAACGACGGTTCGTGAACGTACATCGCATCCTCAACTGCCCAGCATGATGCCCGTGCTGCGGCAGCTGCGTCCTACTCGGAATGTTCACCCAGCCTTCGTACCACGCGGTCCGGTCATCCTGGCGTTTCGAGGACACGATCGGGCGCCGTCGCGGCGAGTGGATCGTAGCCAAAGGTACCTTCCAGGAAGCATGTGCCCATCGCGGTATCGAGACTCAGCGGCAGTGGTCCGACAGAACGATCGCTCTCATCCCATCCTGCCTTCTCGCCCTGTTCTCGATCATTACTTTGCTCGCTACACGCCTCCCAGCTCGCCACCACCGCCGCGTGGTACTCCAAACCGCGTCCGACCTTCGCTGATGCCCTGGCCGATGTAAGATGTGCAATTTGGCGCGAGCGGCTTTTGCCGACATCACCGTGGCGAGGCCCCCAAACTAAACCCCGCTTCCACCTACCTGCGGCCTGGGCCTATGGCCCTTTGTCATGCCGTATGAAGAGCCAAAGTCGAGCTATGATACCGCGGCGGCCATGGTCGTCAATCTCGACCGTAGGTTCTGTCAAATCGTCGGGTACTACTGTGACCAGTACCTTCAGGACGATCAGATATTACCACGTTCGATAAATGGCTTGGCGAAGCGCAAACCTACTGTGTCCTCAACGTGGAGAGGCTCGCTGCCAGCATCGGTCAAGACGGAGACACCGTTCAGTCCACGTTGACGCCGCCACAGAGCAGTAGGTAGGTTGAGGAACAGATCACGCAGATCGCAATATTGTATTCTACAATGTACGGCCGCGCAATTTCACCTGCTTACGAGATGATTAAATACTGCAACTTAGTGCATCAGATCCAAAGAACATTCATATTAAAGAGATCGAATTAATTTCATGGCTCGTGACATCCAAAACTATACGTAATTTCTTGTTACTCTCACCCCTCTAGATTGTCGTCCTCACTAAGTCGTCTCATCTCTAGGTTGTAAAACTTAACGGGCAAGGGATGGACAATGCCCCAAGGATATTAGAAGATAGATGTTTGTGTGATAAAGCGGCCATACGAAAGGTAGTTAAAATGAATGAGTTGTCTAAGAAGGTCAACGTTAGAGTATGGCTATCTGCTGTTTCTATATGCTTAATTAGCGTAGCAGGTTGTAAGCAGCTTAAAGCTTCAGGTGAAACTCTCAATCTTTGTCGATATAAAAAGGTTTTTTTTGATGATTTCAATGATCTAAGTGTTTCTCCGTCAAATAACGAGAAATTCCGCTGGTCGGCTCATACGCCTTGGAACGGTGACTTTGGCGATGCTCAGTTCATCAATCCTATAGATATTTACGCAGATCCATTAAAAAATGACCCATTCATAGTCAAGGATGGTATTCTTACTATTCGAGCGCGAAAACAGGAGAACGGAAAATGGACGTCGGGCCTTCTTTCTTCTGCAGACCCGACGACAGCCGGCTTCTCTCAGATGTATGGATACTTCGAAGCACGAATGAAACTTCCTCCAGGCCCCGGTGTCTGGCCGGCATTCTGGTTAGCTGCCAACAATCGCAAGGGAGATAAAACTCCGTCGGTAGAAATTGATGTCATCGAATACTATGGACAATTCACTAGTGGGTTTCATTCGGTTTGGCACGTATGGGATCTGGCAGATTCAAAAAACAATCGCGGCGGTGAAATTGTTACACAAGTTCCTAATGATTCCCTAAGCAATGATTTTCACACCTATGGTGTAGATGTAACAAAAGAGTGGATAGTATTTTATCTTGACAGGAATGAAATCGGCCGAAAGCCAACCCCCCCGGAACATACAAAGCCTTTGATGATACTTGTAAATCTTGCTCTTGGTGGCGGATGGCCGATTGATAAAACGCCAAACCCTTCAGAACTCTTGGTTGATTATATCCATGCTTATTCTCCCGACGAAAGCAAATCAAACGCTGAATGCAAATAAAAATAAATATAAACATATTTTTGCTGTCCGGTTTAAATACAGTTTAATACGGCAGATATTAAAAATATTATTCAAGTAATATAT
>NZ_VRUU01000183.1 GCF_008039875.1 Methylobacterium sp. WL119 | reverse complement strand
AGAGGTCGCTCCCCTCTCCCGACCCTCGCTGACGCGAGGCCCACCCTCCCCCGCAGAGGGGGGGAGGGAGGCCATCCGCCTCACTCCGCGTCGCGCAGCGCCCGACGGATGATCTTGCCGGTGGTGGTCATCGGCAGGGCGTCGCGAAAGGCGATCTCGCGCGGGTACTCGTGGGCCGAGAGCCGCGTGCGCACGAAGGCCTGGATCTCGTCGGCGAGCGCCGGCGAGGCGGCGTAGCCCGGGCGCAGGACGAGGAAGGCCTTCACGATCTCCGTGCGCAGCGGATCGGGCTTGCCGACCGCGGCGGCGAGCGCCACGGCCGGGTGGGCGCACAGGCAGGCCTCGATCTCGGCGGGGCCGATCCGGTAGGCCGCCGAGGTGATCAGGTCGTCGTCGCGGCCGACGAAGTGGACGTAGCCGTCCGCGTCGCGCCGGGCCTGGTCGCCGGTGAGCATCCAGTCGCCGGAAAACTTGCGCGCGGTCGCCTCGGGCTGGTTCCAGTAGCGCAGGAACATCACCGGATCGGGGCGGGCGACGGCGATCTCGCCTGGCTCGTCCGTGCCGGCCTCGCTGCCGTCGGGCCGCAGGATCGCGACGCGGTGGCCCGGCACCGGCTTGCCGGCCGAGCCCGCCCGGCCGATCCCTTCCGCCGGCGCGGCCGCGAGCACGAGGTTGCATTCGGTCTGCCCGTAGGCCTCGCCGACGGCGAGCCCGAGCGCGTCCTCCGCCCAGCGATAGGTGTCGGCGCCGAGCGCCTCGCCGGCCGAGGCGACGTTGCGCAGCGACGAGAGGTCGTAGCGCGTGCGCGGCGCCTCGACCGCGCGCAGCATCCGCAGGGCGGTCGGCGCGAGGAAGGCGTTGGTGATCCGTAAGCGCTCGATCAGCCGGAAGGCGGCGTCGGCCTCGAACCGGGCGGCGCGGGCCACCACCGGCACGCCGTGGCGCAGCGCCGGCATCAGCACGTTGAGCAGGCCGCCGGCCCAGGCCCAGTCCGAGGGCGTCCACATCAGGTCGCCGGGGCGCGGCGGAAAGGCATGCATCCGGTCGAAGCCGGGCAGGTGGCCGAGCAGCACCCGGTGCCCGTGCAGGGCGCCCTTCGCCTGTCCCGTGGTGCCGGAGGTGTAGATCATCAGCGCCGGGTCGTCGGGGCCGGTGTCGTGGGCCGAGAAGTCGGGTGCGGCGGCTGCGAGCAGGTCGGCGAGGCCGAGCGCGTCGCCCGAGGCGCCGTCGACCGAGACCAGCAGGAACAGCTCCGGCAGCTGCCCGCGGATCAGCTCGAGCTTGGCCAGCCCGGCCGCGTCGGTGATGCAGGCGCGCGCGCCGGAGTCGGCGAGGCGGTAGGCCAGCGCCTCCGGGCCGAACAGGCCGGCGAGCGGCAGCGCGATGGCGCCGAGCTTGTAGGCGGCGGCGTGCGCCACCATCACGGCGGTCGATTGCGGCAGCAGCACCGCGACGCGGTCGCCCGGGCCGATCCCGCGGCCGGCGAGCGCTCCGGCGAGCCGATCCGAGTCCGTGCGAAGCCGCCCGAACGTCGTGGTCGCGACGGTGCCGTCGGCGGCGACCTCCAGGATCGCCGGGCGTTCCGGCTCGGCGGTGCCCCAGCGGTCGCAGACGTCGACGCCGATGTTGTACCGGGCCGGGATGTCCCAGCGGAAGCCGGCCTCGGGCGCGTCCACCCGCGTCTAGCCGCCGGTCGCGGGGAAGCCGCCGGAGAAGACGAAGTCGGTGATCGGGCGCCGGCCGTTATGGGCCTCCTTGGCACGCTGCTCGTCGTCGAGGTGTTCCGGCGCCACCGCGCGACCCACGCCGTAGGCGGCCTGGATGGTGTGGTGCTCCGGCACGTTGAGCACCCCCGGCGCCCGCGCGCGGTCGAAGCCGCCCATGCCGTGGACGTGCCAGCCCTGGCGGTTGGCCTGGAGCTGGAAGGCGAGCGAGGCGGCGCCGGCATCGAGCGCATGGCTCCCCGCCGGCTTGAACTCGTCGCCGACCTTCATGCGCTCGCTGGAGACGAGGAACACCAGTGCGCCCGTGCCAATTGCCCATTTCTGGTTGCCCGGCAGGATCAGGCCGTAGAACGTCTCCCAGTTCGCGTCGTCGCGCAAAGCGTAGAGGAAGCGCCAGGGCTGGGAATTGTAGGAGGAGGGCGACCAGCGCGCCGCCTCGAACATCCGCATCAGCTCCGCCTCGGGCACCGCCTCGCCGGTGAACAGGCGGGGGGAGCGGCGATCGACGAAGATCGGATCGACCGCGTGGTCGGGCCGGCGCGGGTTGTCTGCGGTCACGGGCGTTGTCTCCGGATGGTGCGGCGCACTCGTGGCATCCCTTTGCACGAGCGGCGGCCCTGTCCGCAAGATCGGCCTAGCGCCGGCCGGACAGCCCGCCCATCCGGGCGAGTCGCCCCTGCTCGACGTGCCAGCGCGCCTCCTCGACGGCATCGGCGAGGCGGCGGATGCGCCAGCGTCGCCACGGGCGGATCAGCGGATGACCGGGAAGCCGGGTCTCGTGGTGGCGCAGCCGCGCCACGAGGCGCGGAAGGCAGGCCGCGGCCGCCTCGCCGGTCGCGACCTCCATCTTGCGCAGGGTCTCGCGGAGCTCGGCCTTGTGGTCCGCCATCGCCCGCACCCCGCGCCCTCGGATCGGGCGATCCTGAGCCGACGCGGCGTCGCCGCATAGGCGGCACGGGAGCGCGGGCGCCGGCGGCGCCCCCGCGTCCGGGTCAGCGGTCGTTCTCGGTGGTCAAGGCGTCGAGGCGGGTGCCCTCGCCGCCGGTCTGCGTGAGCCGGACGCCGGAGCTGCCGTCCTCGCTGAAGGCGACGCCGGCCGTCATCAGCGCGCTGCGCAGGACCTCGACCTGGCCCGAGGGCGGATCGCCGGTGCCGGCCTCGAAGTCGCGCACGAAGCCCGCATCGAGCCCGGACTTGGCGGCCAGGTCGGCCTCGGACCAGCCGAGCAGCCCCCGCGCGGCCCGCGACTGGACCGGGCTCAACGGCCTCGGGGCAGCGCCGCTCTGCCCACCTTCGTCAGATCCCGCCAAGCCGAACTCTCCTCGATTCGCCGATCTGGCCGACCGCCATCCGGTGCGTGACAACGGAGCGGAACGCGGATCGTTTCAGAATTCCGGCGAACGGCCCCGAATCCTGCGGACGGGCCGGCGAACTTCGCGCGGGACGCCGACAAAAGCCCGCCTGCGGCCGCCTTGACCACAATTGTGCTGAAATCCTATCGCATTGGCGCTTCCGCGCGCCGCCACGGGCCCAGGCACGGGCTCCCGAATGCCTCCAAGGCATCCCGAGGGTGGCGCACCGGAAACGAGGGACAAGGGGCGTACCATGAAACCGATGCTGATCGCCGCTCTGGCCTGCGCCGCCGGTGCGCTGGTTCTCACCACGGCGACCGAGACGAGGGCGCAGAACTCGATCAGCGGCTTCGGCAAGGGCAACCGCCGGCCCGGCGGCGAGGACAAGAAAGAGCAGTACATCCCCGGCGCCAAGCAGACCGAGAAGGTGTTTCCGCTGGACTCGACCTGGACCGCGGTGAGCATCAACGGCAAGCCGTTCGGCGGCACCGACCGGCCGAGCTTCATCATCGACAAGCAGTACCGCGCCCGCGGCTACGGCGGCTGCAACACCTTCGCGGCGACAGCCTTCCCGCTCAAGGAGCAGCACCTCGCGGTCGGCCCGCTCGCCCTCACCAAGAAGTCCTGCGACAAGAGCCTCCAGGCGACCGAGCAGGCTTACTTCGTGGCGCTCCGCACGGCGGCGCAGTGGGACATGGTCGGCTCGCAGCTCGTGCTGAAGAGCCCCAACGGCGAGCTGAAGTTCGACCGCGCGCTTTAAGGCGCCGTTGACCACGCTTCCACGCGGCCGGGCCCGATTCACCAGGCCTTGAGACGCCCCCGCGCCTTCTTCGATCCGGTTCACGGTCGGAGGGGCGCATGGCGGCAAAGATCGGTCTCGGGCGAGCGACCCTCCGCGCGGGCGTGCACGACGCCTCCCGCTACGTCGCGCCGCCGAGCTTCCACCCCCGCGCGGCCTGGATCGCAGCCGCCGTGCCGCTCCTCGGCCTCCTTCTCGCGCTCGGCGCCCGCTGACGCAGCCGCCGCGACCCGGCCGGCGAAGAACGATCTTCCCCGTATCGCCGGCCGCGCAGAAGCGATCTTCCACGCTTCGGCGAGGTACGCCGACGCGGGAGAAAATGATCGCCGTATCCGGCACTTGGCCCGATTGCCCCCGCCCGCCGCACGCGATATCCCGGCTCCGGAAACGCCC
>NZ_VRUU01000182.1 GCF_008039875.1 Methylobacterium sp. WL119 | reverse complement strand
GGCAGCCGCCGAAGAAGGTCTCGGTCAGGCTCTCGGCCTCCGCGACGATCAGGGAGTCCGGCTTGACGATTTCGTTCATGTTTCCTCCACCGTCGGGCGTCCGGCCTTCTTGGCGTTCCGGATGGCGTGCCCGATTCACGCCTAAGGTGCACGAAACTGCAAACCATTCCAAATTCCGGGCGGGCGGAAGGGCCGGATCCGGTGCGATCCCTGGCACCGGCCGTTTCGTCGCGGCCGCGCCGAGCCCGCGTGCCGGCCGGCCACGGTTCCGATGTCGGCTCGGGTCGTACGGCTCCGGGAGGCCGCCGCCGATGAAGGGCGCCCGGTGGACCTGACGCGCGCGCGCAGGTCCACCGGAAGCGGACGTCGCCGTCGCGCCCGCGCACGACCCATGGCAAGGCCGGACGGTCCGCTTCCGGGCCGCGCATGGAGCGACGACTTGGGAACGCGGGACTTGTACTTGCGTCTGCTCGATGGATGCGAAAGCCGACCTGCCCCGCATGCTGACGTTCGGTCCTCCCGATCGCCCTCGAACGCAATCGTCGGATTGCCACATCTATAAATTGCGTGCACGTTCCGATCTGCCGCACGGAAGTCGTCCATGTGCGGGCATGGGACGGAAACCGGAGCGCCGATGATAGACCGCTCACGAGCAGATCGGTGCCTTGAGGTGGCCCGTGAGCTGCGCGCCATGGCCGAGGAGACGCGGCGGACGCTCCAGGCCTCGCGCGCGCTCGTCCTACGCTCCCGGGAGCAGACCGCTGCGGGGCCTCTCGCATCCTGCATGGACGACGCCCCCGGCCCGTCGAACCAATTGGTGGCGTCCCTCATCGAGGCCTACGAGGCCGCGGAAGACGACCCCGACACCCAGACCCGCCTGCTCCTCGGTCACGTGCTCCATCATGTCGGGCGTCGCATCGCCGGCGTGATGGGACCGCGCGTGGCCGGGATCGCCGTGCATTGATCGCCGCGGCGCGGGGATCAGCGGACGGTCATGATGAACGGTGACGACCTGCAGGACGACGACCCCGGTGCGCTGGTCCGCATCGCCCGGTCGCTGGGCGTTCCGGTGGCGACCTTCCTGACCGCCGACCCGGCTCGGGCACCGGACACCGAAACCGCCGTGGCGGGCCTGGATCATCTCCCCGAAGTGGTGGCGCTGCTGCGGCTGTTCGTGCGGCTGAAGAGCCCCGAGGCCCGGGCCCGCTGCCTCGCCTACGTCGTGCAGGAGGCCACGCACGACAGCTGATCCGCACGGCCGTCCTCGACATCGGGCGAGAACGCAGGATGCTGGGACCCGACGAACGGCATTGCATCGATCCGAAGGCTCAGAACATCGTGATGGACCACGACCACTTTCCGATCGTCGGCATCGGCGCGTCCGCGGGCGGCATCGAAGCGATGCAGGGCTTCTTCCGCGGGGTGCCGGAGACGCTCGGGGCAGCCTTCGTCATCGTCACGCATCTCAGCCGGGACCACAAGAGCCTGCTCCCGGACGTCCTGGCCCGGTTCACGCCGCTGGAGGTCGAGACCGCCACCGACGGCGCGCCGGTCCGACCGGGCCGCATCTACGTCATGCCGGGCGGTTTCGTCATGGGCATCGTGGACGGCCGGCTGACGTTGAGGCCGCTCGAGCCGAAGGTCCGCGAGACCAAGCCGGTCGACATCTTCCTGACGGCCCTGGCCCTCGACCAGGGCGAGCGCGCGGTCGGCGTGATCCTGTCCGGCGGCGACGGGGACGGCGCCATCGGCATCAAGGCGATCAAGGAGCACGGCGGCCTGACCTTGGCCCAGACCCTGGACGGCTTCGGGCCCGAGACCCCCGACATGCCGCTCAGCTCGCTGCGGACCGGCTTCGTCGATTTCGGCGAGCCGGCCGAACGGATGGGCGACCGGATCGCCGCGCACAGCACCGCCGCGCGGGAGGCCCAGGCCGACCCGGCCGCGCAGGAGCTCGACGCCGAGCTGCTTGCTGAGATCTTCGTCATCCTCCGCTCGCAGGTCGGGCACGACTTCTCGGGCTACAAGCCCAACACCTTCGTGCGTCGCATGCAGCGGCGCATCGGCGTGGTCGGGGCGGCCGGGCCGGACGCCTACCTCAAGCGGCTGCGTGCCGACCCGGCGGAAGTCGGGGCGCTGTTCCGGGATCTGCTGATCGGCGTGACGAACTTCTTCCGCGACGCCGCCGCCTTCGAGGCGCTCGCCGCCCACGTCATCCCGAAGCTTCTCGATGCGCGCGCGGCGACCGAGATCGTGCGGGTCTGGGTGCCGGCCTGCTCGACCGGCGAGGAGGTCTACTCCCTGGCCATCCTCCTGCGCGAGCACATGCTCACCCTGGCGGATCCGCCGCGCGTGCAGATCTTCGCCACCGACATCGACGAGCGCTCGCTCACGGTCGCCCGGACCGGCCTCTACCCGAGGACCTACCTGTCCGCCGTCTCGCCCGAGCGGGTCGCGCAGCACTTCGTCGTCGAGGGCGACAGCGCGGTGGTCAAGAAGGCCGTGCGCGACCTGTGCACCTTCGCCCCGCACAGCGTGTTGCGCGACCCGCCGTTCTCGCGCCTCGATCTCGTCTCGTGCCGAAACCTGCTGATCTACCTCGGCGTCGATGCCCAGCAGCAGCTGATGCCGGTGCTGCACTACGCCCTGCGCCCGCGCGGCTACCTGTTCATCGGCATGGCCGAGAACGTGACGCGCTTCGAGGACCTGTTCGAGACGATCGACAAGCGGCACCGCATCTTCCAGGCGCGGGACGCGATCCCGCCGGCCCGGCTGCCGCCGATGTCCGGGCCGGACACGGCGGTCTTCGTGGGGACCGGCCATCCGCACCGGCGCAACGTGAAGACGCACGCGGCCCTGCGGCACACGGTCGAGACGCTGATGCTGTCCGAGTTCACGCCCCCCCACGCGGTCGTGACGCGGACGGGCGAGGCCGTGCATTACTCGTCGCGGATCGGCGATCATCTGGAGGTCGTGCCTGGCCAGCCGACCCGGGAGCTGGCCGCGATGGCGCGCAAGGGCCTGCGGCTGGATCTCCGGACGGCCCTGCGCGAGGCGATCGAGGGCAACACCCGGGTCGTGCGCGACAGCATCGGCGTCGAGCTTCCGGACGGGCGCCTGCAGACGATCACCCTGGTCGTCAAGCCGCTCCACACGCCGAGCGAGACGGAGCCGCTGTTCCTGGTGGTGTTCGACGAGGCCGCCGCCCCCGTCGAGAAGGAGCGGCGGCAGGCTCTGGAAGCCGACGATCGGGACGCGGCGATCCACGGCCTGGAGCGCGAGCTGAGCAGCACGCGCGAGCGGCTCCAATCCGTGATCGAGGAGTACGAGACCTCCCTCGAGGAGCTCAAATCCTCGAACGAGGAGCTGTACTCCGTCAACGAGGAGATGCAGGCCGCCAACGAGGAGCTCGAGGCCGCGAAGGAGGAGACGCAGTCTCTGAACGAAGAGCTTCAGACGATGAACGTCGAGCTGACGTCGAAGATCGAGGCGATCGATCAGCTGAGCGACGACCAGGCCACGCTGTTCGAGGGCATGAACGTCGCCAGCGTGCTCCTCACGCCGGATCTCCACATCCGCATGTTCACCCGTGCCGCGGCGCAGATCTTCGGCTTGCAGCCGAGCGACGTCGGCCGGTCCCTGCGCAACTTCTCGGCGCCGATCGCCCTGACGTGGCTGTCGGACGAGATCCCGACGGTGCTGGCGACGCGCCGGCCCTCCGAGCGGACGATCGAGGGCGCGGACGGCGCCCGCTACCACGTCCGGTTGATGGCCTCGTCCCGGAAGGGCAGCCGGGCGCCCGGCATCGTCGCGAACTTCACGAATCTGCGCGAGCCGGGGTGACCGACCGTCTTGCCCTGCGCGCCCGCGACCCTTGCCCTGCGCGCCCGGGACCTCGGCGACGCCCGCACCGGTGCCCGTGCGCGGGCACCGGCCGTCGGCACGGCTTTGCGGAGCATGGCGCCTTCCGGCTCATGAGCGCGCGGATCGCGGCGCCGGCCCAGGCCAATGGTCGAACGGCAGCTTTTCGGCCGCTCGCCACCCCCAGGCGACCCCCGGAAACCGAGCCGCAGAGCGAAGACCCTCGCGCCGAGGCTTCCTCAGCCCTTCGGGCGGTCCAGCTGCGCGATCAGCGCTTCGAGGCGCTCGCTCACCGGGGCGGAGAGGGTGTCGGCGTAGAGGTTGCGCAGGTTTTGGCCGAGGTGGCGGCGCACGCTCGGGTTCAGCGGCGGCTGGGTCTGGGGCGTCTCGCCCGGCCGGGACGTCTGCGGCTTCGCCATGACCACCGGACCCTCACGCCATTCCGACATCCCGGCAGAATGGCAAAGCTTGGTTAAGGCCTCGTCACCGGCAGGCCGCAGATGTCGCGGAATCGGAACCGTGCGCGGCGGGGGATTGTTGGCCGGTTGAGATCCCGTCGATTCCCCGATCCAGAACCCCGGACCCCGCGCGTGCTCCTCCC
>NZ_VRUU01000181.1 GCF_008039875.1 Methylobacterium sp. WL119 | reverse complement strand
TAGACTTCCACGGCAAACATCCTGGGCCCCTCCCGAAAGAGAAGCCTCTCCACTGGCCGGCTTTTACCCCGGCCGCATCAGCACCCCGCCGACGCTCCAGTGGATGGTTTTGTCACCGCCCTACACAGTGCCCGGTTTGCCGCGATCCGTCGGGTTCGGGCCTGTGGCAGAGCCCCTTTTTTCGCCGGGACAGACGCGCTGTCCAGGCTGGCCCGGCTCCAGTCGAGCTGGCCGACTTCGTAAAGTCGCCCCAGCAGCACCTGATGCAGGCGGATCCAGACGCCCGCCGCCTGCCAGTCCCGCAGGCGGCGCCAGCACGTCATGCCCGAGCCACAGCCCATCTCGGCCGGCAGCATCTCCCAGGGCAATCCAGAGCGCAGCACGAACAGGATGCCTGTCAGGGCCGCCCGGTTCTTGATAGGCCGTCGACCGCCTTTCGGACGGGGTCGGGGAGGCGGAAGCAGCGGGGCGATCTCGTCCCAGAGATCGTCGGGAAGAAGTGCGCGGGCCATGAAACACCAACGCACATCAACGCTCAGGGTGCCGTTCTGTTAGGCGCTCTAAATCCTCATGGAAGCCATCGATCGCGTTGACCCGCATTCTGCCCTCTCACGGCTGATACCGAGATACCGCTTTAGTCAAAAAACACCAGAACGGTTCCAGCGGAAGTCTGATGGCCTCTCCTTCACAAGTCACAATGATGGACTTACCGTGCCAAGTTGGCGATGCCCTTCGTACGGGCTCTTCAGGGGAAAGACCGGATCACGCTCCAAGAGCGATACTGGGAAGGAACCTTATGCGCGATGGGCCTGACGATCCGGTGGGCGAAGTAGAGAGGGCACTGTCCCGTGTTGCGGGCGCCCTGGACCTGCCCGTCTCCACCTTCAGTGCAGTTCCTGGTTCGCATGCTGCCAAGCTCTTGGCAGAGCAAAAAGAAGCATACCTTATCGCCATGGTCACAGCATATCTGCGCGCCGCCGACCCTAGGTCGCGAGCCCGCTTCACCGACGCGTTGAGGTCTGTTGTAGATACCGTGCAATCTTAGAAGGTGTTTGGCTACAGCAGCACCGTCGCGGCTTCCTGGACTTGCGCGGCTGGCGTACCGCTACCAGACCAAACCTGCTTGATCGTTTCGCGCAGGGCTGCCGGCATGAACGGTTTGATGAGGCAGGCATTAACACCGGCCCGACGTGCGGCGACGAAGCAGTGGGCCTGCTCCTTCGTCGTCATGATGACGAACGGCGTCTCGCGGAGATGCGGATCGTCGCGCACCTGACGGAGCAGCTCGTAGCCGGTCATCGGATGCATGTTCCAATCCGCGATGACGAGGCCGTAGCGGCGCTGGTTCAGCATCGCGAGCGCGGCAGCTCCATCGCCAGCCTCGTGTACCTCGGTCAGCCCGACCTGTTCGAGCGTCGCCCGCACCACGG
Organism: Methylobacterium sp. WL119; assembly: GCF_008039875.1. Lineage (GTDB taxonomy): Bacteria > Pseudomonadota > Alphaproteobacteria > Rhizobiales > Beijerinckiaceae > Methylobacterium. Next base: position 3,044 of record NZ_VRUU01000181.1, on the reverse strand, counting down.
CACGGATCAAAGGCACATCGTCCACGACGAGCACGGGAAGCGATCGTGGCGATGTCACATCAACCTCTACAGCGACCTCGGTTCGGCCCCGTCCCGATCTGCTCACGGGACGGGGGAACCCCGGATCTCACCAGCAAGGCCGATACGCAACTTGGCCCGAACGTGGGATGCGGCTCCTCCGGTTAGAAGCACGTCACCGTGGCGAGTGTCGAGGTGTGCCGGAACGGGTCGCTGAGCGGCGTCAGGCCACTTTGGCGACCTTCTTGCGACCGCGGGCCTTCGGGGCTGCCTCTGAGGCTTCTACGGCCTTGGGCTTCTGACCACGGGCTTTCGGCCAAGGAGATCGCCCCTCCCGTCTCAGGAGCCTAAGCGGCTGCCTTGCGCCGCAGCTGGCCGAGGCCGAGTGAACGCGCCAGCTCGGACCGCTTGGCGGAGTAGGCGGCCGATACGATGGGATAGTCAGACGGTAGGCCGTACTTCGCACGGTAGCTCTCCGGTGTGAGCCCGCGAAGCGTGAGGTGGCGCTTCATCGTCTTGTAGGTCTTGCCATCCTCGAAGCTGACCATGCCGTCCGGGGTGACCGACTTGCGGATCTGGGCGGGAGTCGGCTTCTCGGGGATAGCAGCCTCAGCCTTGGCTCCGTTGCCGAGACCAGTGATGGCGGCATGCACGCTGGTGATCAGCGCCGGCAATTCACTGGCCGGGACATTGTTATTTGATACGAAAGCGGCAACGAGGTCGGCCGTCATCTCGAATTCGTCACGCTCTGAAACGAGCATCGCACCACCGGTCATGTTATCACCCTTAAATACCTTTCGCTCCGCATAACAACTGACCGAATTAGGCGTCAAGGTTCTGTTAGGGATGGCGCTTTAGAATTTTTTAAAATTTTTCAGGGGTTCGACGATGCGTGTTCTGCTGGTCGAGGATGATGCGTCGGTGGCGGAGAGCATCGAACTGATGCTCAAATCCGAGCGGTTCGTGACCTACACCACCGACCTCGGTGAAGAGGGGATCGATCTCGGTAAGCTCTACGACTACGACATCATCCTGCTCGATCTGAACCTGCCCGACATGTCGGGCTACGAAGTGCTCCGCAGCCTTCGCGTCGCCAAGGTCAAGACCCCGATCCTGATCCTGTCGGGCATGGCCGGCATCGAGGACAAGGTGAAGGGCCTCGGCTTCGGCGCCGACGACTACCTCACCAAGCCGTTCCACAAGGACGACCTCGTGGCCCGCATCCACGCGATCGTCCGCCGGTCACAGGGGCATGCCGAGGCGGTAATCACGATCGATGACCTGATCATTAACCTCGACCAGAAAATCGTCGAGATTTGTGGGAAGCGGGTTCCGCTGACCACCAAGGAGTACCAGATGCTGGAACTCCTCTCCCTGCGGAAGGGTACGACGATCACCAAAGAGATGTTCCTCAACCATCTCTACGGCGGCATGGACGAGCCCGAGCTGAAGATCATCGACGTGTTCATCTGCAAGCTTCGGAAGAAGCTCGCCAACGCCAGTGGGGGCAAGAACTACATCGAGACCATATGGGGCCGCGGTTACGTCCTGCGGGAGAGCGCACACGAAATGCGGGCTATGGCGAGCTGAGGAGCTATGCTGCTGAAGGTACAAAGCTTAAGCGACGGCTCACTTGCTTTAAGGCGACCCTTCTTGCGACGTGTCCAAAAAAACGATGGCGCGAAGTTCGGTCTTTAGACGGAATTTCCCGCCTCAAGCTCGTTCTTGATCCCCTGCAGGGCTTCACGCTCGGCCTTGTACGCAGCCAGGGTCTGATCCGTCATATCGACCTCCTGCCCTCCAGGCTGCACCTCGCTTACCTTTCGGGTCTTGGCCTCCATCATCTCAACAGCTTGGCTGATGTCGGCGATGCGCTTCGTCGCGTAGGTGAGGAATGCTGCTTCAATGGCCATCGTGCTCTTTCGTACCGCGATGAACGCCATATAGGGCAGCTGGGCTCCTACCGTCGGCAAATACCTCACTGCTCCGAGACGTGCCGCGTGCGCCACTCGCCCGCCGTCAGTTCCAGGCCGATGGCCAGCGTAGCATCTCTTACATCGAGCCAATCAATATGGCCGGGGTCCGGACCCCACCTTGGCTGCGGCGAGAGCGCATGGCATGGTCAAGCATGACCTACCGCATCGACTTCTACCGGGAAGGCGCCATCGTCAGCGTAGTGAAGGATCTAGAGGATCTCTCCGCTGCCAAACGGACTGCTGAGAAGGAAGTCGCTACCCGCGATGCCGAAATCGCCCTTGTGATCGATGTGGATGGCACTGGAACCGAGGTAGCCTCGATCCGGCAGGACACGATGGCGTGGGACGACGAGTAAGCGTCCCGTGCTTCTGTAGACTGAGGACTGACGGATCTTAGCATCGGAGACATCGTGAAGCGGTACGCCGGGGCCGCGGGGTTTGATCCGGTGGCGTTCGGCGGGCATTCCCTGCGGGCCGGGTTCGTGACGACGGCGGCCGAGCGTGGCGCGGACTTCGCGCGCATCACGGAGGTGTCAGAGCATCGAGACCCGCGGACCGTGCTCAGATACGTTCGACGGGCGAACGCGTTCAAGGATCATGCATGGAGCGGGTTTCTATAGGGTGAGCCCGCGGCAAGCTTAGAGGAGGGTCGAAAGGCTCTTGATGATCCTGTCTCGCTCGACCTTCGCGATATTGCGGGCAGTTGGAAGGTGCTCAACAAGCCGCGCGATGGTGCCCCGGCTGAGCTGCCCGAGGTGGTTGCCCGGTTCATCCAGAGCGCTGTCGATCGAATAATCGTCATACTCGATGATACCGCGTAGCTCTAGGAAACTGTCGTGATCCAGGCAGTGCTCATTACCGACATCAGGCACGGGGAAGTGTGGCTTCCAAACCGCCTTAGGTCGCGGACTCATAAAGTCCTGAGCCAGACGCGGACGGCTGCGAGCTTGACGCTGGCCAGGAAGTTTTCCGGGTCCTTGTCGTACCCTGTTGCGACCGCACGGAAGTGCTTGATCATGCTGAAGAACCGCTCGACCAGATTGCGGTACT
>NZ_VRUU01000180.1 GCF_008039875.1 Methylobacterium sp. WL119 | reverse complement strand
GCCCAGACCCACGACTATACCCGTCACGGCACGACGACACTGTTTGCCGCACTCGACGTCCTGGCCGGTACCGTGCTCGGCCGCTGCATGAAGCGTCACCGAAACGGCGAGTTCATCCGATTCCTCAACGCCGTGAGGCCACCGTCCCGCCCGGCAAAGTGATCCACGCCATCCTCGACAACGTCGCCACCCACAAACATCCGAAGGTGCGCGCCTAGCTCGCCCGCCACCCGCGCTGGATTTTCCACTTCACCCCGACCTCGGCCTCCTGACTCAACGCCGTCGAGGGCTTCTTCTCGGCGCTCACCCGGCGTCGGCTGCGGCGAGGCTCCTTCACCGGCGTCGTCGACCTGCAAGCGGCCATCAATCGCTACATCGCCGAGCACAACCGGAGCGCCAGACCCTTCATCCGGACCAAACCCGCCACCGATATCCTCGCCGCCGTCAGCCGAGGCCCTGAACCATCCGTCTGAGTCACTCCACTAGGTCAGTTCGGCGAGGTGCCGGACGGATTCGCCGAGAGCCTACAAGGCGGATAGGGCTCGGTCACTAGCGCACAGATTATTGAACAAAAACGACCGCGCGCACGTTTGGTCTTAGTATCAACGTGCCGGTATTGGCGCAGCGTGAGGAACATTTATGTCGATTAAAACACTCGTACTCGCCGCCTCGTTCACCTTGGCGCTGTCCGGCGCCGCGCTCGCACAAGCAACTGGCCCCTCGGGCACGACCGGAACTGGGATGGGGACCAGCAGCACTGGCGGTTCAACCACCGGCCAGCCGAAGGAACTCGCTACCCCGGGCGGCGCGAACGCCGGCGGCGGCACGGGCTCTACCCCGATGACGGCCCCGGGAGCGAACGGGGTGAGCACAGGGACCGGTGCGCCGGGCGCTGGCTCGTCGGGCATGAGCAGCCCGTCGACAGGCGCCGCCGGAGCGCGCTGAGCGTTCGTCGCGACCGCGTTGAGCGCGTTACGCTCAATGCCTACGAGTTCGGCCCCGCCATCCGATCACTGACTGGCGGGCGCCTACTACCTTACTCCGCCATGATGGCGATGAGGGAGAAGGAGCCGGCAAGCGCAAAGGTGCTCGCTACGAGAGACGCAATCAGGAGCATGGGGAAGCCTCAGCCGCCGAAAGGCGACGCTTCCTCAACCCATAAGCTCCAACCCGGTTGCAGATGGGGGACTGCTAGGGCGGCGAAATTCGCCCATCCTTAATCCCCGCCATCATCCCCGGCGGTATCGCTGTCACTGCCACCGAACAACCAATCGAGCGCTCCGGCTCCGACTTCGCCGGCTGCATCCCGCTGCTGACCGCTCAAGCGCGGTTCGGGATGCTCGGCCCGCACGTCGGCGAACCATAGGCGCGCGAGCTGATCAAGGGCCTCATCGGTGAGGAGCGTTCTATCGTGAGGTGGCATTTGAAGGTTTCTTGGACGGTCGGACGGTTCGGCCCCGTCCCGATCTGCTCACGGGACAGGGGAACCTCGGATCCTACCAGAGAGGCCGATACGCAACATGGCTTGGAGTAGGATGGCAGCACCCGGTTAGGGCCTCATCAAAACTATAAGCGGCGCGGCGTGCCACAATGGGGCGCTAAGTTGCGAGTTAAGCAGTATGACAATTGTTAGATCGTACGATCCGTTGGCGAGTTTCTCAGATATTTATCTGAAATAAGACAGCAAAAAGCCCGACCGTTTTCTAACCGATCGGGCCTTCATACTTTTAACCACTAAGCAGAACTTATCTCAGTAGCCGTACCCGTAGGGTCCGTAGCCATAGCGATAGAGCGGACGGCGATAGCCATAGCCGTAACCGCCGTATCCTACCGGGGCGTAGTAGCCGTCGTCATAGCCGTACCCGTAGCCGCCGTACCCGCCATAAAGGCCGCCTGCTGCAAGGCCGAGCCCAACCCCGAGACCGAGGCCCCCAAGGCCATAACCATAGCCGCGACCATAGTACCCGCGGCCATAACCACCGCCGAACCTAGCACCTCGGAAGCCGCCGCCGAACCCGCCACGACCAAAGCCACCACCACGAAACCCACCACCGCCAAAGCCGCCACCACCGTGGAAGCCACCGCCGCCGAAGCCACGGGCATCAGCGCTCGCGGGCATGAAAGCGAGGGCAGCAACAAGCGCGGTCGATGCGAGTGCAAGTCGTTTCATCAGGATGATCTCCTACTTAAGCAATCTGCTAGAGTAACGCGACCACCCATTTATGCGATCCACGCAGGATCCTGACGCATTGTCGCGTTTTCTTGTCCGAATGTTTCTGACGAAAATTCGCACTTGACCACGGGGAGATGAGCCGTAGTCGAGCGCTACATTGCCAGGAATCAAGATGGGGGGTCAGGGCCCGGCCGTGTTGCTGATTTAACCTCCTTGCCGCTCGGGTGTTCCGAGCGGCAGCCGACGCATGGTAACGGGTGTCAGAACGCGCCATGCCGAGGCGCCGAGCGGCGTCAGGCCGTCTCGGTGGCCTTCTTCCGCCCACGCGCCTTAGGGGCTGCCTCGGAGGCCTTAGCGGCCTTGGGCTTCCCCTTGGAGGTCTTGGGCGCCTCAGCAACCGTCTCGTCGGCAGCGGCGGCCATGGGGGCTGCCTTGCGCCGCTGCTGGCCGAGGCCGAGAGACCGTGCCAGCTCGGACCGCTGAGCGGAGTAGCTTGCGGCGGTCGAGGGATAGTCCGATGGCAGGCCGTAGCGCGCGCGGTAGGTCTCCATCGTCAGGCCGGCTTTAGTAACGTGGCGCTTGAGCGTTTTGTACCGCTTGCCGTCGATAAAAGAGATCAGCGCGTCCGGCGTGATCGACTTGCGGACCTGTGCCGGTGTCGGCTTCTCAGGGCCAGCGGGCTCGGCGGGCACCCCGTTCGCAAGACCGGCAAAGGCCGCGTGAACCGAAGCGATCACGTTCGCCAGTTCGGACACCGGCACGTTGTTGTTCGACACGTAGGCCGCCACGAGGTCGGCGGCGAGTTCGATGAAATTGGTCGATTGAGTTTCGAATTGTTCGTCCAAGGCCATATCCTCCACAAGAGCAGGCCTACTGCTCTACACGCTCCGCCGGATCGTCAAGTGATAGCTTGGCGGAAAATACTGAAGCCGATTGGGTATCCTCATAAAACTGTGAGAACACCCCCAAAGCACGTTCACGCAGGAACTTGGCATGACAGTCTCTGTTCCGGCTCGACGGCATGACGCCGTGGAAAGCCCTATCCATGAACAAGCTCATCCTCGGCGCGACCCTGACACTTGGCCCCTTGCTCAGTCCGAACACGGGCAGCGTCGCGGCGCCAGGCGACGGTCTCGACCCCAACGCCTCGGCGACCGGCAACAGCAACCAGGCCGCCATGCATTGCAACGCCCGCGCCGGCAGCATGATAAGCCGCTGGACCGGCGGCATGCGGATGATATAGCAGCGTGTCCAGCACTGCGATGCATCTCTTATTTGAGTTAAACTAGGAAATGACCTAGAAAGAACCTACCCGGATGTCGACACCAGCTAAAAGCATCTCGCTCGACGCCGTCGCTTCCGCGGAGCGATGCGCGAGAAACTGGGGCCGCCCATAAGGACGCTCCGACTCCGACCTACCGTTGCGATTGCCAAAGCTATTCAATCTTTGCGGCATGAATGCATAACACAAACGACCCATGCGTTCTATTGACGCGCGAGACTTGTATTAGCTTTTATATCGGCGATACTGTTTTGCATCAAAGCCGAAAGAACAATCCGATGATGCACAAAAATCAATCACAAAGCGCCGATACGGTTGCGCTGGCCAGCAAACTTGTGATGGCCTACGTCTCAAACAATCACATGCCGGCAACGGAGCTTCCGGCATTGATCAGCACCGTTCATGCAGCCCTCAATGGTATCGCCAGCGGGACAGCCACCGGTGGTGCCAGCGTTTCGAAAAAGGAAGTCGCCTTTCCGACACCGGCAGAGATCCGCAAATCGATCCGGCCCGACGGGCTGGTCAGCTTCATCGACGGCAAGCCCTACAAGACCCTCAAGCGTCACCTGACCGGTCACGGGCTCGGCCCGCAAAGCTACCGCAAACGCTTCGGCTTGCCGGCCGACTACCCCATGACCGCAGCGAGTTACTCCGAAAAACGATCGGCCCTCGCGCGCGAGCTCGGCCTAGGTCGGCCTGGCCGCATGGCTGCCTGAGGGGGCCACAGAGCCCGCCGCTAGACCGCGGCGGGCTTAGGGGTGGCTCAACCGGCCCCGTAGCCGCCTTTTGAGTTGCTAGAGCCGGTCGACGGCGGCTTCCCATCATAGCCGCCACTCTCGGGCGCACGATCCGGCTTCGGATTAGGCAGCCCGGGAGAGGTGGGACCCGCGCTCTCGGCCGGAGGCGCCGGTGCCTTCGCGGGATCGAGCGGATGGCCAGGCGGTAGGGTGCCGATCGCCTCTGTCTTAGAGCGCCTAACAGAACGGCACCCTGAGCGTTGATGTGCGTTGGTGTTTCATGGCCCGCGCACTTCTTCCCGACGATCTCTGGGACGAGATCGCCCCGCTGCTTCCGCCTCCCCGACCCCGTCCGAA
>NZ_VRUU01000017.1 GCF_008039875.1 Methylobacterium sp. WL119 | reverse complement strand
GGGGTAGAGAAAGCGGCGCGGGGTCGACGACGGGCCGGAGAGAAGGGGACCGGAGAGAGGGTCTCACGGGAAGGACGGGGCGGAACGCAGCCTCCGGGGGGAGTGACCCGGTCCCTCCGGAAAGGGGGCTCTCCTCACCCTCCGGGGAGGTAGCGGTCACCTCGGCAGCGAGACCACCCAGGGCCTCCGGAGAAGGGGTCTCCGAGGAGGGAGGGGTATTCCCACGACCCCCCGGAGGAAGGGTCACCAAGGGCTCCGCAGCGGGGGCCACCTCCAGGGAAGGAAGGTCACCCACGGCCCCCGGGATCGCCCCCGAGGGGGTATATCGGATCGATTGGACCGAACCCCCTGATCTCGAAGGGGAAATGGTCGAAATGGTTTCAGCTAAGACGTCACTCATTATACCGCTCACCTCCATGCCTCTGGACCCCGGTGCGATGAAGCTGTCGTGCACCGGCAAGACGCTGATCCCGGTGGCCCGAGACCGCTTCATGACCGCGTGCGCCATGCCGGAATCGATGCTCATGAGGCGCACGCCGGCGTCGCTCCCGATGTCGTTGGCGATGACCGGGTTAGCCTTCTTGACGGCCTCGACGATGCGCCGGGTCTCGACGGGCCCGTAGGCCCATGCCGGTGAGCCATCGCCCTTCTTGTCGCCCCGCTTTTGCAGGAGGGCCTGGATGGCGCTGTTCACGGTCGGGGCGTTGATGGAGACGTTGAGCGCCAGTTTTCCGGCGGACCTATCCCATCCCCGGAGCTCATAGGGATCGTGCTGGAGGACGACGCCACGCAGGGCGTAGAGCAAGGTTGGGTGAAGGCAGGCGAAATCGGGTTCGATGCAGAGCTCGTTGTTAATCAGGAGCTCGGCCCGGCGAGCCTTCGGGAGGTTCTGCCACCAGCCGTACCAACGTCCGTGCCGGTCCCAGCGTCCCCGCCCGAACACCCTGAACACTTCAGGGCTCGGCGTCGGGCGGACGCACGTCCAAGTCTCGCAGTTGTCCTTCACCTTGCGGGCGCGAATGTGGTGCCGGGTGTGCTGCCAGTCGTCCGGCGACGCGTCGGCGCTGATTCCGACTTCGATGCCGCCGAGGTAGCTATTGATGTCCTCGACCTCGGCCACGAGGCGCCGGGTCTGCGCTGTCTCGCGGTAGGCGACGCGGCTGCCGTCCTCGGCCTTCATGACCAGGGGGCAGCGTGTTCCGACGTACGTCAGGTCGACACCCTCGGCGAGTGTCATCAGCTTGTCCGTCGCGATCATCCGGCTCTGGTAGCCGTGCGTAAGGTGCGAGCCGCGCTTGGACCGCATCTCCTCGATCAGGCCGGCCTCGGTGAACTCCGCGACCGCGAGCTTGAGGTTGGTGAGGCTGTAGTCCGTACCCTCGTATCGGCCCTCGGCGGCGTAGAAATCGCTCGACCGGCTGTACGAGACCCACGGCCTGTCGGAATCCCCGGCGAGGACGAGGCTCGCCAGGACGCTGTTGCGTGCCCGCCTATAAGAGTGGCGACCGAGTTCCGAGAGGCCTGCGGCGGAGGCGAGGTCGTCGGAGGCGCGCCAATGGAAATCCAGCGCGCGGGCGTCAGTACAACGGGGGTCGAAGTCCATGGGGGGGTGGGGCTCTCGATGGGCCCGCGTCAGGCACCTCTACCGACACGGATCGAGAATAGTCCCCCCGAGATAAGCCTTTGACCAGAGGCGCTTAGGCGGCGTCTTGGAGCACGAAAACCCGAGAAAACGGCGTTGACCCAAGGGGGCTGGAAACCCTCAAACAGCGCACCTGCCAGACGCCTGAGATTGGGTAAGTCCGAACGGGATGAGGAATCCTCGCCGGGCCATGCTGAACCCGTCTGGCGGCCTCGCCTCGGGACCGAAGATTTCTCTCGGAAAACTACGTAGGCCGTCGCAGCCACGGGTATGGCGCATGGCTCGGGGCGGGGAATCGAGCCTCGGATGCGGCCCGCGCACGGGACCCCAAGGTCGGTCGATTCGGTTCTGGCCTGCCGGTCGGGCGGCGCGATGGGTCAACCTTGACGCCGTGCGACGCTAAGGCACCGGCCCGCCTCAAGGATTGCGTATACCAGATTTTGTGGTTGCACCCCTGGATGGCACAATCCTGCCCAACGAATCCCGCGAGGATTCGACGGTCCCAATGAGGACCTTGCCTGTGGGGGCATCCATCGTGTTCGACGACACCACCGACACCCTGACCGAAAACCCGCGCGCCGTCATCGGGAACAACAGCGACGCGCCGAAGCCGGATAGCCGGCAGATCCGCCTCCGGCCGTGCGCGACCGAGGATTACCTGAACGACAAGGCCGACATCCTGGACCTCGTCCGCCGGCGGATCGCCGAGCGGAAGCTGGAGCCGAAGGGCATCCGGAAATCGATCAAGGGGTGGCGCCCGGAAGAGCACTACAGGATCAAGTGCGGGTTTTACGACTGCGACGTCTCCCAGCGGCGCGCCTACCAGATCGCGGCCGCCGTCGGGCTCAAGCGGACGAAGCAACTTCCCTGGAGCCTCTGAAATCGTGGGCATCCTGGGAACCGCTCGCTGACCATGTGTTGGCCGATGCACGGCGGGGCGGTCCCCTCACCGTAGCCGCCCCCGGCGCTCGGTGACGCCTCATCCGTCCCCACGCTGGCGACGTCCCCCGAATCCGGGGGCGGTCCCAGCATCGGGGACGATCATGTCAGCATCCAACTTCCAGGCCGTGATGGCCCTCGTCCTCCAGCACGAGGGCGGGTTCACGAGCGACCGTCGCGACCCGGGCAACTGGACGGGCGGCAAGGTCGGCAAGGGCAAGCTCCTCGGCACGAAATACGGCATCGCGGCGAACAGCTTCCCGAACCTCGACATCGCCAACATCACCAAGGCGCAGGCCGTCGAGATCTACCGGCGCCAGTACGCCGCCCCCGTGCGGTTCGATGACCTGCCCGCCGGGGTCGACTACGCGGTCCTCGACATCGCCATCAACTCGGGCGTCCGCCGCGCAGGCCTGATCCTCTGCGGCGCCCTGGCCACTCTCGGCCGCCGCGTAAAGCTCGATGGCCAGATCGGAGACCCGACCATCGAGCAGGTCTCGGCCGTGGCGCCCACGGCCCTGATCGACGCCATCTCGGATGCCCGCCTCGCCTACATGCGCAAGCTCACGAACTGGCCGACCTACGGCAAGGGCTGGACCCGCCGTGTTGGCGAGGTGCGCCAGATCTCGAAGAGCATGCTGGTCACCGGGCGACCGCTCGCCCTCCTTACGGTCGAGCCCGCGCCCTCCGCCCGCGGCGCCAACGCCGCCAAGGTCGCGCTGACCAAGCTCAAGGGCGTGAAGACGGCGGTGGTCACGGCCCTGGGCGTCATCGGCGAGAAGAGCGCCGACATCCTCGCGCAGCTCCAGCCCTTCGCCGACGTCGGGACCATCCGCACCGTCTGCACCGCGCTCACGGTCGTCTCGGTCGGCTACGGCCTCTACCGGCTCATCCAGGCGAATGGGGCCGAGGCCAAGCCGGTCAACGCCGAGGCCGAGGCATGACCTGCGCCCTCGCCGCAACCGCCGTCGTGGCTTCCCTCGCCACGGCGCCGATGTGCCCACGGGTCGACCGTCTCGCCGGCGTCATGGCTGCGCTCGTCGGAACCTCGGACCCTCCGCCGAAGGTCGATCCCGCCTTCGAGGCGGCCATCCGGGCGATCCGCGCGACCGCCCCCACCCCAACCCGGATTCGGAGACACCGTCGGTGAGCACCTGGGTCATCCTTACGGGCCTGCCCCTCGCGGCCCTATTCGCCTTCGTCATGTCGCCATGGGGCGCGCCCGCCCTGGCGCTGCTCGCCAGCAGCCGGTTCGCCCGCACGGCGGCCGCCGCGGCCGCGGTGGCATGGGCCCTCTTCGTCGCCGCCGGGCGCATCCGAAAGGCCGGGCGCGACGAGGCCATGGCGCGGGTCGACCGCGCCAATGCCGAAGCCCGCACCGAGCGGGCGCGGATCGACCGGGACGTCGCTTCCCAGTCCGACGCCGAGGTCACCCGGCGACTGGAAAGGTGGTCCCGATGAAGCCCGTCGTCCTCGCCGCGGTTCTCGCGGCCGCCCTTGCCGGGTGCGTCACCTCCGGCGGCAGCCCCGGAGGCTCGTTCTGCGAGACCGCCCGGCCCCAGCGTCCCTCTCGCTCCGAGATCCAAGCCATGACGCCGGCCCGCCAGCGGGAGGTCCTCGCTCACAACGAGTTCGGGGCCAAGGCATGCGGGTGGCGCCCATGAGATCGATCCGAAGCGTCCCGACCGTGTTCACGCCGAGCCGTGACCTGGAGTGGCACTGCGCCGGCACGGACGCGCTGATCGCGATCCTGCTGGCGCTGCCGGGCAAGACGTTCGCGACCGGCGCCATCTTCGACCGGTTCGCCGCCATCATGCCGGAGAGCGAATGGGCCGTCCTGATCGGGGGCGTCGCCATCGTCCGCATCGCCGCGCTGGCGATCAACGGCCACTGGCGACGGACCCCGTTACTCAGGGCCATCACCGCGCTGATCGGGGCGACGCTCCACGCCTACATCGCGGTGCTGTTCTGGGTGCCATCGGTCGGGGCCTTCGGGATCGGCGCCGCCTTCTCGGCCGCCCTGGCCGTCTCGGACATCCGCTCAGCCTTCCGCGCCGGCCGAGACATCGTCGTCGCCGGGCGGGTCTTCAAGATGATGCAGGCGGCGCCCCCGGCTCCACTGCCGAGGAGCTTCGCCCCGTGAGCACCATCCTGTCTGGCGTCCTCACCGCCTTGGAGCCCTGGAAGGGGCTGATCGCCAGCGTGGCCGGCTTCGGGGCGGCCCTGCTCGGCATCCTCGGCGGCATCATCAAGCAGCGCCGGGCCTCCGACACCACCACCATGGAGCCGCCCCTGTCCGCCCAGCGGACCATGGGGCGCATGCATCCCGATGACCGCGACGCGATCTCGGACGTGCGGTCATGCATCGGGGACCTGCGGGAATCCGTGGAGGACCTGACCCGCATCACCCGGCAGAACACGAAGGCGACCGAGGACAATACGGACGCCATGAACCGGCTCCCCCCGGGCGGGAGGCGTCGGTGAGCAAGGGCGACGTCGCCTTCCTCCTCACCCTGGCGGGCATGCTCCGGGCCGGCATCCTCGCCGACCCGATCCCCGAGTACCGGCCGCGGGACTTGCGCTGGTGGCCCCCGTTCGACTGGGACGCGTACCTCGGCATCAGTCGGCTGGCCGCCTGATGAGCTACCGCCGGGAACGCCTGCTCAACGACGATGAGGTGGAGGCCGGGATCGCGGCCGCCGGTTCCCTCGCGGCCTACGCCAAGCTGAAGGGCGTCACGCCCGGCCTGGTGAGCAATCGCCTCTCGCGGATTCGATACGACCGGGGCGAGCCCTCGGCTTGGAACGTCTCCTGGGACGACAAGCTGAAATTTCAGCCCACCCGCGCCGCAGTCCTGAAGCTGCTCGCATCCCATGGCGTCGAGGCCTGCAAGGCCCGGTGGGGCGAGCCACCTTCATACCTGCTCAAGCGCGCCCGATCCTGAGGGGTCTGCGTCCGGTGCAGACCCTTCCGCGGCGAGGCAGACGCCGGGCCCGCGGTCATCCGTGGCGGCGAGGAAGATGACGCCGTGCTCCTCCAGGGCCCGCTCCATCGCGGCGAGGTTCGGCGCGAACGGCGTCCTCAACCCGAGCTCGAACTTCGCGATGGTGCCTTGGCTGACGCCCGACCACTCGGCGAGGTCGCTCTGCTTGATGCCGAGGAGGGCGCGTGCGGCGCGGATCTGACTATTCGTGACCATGCGTTACACCATGCCTTCCCGGACTTCCCGTGGCAAGGTTGATTTTTATATTCCCATGCCTCACATTGTGGTTAACGCAGATTCACCACGAGGGCATTCGGTGTCGGCCGGGCAGAGAGGGTCCAACGCCTCTCACATCCCGGCCTGACCCTCGACGACGGAGCGACCCGTGTCCAAGGCTTAGACGACCGATACCACTCCCGACGATGACCTGCATGCCATGCTGCAGGCGTGCCGCCTCATGACGGTGGACGAGCAGTCCGCCTACCTCGCCGAGTGCCTCTGGCAGGAGCGAGCCAAGGTGGCCGCACGCCGGGCCGCGCTGGCGACCTCCATCCGGCTGCGGGGGATGCACTGATGAGCGCCCTCGTCACGTCGACCGATCCCATCGTCAGCGTCATCGACGGACAGGTCCGGGCCGACAGCCGGGAACTGGCGAAGGTGTTCGGCAAGCGGCACGCCGACGTCCTCCGGGCCATCGATGGCCTGATGAAGACCCTGCCCGGCGCATGTGAACGCAGTTTTGCGTTTACATCGGCGCCGACCCGGATGCCCAACGGCGGCGTCCGGCAGGAGCGCTACTGCCTCATGGACAGGGACGGCTTCACCCTGGCGGTGATGGGGTTCAACGGCAGCGCGGCCACGATCTGGAAGGTGGGCTACATCTCGGCCTTCAACGCCATGGAGGAGGAGCTTCGCCGCCGCCAGCCGCCGCCGTTCGACCCGAACGACCCGGCCTCCCTGCGTGTCGTCCTGCTCGGGTACGCCGAAGCGAACCTCGCCCTCAAGGCCGAGAACGCCCAGATCTCCCAGGCCCTGACGGTGTCGGAATCGGCGCTCGCCACGGCCGCCCCGAAGGTCGAGTTCTTCGACCGGTTCGCCAACGCCGACGGGCACTACGGCCTGCAGAACGCCGCCCGGTCCATCGGCGCCCCGCCCAAGGCATTCGTCGACTGGCTGAAGGGGACCTACCTGTTTTACCAGGGGCGCGAGCTCATGCCTAAGGCGGCCTTCGTCAAGATGGCGATCTTCACCGTCCATCCGTTCCTCGACGGCGACGTCGCCCGGGCCCAGACCTTCGTCACGCCCTACGGCCTCCAGTACCTCGCCAAGAAGTGGCAGAGGCACACGATGATGCCCGAGGGGCCGCGGGACCTGTTCGGGAACGCCGCGTAACTAAAGCGTAGTCGAAGCCTGATCACTACACATGGGGCCTGTTTCCATTGAGGAAACAGGCCCTTACCTTTTGGTCAGTCGCCCGTCGAGAACGTCGCCTGCCCGCCCGCGCAGATCGTCTTCCCGTACCACGTCATGACCGCCCCTTCCTCCAAGGCCACGCACCAGGACCCCAGGTCACCGGCGTCCCCGCACCACGCGTCCTGGCGGAACAAGGCCTTACCCCTTCGGCGGACGACGATGGCATCCCGGGGAGCCCGCACGTCGGTGACCTGGCACATCACCTCGACGTCATCGCGGCCGGCCTTGGCGTTCTGGGAGACCGACATCCCCGTGGTGTGCGTGAAGGGCCCGTGTGCCTCCGTCGTCTCGACATACCACCGCGGCTGGGACCATGGACCCTCGTCGGCGACCGCGGCCGCGCCGGCGAGCAGGAACAGGAGGGATGAGACGACGACGTGGAGCATGACGGTATCCCCGGATCAAAGGACGGCCCAGCACGAGCCGTCTGGGAGGAAGGAGGCGACGGCGGCCGCGCGGATCGGGCTGCAATCGGGAAGCGTGAAATCTGTCGACCGGTAGGGGCAGAAGCGCACCTGCAGCGCGCCGTTGGGGAGGCCGGATTCGGATGGGACGCCCCGGGCGTAGGCGATGACTTCGCGGGCCTGCCGCAGCCGAATCCGACGCACGCCCGGGAGGGAGACGATGAACGCGACGTCCCGGAGAACCAGCGCGGGGACGTGGCCGACGACCCGATTTTTGACGCGGACGGACCAGCAGGCTCGGGTCAAATTTCGGTAGACGTCGGGCATCGGGCGCCCTCCATCTCCTCGGCCAGGACCTGCGCCCGGGCCGCGACCGCCTCGGCCCGCTCCGGACGGATCAGGCCGTCCGCATCGAGCCGGGCGACCTTCAGGACGTAGAGCCGGGCCCGGCGGGGACGGAGCCGGCATTCCCGACCGGGCACCCAGGCCGCGCGAATCCGCGCTGCCGCCGTCGCGAGGTCACCGCGGTTCATGGCGATCCTCCGGAAGCTGCGGGAGTGCGAGCGCCAGCGTCACGGCGCGATTGGCCGCCACGAGGGCCTCGACGCCGGTGAGGACATGCTCGTCTGCGAGCCGCGTGACGTGCAGGACGTAGGCCTCCATCCCGTGGGCGACTTGAGCGTGGAGACGTCCCGAGGCGCGGTGCGCCCTGAGGATCTCCAAGAAGTAGTCGAGGACGGGGGCGTGGGAGCGATGCCGCATGATCGCCCCCTAGTTGGCCTGGCCGAGGTCGCGACCGTCCACGGCAACTTCCACGAGTTGCTGCAGGACGCGGACGCTGCCTCCGGACCAGTGCGAGCCGATCATTTCGAGCTCGTCGGGCGTCAGGTCGGGGAGCCACACCGCATCGAGGCCGCGCTCGACCCGGAGTTCGGCAACGATGGCCCGGGCCAGGACCGGCAGGGACCGCGCCGTCGGCATCGGCATCTCGAAGACCCGGAATCTGGACAGGAGCGCCGGATCGAGACCGTCCACCGTGTTCGCCGTAGCGACGTACGAGACCGCCGACAGATCCACCGGGCATTCCAAGTAGGGGTCCTGGTACGCCCGGGCGGTCTCCCGCTCCGTCAGCCCGAGGACGCCGTCGGTGAGCTTGCCGTTGTCGGTGCGGGTGCCGGCGCGTGCGATCTCGTCGAGGACGATCAGCACCGAGGCGGCGCCCGCGCGACGGATCGCCTGGAGCGGGACGGATGCGCGACCCGTACTCCACATTCGACTGGTTCCGATGATCGAGGAGTCGCTGACCCCCGAGCACGCGTAGACCGTGACGGCGAGCCCGAGCTCTTCCCCGATCCGGCGGGCGAGGCGGCTCTTGCCCGAACCCGGCGCCCCGACGAGCAGGAAGGGCGACAGGTAGGCAAACTGCCGTCCCGCGATGGGCGCCAGCACCGCGTCGATGATCCGCTCGCAGTCCGGGAACTCCCGCACGAGCCTCCTCTTCACTCGGGCGAGATCGGGAACCACGACCAGGGGGAGGCGCTTGCCCGCCATCGGGGCCCACTCGGCCCGGGCCGTCGTACCGACGCTGCCGCCGGGGCGGCCCTCGCCACCGGTGGCGGACCCGGGAAGGTGGTCGACGGACGCCAACACCAAGAGCGACGGTCCGGCGTCGATACGTGCGGCCTCGATGGCGCGGAGGCCGGACGCGGCCTTGGCCTCCTTCGCCCATGCCGGCTCGGGCTGCGGGAGCGTGCCCGTGAAGGCCTGCCTGCCGAGTTCGATGCATTGAAGGGCGAAACCGGATGGCATGCCGGTAGGGCGCTTGCCCTCGAAGCGCCAACTCTCGCCGGCGTAGAGGCTCGCGCCGATGGCGCCGTACAGCAGGTCGTCCTGGTCGGGCTCACGCTCGCGTGCATGGCGCCATGCGAGATCGACGTACGCCATGCGGGCGACGCCCTCGCCGAGGTCGGCGAGCAGAAGCGTGACCAGATCCAGCATCTCCTGTTCCTGGCGGTCGTGGAACGAGAGATCGAGATCGGCATCGATGGCGGACTGCACGCCCACAGTCCGCCTGAGGACGAGCCACGCCTCATAGATCGCGGTGATGAACCGGCCCTCCTTGGCGGCCTCATCCGGCCTGATCGAGAGGGCGGCGATAGCCGACTTCCAGAGGGAGACGACGAGCTCGTGGAAAAGCGGCGAGTCCGCGCACTGTCGGATCAGCTCGGCCCGGCCGGCGCTGAAAATTCCCGGGACGGTCGAGAGGATCTCGGCCTGAAGCTGGCGGGCATGACTGCCGCGATGGATGGGGGTGCCGCGGAGCAGCGCGCGCAGAGACGGCGCGCCCACCCCGTTTCGGGGGGACTGTCGCATGATCGGGATTCCTGGTCCGGGCCGCCGGTGAAGACCGACGGCAGGTGGGCGAGACTAGAGGTCGTGTCTTAAGGTTCGGTTACGCGCCCCGGGCGGCGGCCGCCTTTTCGCGCTCGCGTCGGGCGTAGGCGACCATCTCGTCGGCGGTCTTCGACAGGCTCGCCATGAACGCAAGTGGATCGGTGATCTCCCCGATCCGGTCCCGTTTCTCCTCATCGGAAAATGGACCGACATCGCGGTACACCATGGCGGCGCCCTGCAGGATGAAGCCCAGCGCCCGGGCATGACGATGCTCGGATGCCCTGCCCAGCAAGACTAGGACCCACGGCGGCAGGCCCCACTGCCTGATCCTGTCGCGGTTGCACGTCCGCGCGTTCAGGCCGGTGACCAAAGCCAGCGGTTTCGACCACTCGCCCCCAAGGACCTGCGCGGCCGCGTAGTCGACGGCGTCGATCATGGCCTCGGCGATATCGCCGTGCTGCAGGGCCCGCCCGTCCACGTGAGCGGTCCGGCCGACATAGTAGAGTGGGAATCCGTCGAGCGTGCCGACGGCTATCCCCTCGGCCTGATCGGGCACGGATTTCAGGATGATCTTCATGGGTCCTCCGAACGGAAAAGGGGCGAGCCTCATGGCCCGCCCCGGAATGCTCATCGTCCAATCGGATCAGGCGGCGACGTCCAGCCGGGACTCGATGCAGATCGAGAAGTCGGGCGCATTCTCGTCCCTGACGATGACCCGCTCGGCATCCCAGGAGATGAGACTGCCCACGTCGACAGGTGCAGGGCCGAAGGTCGGCACCTCGCCGCTGCCGGTATCATACAGCCACTTGCTCAGGCCGTCGGCGCCGAAGTACCGGCGGACCAACAGAAGTTCGGCGTAGACCTCATCGAGGCTGGAAGCGCGCCGGACGCGATCCTGGGCGATGATCGTGCACTGGGCGTTGTAGTTTTCGAGCATGCGCCGCGTCTGCATGGCGTCGGCCGCCGCGACGAGCGGTCCCCGGTCGAGCCCGTTCAACTCGGCGATCTCATCGACCTTCCAGGAATCCATGACCTCGTTCTCGATTCCCTCCTCGACGATGTCCCGCACGATGTCGTCGGCCGTGACGCGAGAGATGACGAGCTCGTCCCGAGCCTCCTCGACGGATTTGCCGAGGGTGGCGGCGAGCTCGGCGTAATCCCTGTAGCCGGCGGCCTTGGCGAAGAGGTCGAGGGCCTCCTCCTCGGTGGCGACGGCGTAGATGCTGCCGTAGGCCGGCGTGTCGATCCGGATGTAAGTGTTCATTGTGGGTCCCTCGTATCCACCGCGCCGGTTCATCCAACGCGCTAGTGTGCCTGTTATAAACAGGCACGGTGCGGACGCAAGACCTAGAACGACGAAGGCCCCGGCGGATGCCAGGGCCTGTCGAAGGTGTGCCCCCCGTGATTGGGGGAAGGAAACTGTGAACCCGGGGGACTAGCCCACGACTTAAACAAAGGGTTGCCCCCCTGCCGGCGGGGGGGACGTAAAACCATGGGCGCGGTGAACTGCGCTTGCGAGGTTTGCCCCCGTTGCCGGGGATGAAGGTGAGCAAAGAGCTTGTTTCGTTCGAAGTCAACGAGGTTCGCTCCCCGAATCGACGGATGGGTGTATTTTCTGGGGATACGCCACGCGGCGTTCGGGTCTGCCGGTGTGGGCCGAGATGAAGGGGGTCCCGGCCAGGTGCGGGGACCCCCTTCGGATTCCTGAGGGGGGAAGCCATGAAGCTGTCGGAAGTCACGCTCGCCAACGACCTGGTTAAGCGCCGTCGCGATTGGGTCACAGCATACGTCGACATCGGGCGCGAGACGTCGATTGGGCCTGGCAACAGCTACGGCCCCTTCGGAGGGGCGCTGACCCTGTTCGGGTACCGGTTCGACGACAAGATGGTCGAGGCCGTCCGCCGGGCCATGCGCGCCGAGCTTCGCACCAGGATCGCCGATCTCGATCAGGAACTCGCCGCTCTCGGTGTCGAGGTCGACGGCATCGAGATCACCATCGCTTCCGAGGAGGCCAAGTGCCCGCCTCAGCGCGTCGAGGAGGCAGCGTGATGGGCAGGACCTGGCTCAAGCCGCACTACGTGGCTTCCGATCTCGATCCCGTTACGAAAGCGGTCCTGCCCGGTTCGATGCCGCCCGGCATGTACGTCGAGGACGCGGCGACCTTCGACCAGATCCTCGCCGATCCCAAGGTCGGCAAGATCGAGCGCGCCTTCAACGCCCCGGCCGACAACAGCCGTCCCCGGGCATGGCCGCCCGTGAAGGTCGCGGGCATCCGGCTCCGCGTCGCCACCGAGTCCGAGCTCGCGGTGCTGCGCGGCGTGACGACCACGACGCCCCCGCCGCCGGCCGAGGGCCTGACGCCCGACGAGCTCAAGACCTGGGGCAAGATCGCCGACCGCATCCGGCGCGGGAAGGTCACCCCGAACGCGATGCGGATTCCCCCGGGCATCAACCGTGCGGCCAAGCGCGCCGCCGCGGCGAAGGGGAGGTCCTGATCATGCGGACGATCATCCACCCCGCCCGTGCCATGGCCTTCAACGACCTGATCGACGGCCTGGAGAAAGCGCGGGCCGCCGGCTTCGTCAGCCGGAAGATGTGCCGGGCGACCGGGCTACTCATCTACTGCTACACGCAGCGCTGCGTGTACGACCACGGCTGGGACCGGTACTCGCTGCTCGCCCGCGGCCTGATCGTGGACTACGACGCCGGCGCCGTCGTCGCGACGCCGTTCCCGAAGTTCTTCAACCTCGGCGAGCGGGGCGCCGTCGTCCCGGATCTGCCGTTCGAGGCGTTCGAGAAGCTCGACGGCTCCCTGATCATCGCCTTCCACCACGCTGGCTCCGGCCGGTGGCGCACCGCGACCAAGGGGGCATTCGATTCCTCCCAGGCTGTGTGGGCGCAGGCGCGTCTTGACGCGATGGACACCTCGGCCCTGGTGCCCGGGACGACCTACCTGTTCGAGGCCATCTACCCGGAGAACGTCATCGTCGTCCGGTACCCGGAGGCGGGCCTGTCGCTGCTGGCAGCCTACGACGCGTCCGGGCGCGAGGTGCCCTTCGCCGAGCTCATGGATCTCGGGGAGGCGAGCCACTTCGCCTTCAAGGTCGTCCAGCGCCATGCGTTCATATCCCTCGCGGAGATGATCACCACGGTCGTGGCGTTGCCCCGGGATAAGGAAGGCTTCGTCATCCGCTTCGCCGACGGCACCAGGGTCAAGGTGAAGGGCGACGAGTACAAGCGCCTCCACGGCGTGATCAGCCGCTGCACGCCCCTGGCGGTGTGGGACGTCATGGCCGCCGGCGGGGATCTCGAAGAGATGCGCCGGGACCTGCCCGAGGAATTCTGGGCGGACTTCGATCAGATCGCCGTCGTCCTGCAGGCCCGGTACCTCAAGCTGATCTCGGGCGTGAGCCTTGCCGCGGAGTTGGCTGCCGGCCTCTCGGATAAGGAGCTGGGTCTGCGCCTGTCCGAGGTGCCCGACCCGATCCGCCCGTTCCTCTTTCCCTTCCGCAAGGCCACCACCGACGAGGCCCGGGAGAAGCTACGGCTGGCCATGCTTCGGACGATCCGGCCGAACGGGAACCTGCTGGACGGATACGTTCCGTCCTACGCGATCAACAACGCTCTCGATGAGGCCGCCTGACCATGCCCGTCTTCGAGGTCACCTCCCGCATTACCCGACGCTCTCTCATGAACCGCACGAAGGACGAGCTCGCCCACCAGGTGATGGAGCTCCTCTGCGAGCTCGACATAGAGCGGGCCCGACACGCCGCGGATGCCAAGGCGCTGCGGGCGGTCATCCAACACGTTCGGCCCGGGGCGAACATCGTCCGCGTGGATGAGCCCACGACCGGACACCACCGCTACGAGCTCTGGACGAATCTGACGCCGAAGCCAGCCGGACACGCTGAGTTCCTGTCCGAGGTTCGGGGCGTGGCTTGGACAGATGGATCTGAGCGCACCCGAGATACCGCCCTACCAGCAGTGTGGTCCGCGCATGGCTGAGCGCACCACGCATTCCTACCGGGTCAAGACCACCGACTGGCATACCCTGGCCGGTCGCGGTCGCGGCGTTCTCGTCAAGGCGACTTGGGATCGGCACAAGATCGGAGACGTCGTCCTGATCTACACCCAAGGTGTCGGTGAGGCATCGCATCTTGAGGCCGCGGAACACTGGAAGGTCATCGGGAAGGAGGGCTCTGTGGGCGCCTCGCTGACCGCCCTGATAGTCCGCCGGGCGAAGCTGGAGGAGGTGCTTCCGCCCGAGCTTGATCCCACGACCATGACCGAGCCGGAGCGGATGAAGGAGGCCTCCAGGCAGGTCTACGAGATCCTCAGCGACCTTGCCGGCGTCGTCGGTATGGAGAGGAACGCGGTCAACCAGTTTCGGGAGAAGGTCCGCCGCCTGAAGGCCACCATCGTCGGCATCGAGTTCGAGCCGGATTGCGACCACCGCTGGGATTGGCCCGACGGCACAGCCCGGCATGGGAGGCCACCTGCAGCATGACCTACGCATGGAGCATGACGGACGGGGATCATGCGGACGACGGCTACACGGCCGACGATCTCCAACCGCACGGATGGTCCCCCGGGGGGTACGTCGGCACCTGCAAGGTATGCGGCGGGAGGGCCTTTGGAGCGAAGCGCGTCCGGTGCTGCCGTTCCTGCGCGGTGAGGGCCCTGGAGGCCGAGCGCGCCAAGCCGCCTGTCGTCGAGCGGCGGGAGTTCTGGTGGATCACCTCGGAACGGTGGGGCCACCCGAACCAGACTCCGGCCGAGATCATCTTCAGGGATGACGTCGCGTCTCAGGTCTTCGCCGTCGGCGCCGACGAGATCTACCGGGCCGAGGATTGCGTGCTGATCGAGCGGATGATTCCGCCCGGGCGCGCCCTGACCGTCGACGCCATCCACCAGGCGTTCAAGGCATCCGCCAAGCACGACACCCTCTATTTCGGTGACCTGCAGGAGGAAGAACAGGACGAGGATCTCAACCCGACCGGCCGGGCATTCACGCTGATCGACGGCTACGTCGACCTGCAGCGCGTCGCCGAGATCCTCCAGGGCAAGGAGAATCAGGCATGATGCTCGCCAACATCATCGAGGGACTCGGCATCCTGGCAAAGCACTTCACTGAGCTCGCGGACTACAAGTCCGGGTCCGATCAGTACCAGTTCAACGTCTGCGCCACCGACACGCCACTCACGACGGATGAGGTGGCGCGGATGGATGATTTGGGCTGGTTCCAGCCGGACGCGGAAGAGGATGAGGCATACGACCCGAGCCAGGGATGGTCGTTCTTCACATGACGCTGAGCAACGCGTCACCGAGATCCTGAACCGAGGGGAGCCCTGAGCATGACGAATCGCGAGATAACCACCAACGGGTGGACCGTCGACGACCATCGGCGAGCCGAGCAGATCCGAACGGACCGCGGCATGGCGCGAACGGTCATCTTCGACAAGGTCGACCCTGAACCGTGGAAGGGTGCTCTGACGCCGGGGATCGCGGCCCTGACCGTCGAATGGAACGCGGTGCAGGCCGCTACCCTGACGCCCGATCAGCAGCGTGCCGTCAATCGCGGGGCGCACCTCGCGGTCTTCGGCACGGAGCCGCCGGCCGGGGAGCCAATCGATTTCCGAAAGGCGTTCCCCGGCGGGGTCATCGTGCTCTAGGCCTCGGGCGCGCCGTGCGGGTGGAACCGCCGCCAGTTGATGTGAGCCCGGGGCGCGTCCGTGCCCGCCTTGTAGAGCTCTTCCCGCCGCTGGTTGAGCGCCTCGATGGCCGCCCGTGCCTTCTCGTGCGCCTGCACGGATTCCTTCAGGCCCCACAGCATTTCGTCCGTGATGCCCGAGGCCTCCTCGAACAGGCCGCGGATACGGGCGTCGTCTTCCCTCGTTCGGCACAGACCGTCGATCAGCGAACCCCACTCACCGGACGTGCACCGTTCATCCGTGCGGAACTCGGCCAGGTCCTCGACCAGGACCTTCATGTCCTCCTGGGTCGGTTTCCGCCCGCCGCCGCAGCCGGAGCTCATGCCGCAATTTCCCAGGCTGTCATGCCAGGCGGACAGATTGGTCCTCTCTCCGTCGGCCAAGATCATCTCGCGCCTGAGGTGGGCGCGGTCATCGGCGGTCAGATGCTCGACGACGTAGTCCCCGACGTAACGGAGCGAGGTACGCTCCCTGATACCGGATCGGGACATCCAGGGCGCGCTGCCCCACGACGGATGGGGCATGCGGTCGAGCGCGTCCTTCAATCGCCGCATCTCGATCCCGCGCCGCAGGAGGTCCGACGGTGTCGAGACCGCCCGCCGGCACTCCATGATCTGTGCATCCCGCTCGACTTGCCAGGGCTGCCTGCTCTCGGATGATGTCCAATACGAATAAAAATTCTCCTCCCAGAAAGGAGGTCGCATGGAGATCGGCACGCAGGGGTAAAGTGACATGGCACCCTGGATAGGGGGCAATGATTACGTGGAGGTAAGATCCTACGGTTACTCGAAATGGAATCCGTCCCCGGAGGCCATCACAGTGAACGACACCGAAATCCCGGACTCGACTTGGCTCGCCAAGATCCTGGAAAGCAGCCGCCTCGGGGGCGATCCCGAGCGGGATCATGCCGGCGTCGACGCGGTGTTCGCGGTCTGGCTGACCGGTGACGCCCAGGAAACCGTGAACGCGCGCATGGTCCGCGGCCGGGCCATCGTCCCGGGCCGGCCGGGGATCTCGATGTCGGCCGAGGCGGTCACGGAGGCCGCGCAGGCCATCGACATGCAGCTGGAGATAGGCGACGCGATGGACGACGGCCCGTCCGTGCCGGCCGCGTGGCGGGCGTTCATCGCCGAGGCGGGATGAGAGGGCGACCAGCCTCATAAGGGCGGCCCAACAGGGCTGCGGCTGGTATCAAACTGGTATCACCGCCCGTCGGGGCTTAGCGTTAACCAGCTAAGTGCTTGAAGGTAAATGGAGCGGGCGGCGGGAATCGAACCCGCATATTCAGCTTGGGAAGCTGACGTTCTACCACTGAACTACGCCCGCGCCGGGCCGCGTTTCGGCAGCGCGGCTGGACCATAGCAGAGCCGCCGACGTTGTCCACGGGGTCGATGGTCCTGCGGTCATGGACGGTCTTCGCGAAACATCTTCTTCGCGCGGCAGCCCGGCACGCGATGCTCCGGCAGCGGCCACACCATCGCCGCGCGCAGGCCATCGCCGCCGTATCCGTTCCCATGGCGACGCCGTTCCACTATCACCCGTCGGACCTGCACCCACGATGCGTGCGGCGTCCGCCTCCGGTGGGCGGCGCCGGCCGAGGACCGATCCGAGATCCATGGACGCCCCTTCCCCCCTGGCCGCGCCCGCGGACAATCCCGCGCGGCTGATCCTCGCTTCGGCCTCGCCGCGCCGGCTCGCGCTCCTGCAGCAGATCGGCATCGAGCCGGACGCCCTGCTTCCCGCCGACGTCGACGAGACGCCGCTGAAGTCCGAATCGCCACGCGAGCTCGCCCGGCGGCTCGCGCGGCTGAAGCTCTCCGCGGCGCAAGGGGCGCTCCACCTCCACGAGCACGGCGGGAAGAGCTGGGTGCTGGCGGCCGACACCGTGGTCGCGGTCGGCCGCCGCGTGCTGCCCAAGGCCGAGGTGCCCGACGAAGCCGCCGACTGCCTGCGCCTGCTTTCCGGGCGGCAGCACCGCGTGTTCACGGCGATCTGCCTGCTCTCGCCGAAGGGCGCGCGGCGCGAGCGCATCGTGGAGAGCCGGGTGCGGTTCAAGCGCCTGTCCCAGCGCGAGATGAGCAGCTACCTCGCCTCGGGCGAATGGCGCGGCAAGGCCGGCGGCTACGCGATCCAGGGGCTGGCCGGCGCCTTCGTCGTCAAGCTCGTCGGCTCGCACTCGGCCGTCGTCGGCCTGCCGCTCTACGAGACGATGGCGCTCCTCGACGGCGAG
This sequence comes from Methylobacterium sp. WL119, assembly GCF_008039875.1. Lineage (GTDB taxonomy): Bacteria > Pseudomonadota > Alphaproteobacteria > Rhizobiales > Beijerinckiaceae > Methylobacterium. The sequence goes on along the minus strand of NZ_VRUU01000017.1, from coordinate 51,439 downwards.
GGGTTCCCGGTGCGGGCCGGCTGGGGCGCGATGGCATGACGACGGTCGCGAAGCTGCCCCCCTGCCCGATCTGCGGCAAGCCGGCGGATCCGAAGCTGAAGCCGTTCTGCTCGGAGCGCTGCTCGGACATCGACCTCGGCCGCTGGCTCAGCGACCGCTACGTGATCCCGGCCGCCGATGACGAGGACGAGGACGCGTTGCCGGCCGCCCGGAAACCCGACCAAGAATAGCGGGAAAATCATCCGGCCGATGCGCCGGATCAGGCTGGACAGGCCCGGAGGCACTGACTATACCCCCGCCCTGTCGAGCCGCCACGCGGATCGGCGAAGGCCCAGGTAGCTCAGTTGGTAGAGCATGCGACTGAAAATCGCAGTGTCGGCGGTTCGACTCCGTCCCTGGGCACCATCCCTCCCCAGCGTCTGAACTGGATTCGCAGCCGCGGCTGCTGGACCCGTTCGTGCCTGCGCGGACGCCCTCTCAGGTGGCGCTCGATCCCTCGACGATCTCGGCCAGCCTCTCCGCCGTTTTCAGATCCTCCGGCGTGTTGACGTTGAGGAACGGGTCGATCGGCTCGATCGGCCAGCGCACCACCGCGGCGCCGTGACGGCCGATGAAGCCGCCGACGCGGCGCTCGCCGCGCTCGACGAGCGCGGCACGCAACTCTGCCCGCAGATGGATCGGCCAGAGCGCCACGGTGTAGTGCTCGCGATCGCCCGAGGCGGCGACCGGGATCGCAGCCGGCTCTCGGGCTGCGGCGAGGCGGGCGACGAGGTCGAGCGGCAGGAACGGCGCGTCGCAGGAGACGCTGACGACGGCGTCCACGTCGGCGTGGAACGCGGCCGCATGGTCCAGCCCGGCCAGGATGCCGGCGAGCGGGCCGGGATGGCCGGCGACGCCGTCGGGCAGAACCGGCCCCGGAAAGCCGGAGAACCGCGTCGGGTCGCCGTTGGCGCTGAGCATCAGCCCGGCCGGGCATTGCGGCGCCAGGCGCCCGGTCACCCGCTCCAGCAGCGTCCGGCCGCCGAGGGTGCGCAGCACCTTGTCGCCGCCGCCCATGCGGCGGGCGAGACCGCCGGCCAGGATCAGGCCCAGGACCGGCGGCATCGTCGCGCCTATTCGAAGACGATCTTGGGCGCCGCCCGGCCGGCCGGTGCCGCGGTCAGGTTGTCCCAGAGCTTGCGCGCGATCTCGCGGTAGACCTGGGCCTGCGGTCCGTCGGGGGCGACGGCGACGACCGGCTGGCCGGCATCGGACGATTCCCGGATCGTCATGTTCAGCGGCACCTCGCCGAGGAACGGCACGCCGAGGCGCTGCGCCTCGATCCGCGCGCCGCCATGGCCGAAGATGTGCGATTCGTGGTTGCAGTTCGGGCAGATGAAGGTCGCCATGTTCTCGATCACGCCGAGGATCGGCACCGCGACCTTCTTGAACATCGTCACGCCGCGCCGCGCGTCGATCAGCGCGAGGTCCTGCGGGGTCGAGACGATCACGGCGCCCGAGAGCGGCGTCGCCTGCGCCATGGTGAGCTGCGCGTCGCCGGTGCCCGGCGGCATGTCGACGATCAGCACGTCGAGCTCGCCCCAGAGCACGTCGCGCAGCATCTGCGTCAGCGCCGACTGCACCATCGGGCCGCGCCAGATCATCGCCGTCTCGGGCTCGATCAGGAAGCCGATCGACATCACCTTGAGGCCGTAGCCTTCCATCGGCTCCATGCTGCGGTTGTCGACCACCTTCGGCTTGCCGGAGAGGCCGAACAGCTTCGGCACCGAGGGACCGTAGATGTCGGCATCGAGCAGGCCGACCTTCAGGCCCTGCGCCTTCAGGGCGAGGGCGAGGTTGCAGGCGGTGGTCGACTTGCCGACGCCGCCCTTGCCCGAGGCCACCGCCACGATGTGGCGGACTCCCGGCAGGGCCGGCCCCTGGCCGGGAGGCGCGCCGGGACGCGGCGGCGCGGCATTTACCGGAACCGGGGCGGCCTTGCTCTGCTCCGGCATGCCGGGGCCGCGCTCGGAGGTGAGGCTCGCGAACACGCCCGAGACGCCGGGCATCGACAGCACCTTGCCCTCGGCCGACCGGCGGATCGGCTCGAAGCGCGCCGCCTCGCTGGCGTCGATCAGGATCGAGAACATCACGCGGTTGGTCGGGTCGACGACCACCTGCGACAGGCGGCCGGACGCCAGCAGGGTGGTGCCGGCGGTATCGATGGTCACGCTTTGCAGCGCGCGCAGCACGTCGTCTCGGGTGATCGCCACGGTCGGCCTCCTTCGCCGCGTCCGGCGTCTCTGGATCTCGAAAGGGATGGTTCCGGCCCATGTAAACAGCCGTGCCGGAAACGCCAGCCGAAGCGGGCCTACCACCATGCGGCGCCTGTGCGCAGGCGATCGAACCAACCGATGCGTCATCCGTTGTGACACGACCGCCGGCGCGGGCGGCAGGGAGAGCCGGTGCGCCGTCACCATCTGGAGAGACCTACGCGATGCATCAGGGCAATCACCGCGACCACGAGGGCGCGAAGAAGCTGTTCGAGCTGGTCAAGGACGTCAAAGTGGCGATGATGACCACCGCCGACTCCGACGGCACGCTCAACAGCCGTCCGATGTGGAACAACGACATCGACGAGAACGGCGACCTGTGGTTCTTCACCAAGCTGCACACGCCCAAGACCGCCGAGATCGGCCGGGACAACCAGATCAACTTGTCGTACTCCGACCCGTCGAGCCAGACCTACGTCTCCATCGCCGGCAAGGCGGAGATCGTCAGCGACCAGGCGATCATCGACGCCAAGTGGACCGAGAGCCTGAAGACCTGGTTCCCGAACGGCAAGGACGACCCCGAGGTGGCGCTGCTCCGCATCCACCCCGAGCAGGGCGAGTACTGGGACAGCCCGAACAGCAAGATGCTGCACCTGTTCGGTTACGTGAAGGCCTCGCTCACCGGTGAGAGCCCGAAGACGGAGACCAAGAAGGTCGACCTCGCCTGATCGCGGCGGCCTGAGCCACCTTCGCGACGACAGGCGGCGTGCCCGGTGCGGCGCGCCGCCTTTTTCGTGCCCGCGCCGCCGCCTCCGTTGACACGGGCCCGCCGGTCATGCGCCCTCGGGGCTCCGTGACGCCCGCCCCGAGGTTCCAAAGACATGCTCGATCTCGCGCGGCGGGTGCACGACCACAATTTCGGCATCGACCCGATCGTGCGGTCGCTGCTCGACACCGACTTCTACAAGCTGCTGATGGCGCAGACGATCCTGCGCCGACACCGCGACGTGGCGGTGACCTTCGGCATCAACAACCGCACGACCCGCATCCGCATCGCCGACGAGGTCGACGCCGGCGCGCTGCGCGAGCAGCTCGATCACGCCCGCTCCCTGCGCCTGTCGCGTGGCGAGGCGACCTGGCTGCGCGGCAACGCCTTCTACGGGCGCCGCCGCATCCTGTCGGCCGATTTCATCGCCTGGTTCGAGGGGTTTAGGCTGCCCGAATACCAGCTCGAGGCGCGGGACGGGCAGTACGAGCTCACCTTCCACGGACCGTGGGTCGAGACCACGATGTGGGAGGTGCCGGCGCTCGCCATCCTGAACGAGCTGCGCTCGCGCGCCGTGCTGCGCGACCTCGGCAAGCTCGACCTGCAGGTGCTGTACGCGCGGGCGATGACGCGGGTCTGGGAGAAGATCGAGCGCCTGCGCAAGCTGTCCGACCTGTCGATCGCCGATTTCGGCACCCGTCGCCGACACGGCTTCCTGTGGCAGGACTGGTGCGTGCAGGCGATGGACGAGGGCTTGGGCTCCAAGCGCTTCCTCGGGACCTCGAACTGCTTGATCGCGCTCCGCCGCGAGGTCGAGGCGGTCGGCACCAACGCGCACGAGCTGCCGATGGTCTACGCGGCCCTGGCCGAGGATGATGCGGCGCTCGCCCGCGCGCCCTACGACGTGCTGCGCGACTGGCAGGAGGATTACGAGGGCAACCTTCTCGTCGTGCTGCCCGACACCTACGGCACCACCGGCTTCCTCGCCGGCGCGCCCGACTGGCTCGGCGACTGGACCGGCATCCGCATCGATTCGAAGGACCCGATCGAGGGCGGCGAGGAGGCGATCGCGTTCTGGCGCTCCCGCGGCGCCGACCCGCGCGAAAAGCTCGCGATCTTCTCCGACGGGCTCGACATCGACACGATCGAGCGGATCCACGCACATTTCTACGGGCGCCTGCGGATCGGTTACGGCTGGGGCACCCTGCTCACCAACGATTTTCGCGGGCTGGTGCCGGAGGGCCGGCTCGATCCGATCTCGATCGTCTGCAAGGTGACCCATGCCAACGGGCGCCCGACGGTGAAGATCTCCGACAACCCGACCAAGGCGCAGGGGCCGGCGGACGCCGTCGCGCGCTACAAGCGGGTGTTCGGCGTCGGCGCGCAGGATGCGATGGCGGTGGTGGTCTGAGCCGGCCGATCGCGCCGGCCCCCGGCGCAGCTTCCATTGAAGTCGTGTCACAGACTGAAGATTGAAATTACGCGGTCCCCGTTCGTGGTGGGCGTGCGCTATGTCCCGCCCCGATACCGGCGCGTCGCCTTCCGAGGAGGCGCGCGAACCAAGCCGGAACAGCAGGGACGCGGATGCCATGTCACGGATCGATCGACGCGCGCTGATCGGAGCAGCGGGTCTGGCGCTCGCAGGCCCCACCCTCGGGGGTTCGGCACATGCCGCGGATGCTCCTGCACCGAAGCCAGCCGAGGCGAAGGACGTCACCCGCACGCTGGCGCGCTGGGTCGTGAACGCCCGGTTCGAGGATCTACCCGAGGCGGTGCGCCGGGAGGCGACGCGAACCTTCCTGAACTGGGTCGGCGTCGCCATCGGCGGCTCGCATCACGAGACGCTGGACGTAGCGGTCTCCGCACTCGCACCGTTCTCGGGGCCGCCCCAGGCCGGCCTGTTCGGCCGCACCGAGCGCTTCGACATCATGAACGCGGCGTTCCTCAACGGCGTGTCGAGCCACATCTTCGATTACGACGACACCCACCTGAAGACCGTCATCCACCCGGCCGGCCCGGTCGCCTCGGCGATCCTCGCCTATGCCGAGATGCACCCGGTCTCGGGGCGCGACTTCCTCGACGCGCTGGTGCTCGGAATCGAGACCGAGTGCCGGATCGGCAACGCGGTCTATCCCAACCACTACGACGTCGGCTGGCACATCACCGGCACCGCCGGCGTGTTCGGGGCGGCGGCCGCCGCCGGCAAGCTGATGGGCCTCACCGAGCAGCAGATGGTGTTCGCCCTGGGGCTGGCCGCCTCGCAGCCGGTGGGCTTACGCGAATCGTTCGGCTCGATGAACAAGAGCTTCAACCCCGGCCGCGCCGCCACCAACGGCCTGTTCGCCGCGATCCTCGCGGCCAAGGGCTTCACCTCGTCGGACGGCATGCTCGAGGCCAAGCGTGGCTGGACCAACACCGTCTCGACCAAGCAGGATTATCGCGAGATCACCGAGGGGCTCGGCACGCGGTACGAGAGCCTGCTCAACACCTACAAGCCGTTCGCCTGCGGCATCGTCATGCATCCGGCGATCGATGCCGCGATCCAGCTTCGCGACGAGGAGCACCTGAAGCCCGAGCAGATCGCGCGCGTCGACCTGAAGGTGCATCCCCTCGTGCTCGAGCTCACCGGCAAGACCGCCCCGCAGGCGGGATTGGAAGGCAAGTTCAGCATCTACCACGCGGTCGCCGTCGCGCTGGTCGAAGGCGCGGCCGGCGAGAAGCAGTTCAGCGACCGCGCCGTTCGCGACCCCGTCGTCGTCGCGTTGCGCGACAAGGTCGTGCCGGTTGTCACGCCGGGGATCGCGGCGGCACAGGTCGACATGACCGTCACGCTCGCCGACGGGCGCACGCTGCACCGCCGCATCGAGCACGCGATCGGCAGCGTCGAGCGTCCGATGAGCGACGCCGCCCTGGAGCGCAAGTTCACCGATCTCGCCGACGGCGTGCTGCCCGCGGCGCAGGCCCGCCGGGTGATGAGCCTGTGCTGGTCGCTCGATACGCTCAAGGATGTCGGCGACGTGATTCGCGCAGGGGTTGCGCAAGCCTGACGATCACGAGCCCGTGAAAACCCGCCGCAACGGGAGGGATCGTTTCGCGGCGCCGTGCCGTTCCCCGTTCGCACCGGCGAATGCACGGGCGTTGCGGGCGTGAGCCTACGGTTCGGTGGCGGCATGGCGACGAAGACAGACGACCCTCCCATCCCGGTGCCGTCTCCCACCCGGATCGCCGCCGCCGAGACCCCGAAATCGGCGCTGGTCTCACCGGTCCTCGTCAGCGCGATCATCATCGCGGCGCTCTATGTCGGGCGCGAGATCTTCATCCCGATCGTCATCGCGGTTCTGTTGTCCTTCGTGCTCGGACCGCTGGTCGCGCTCCTGCGCCGCTGGCACCTGCCCCGCGTCGTCGCGGTCGGCTCCGCGGTGGTGTTCACCCTCGGCATCGTCGCCGCCCTGGCGACGCTGATCGGCGTCCAGGTCGCCGGCCTCGTCGGCGACGCGCCGCGCTACCGCTCGACGATCGAGCGCAAGATCGAGGGCCTGCGCGACAGCCCGGTCGCGCATCTCACCGATTACGTCGCCAATATCGGCCGGGCGATCCACGATGCCGGCAACACCGAGAAGGCGCCGAAGCCCGAGGCGGAGGCGAAGCCCGGCCCCGAAACCAAGCCGGCGCGGCCGGCCTCGGAACCGGCTCCCGTCCTCGTCGAGATGCGCCAGACGCCGCCCGGCCCGCTGGAGACGGCGAGCACCCTGCTCTCCCCGGTGATGCAGCCGCTGGCCACCACCGGCATCGTCTTCGTCGTGCTGCTGTTCGTCCTGATGCAGCGCGAGGATCTGCGCGACCGGATGATCCGCCTCGCCGGATCGAGCGACCTGCACCGCACCACCGTCGCGATGGACGACGCCGCGCGGCGGCTCAGCCGCTACTTCGTGGTGCAGCTGGCGCTCAACACCGCCTTCGGGCTGGTGGTCGGCATCGGCCTCTACGTCATCGGCGTGCCCAACCCGGTGCTGTGGGGCATCGTCTCGGCGATGATGCGGTTCGTGCCGTATATCGGCGCCTTCCTCTCGGCCCTGCTGCCGCTCCTGCTGGCGGCGGCCGTCGATCCGGGCTGGGACATGGTGATCGCCACCGCGATCCTGTTCCTTGTGCTGGAGCCGCTGACGGGCCAGATCGTCGAGCCGATGCTCTACGGCCATTCCACCGGCCTCTCGCCGTTCGCGGTGCTGATCTCGGCTCTCTTCTGGACCTGGCTGTGGGGGCCCGTCGGGCTTCTGCTCTCGACGCCGCTGACGGTCTGCCTCGTCGTGCTGGGGCGGCACATCGACAAGCTCGAGTTCCTCGACGTGCTGTTCGGCAACCGCGCCGCCCTGACGCCTGTCGAGAACTTCTACCAGCGCATCCTCGCCGACGACCCGGAAGAGGCGCAGGAGCACGCCGAGCTGATCCTGCAGACCTGCTCGCTGTCGGCCTATTACGACGACGTGGTTCTGAAGGGCCTCGAGCTCGCCGCCCGCGACGCCGCCCGCGGCGTGCTGACCCTCGAGCAGAAGACCGACATCCGCGCCTCCGTCAGCGAGCTCGTCGACGCGCTCGCCGAGCGCGACGACCGGGTTCCCGTCGCGCCTGCGGCCGATGCCGACGACGGTGCCGAGGGGGATGCGAAGGCCGATCCCGAAGCGGCGCAGCCAAGCCGGGAGGAGATCCCGCCGGCGTGGTCTCGCGAGGGCGCGGTGCTGTGCGTCGCGGGGCGGGGCTTCATCGACACGCCGGCGGCCGCGATCCTCGCACAGCTCCTCGCCAAGCGCGGGCTCGGGACGCGGATCGTACCGTTCGGCGACGTGTCGCGCGCGAAGATCGCCGATTTCGACCCCGGCGAGGCGCAGATGACTTGCATCGTCTCCCTGGCGATCAGCGGAGAGCCGGGGCACCTGCGACGGCTCGTCGATCGCCTTCGGCGCCGGATGCCCGACGTCCCGATCGTCGTCGGGCTGTGGCAAGCGGACGACGATGCCGCCGGCCGCGGCAGCATCCCGGCGGCCGAGCACGTCTCGTCGCTCGCCAGCGCCGTCGACACGGTGCTGGCCCATGTGCACGCCGAGCCGGAGCCGTCCCCCATGCCGGTGGCTGCGCAGGCTTGACGGAAACGGCCGAAACCCGCCTTCCTGCCGCGATGCAGGATCGAACGGGGAAAAGCCGATGAGCGTCGTCGAACTCGGCCGGTTCATGGACGATCTCGCCGACGCGTCGGGCCAGGCGATCCTGCCGTTCTTCCGTGCCCAGTATGCGCTGACCGACAAGGCGGCGGGCACGGCCGCGTTCGATCCCGTGACCGAGGCCGACCGCGCCGCCGAGCTGGTCCTGCGCAACATGATCCGCGGTCGGTTTCCCGCCCACGGCATCCTCGGTGAGGAGTTCGGCTCGGAGCGGCTCGACGCGGAATGCGTCTGGGTGCTCGATCCGATCGACGGCACCCGCGCCTTCATCACCGGCATCCCGACCTGGGGAACCCTGATCGGCCTGACTCGGAAAGGGAGCGCCGTGCGCGGCCTGATGCACCAGCCCTATCTCGGCGAGCGCTTCACCGGCGATGGACGCACCGCACGCCTGCGAAGCTCGCGCGGCGAGCGCACGCTCCATACCCGCCGCTGCTCCGACCTGTCGGCGGCGATGCTCGCCACCACCGATCCGCGGTTGTTCACGGACGGCGCGGAAGCCGATCGGTTCCGGGCCATCGAGGGTCGCGTGCGCATGTCGCGCTACGGCACCGACTGCTACGCCTATTGCATGCTGGCTTCGGGCCAGATCGACCTCGTCGTCGAGGCCGGCTTGAAGCCCTACGACATCGTCGCGCTGATCCCGATCGTCGAGGGTGCGGGCGGCGTCATCACCGCCTGGGACGGCGGTCCCGCGACCAGCGGCGGCCGCATCGTCGCCGCCGGCGATCCGCGCATGCACGCGGCGGCGCTGGCGATTCTCAACCCGTAACCGGTCGGCGCCCGAAACCACATTGCGACCCGTCTCGACGAACTGAACCGTCCATGCGCCCCGGCCGTTCCTGGTCGTCCGCAACGCTTCCTCCCGGCTGCCCGTGCTCCTCGCCGCACTCCTTCTCCTGACGACGCTGCCGCCGCTGGCCGAAGGGTCTGTTGACGCGCTCCGGGCGCACGCGGTCGGCTTGCAAACGCCGTCGGTCGAGGCGGCACCGTATTATCAGCACGTCGCGCGGGCGGTCTCGAACTGGCGAGGCCAGGCCGGTACCGAGCTTCGGCCGGTCTCGCTCGCCCTGGTCGCGCAGGTGGCACCCACCGAGCCGGCCTACGTCGCACGCTGCGCCAAGCTCAACAATTACTGGTGCATCAAGAGCGCGCGCTGGTCGGGCGAGATCGGTGCCGACGCCGAGGGGCATACCGGCTTCGCCACCGCGGCGGACGGCGCCGACGCCGCGGCCGGGCTGCTCCGGCGATACTACCGGGATTATGGACGCCGCACGGCCCTGGCGATCGTGCGCCGCTGGGCGCCGGCCTCCTGCGGCGTCTCCACCGCTCCGCTTGCGGCCAGGGCCAAGCCGACCGCCCTCGCGCCGCGCGGGATCGGGGGCACGCTTCGGGCCCGCTTCCTGGCGCGCCACCTTCCCGGCGGCGCCCGGCGCGGCGTCTCGCGGGCGCCGCGCACCGCCCTGCGGGTGCAGCCCTGGTCGCCGCTCGCCCGGATGAGCGGCCATCCGGCCCGGCGCCCGTCGATCCAGGCCAGGGCGATGCAGAAACCCGTCGCGGATATCGCGACCGGCCTCGCCGACAGGCCGACGCCGACCGTACGGTTTCCGGCCCCGCGCGGGGCGGACGATCCCGCCGCGCTCCTCGACCGCAAGGTGCCGTCGCCGGATCGCCTCGTGGCCGATTCGACCCTGTTGCCGATGATGGTCTCCGGCCTGGCGATGGGGGATCTGCGTGCACCGGCCCCGCTCTGCGGCAACGACGAGGTCCGGATCGGCAACTACGCGGCCGCCATCGCCAGGAGCGTGGGCCTGCGCGCCACGGACGACCTCGCGCTGTTCTCGCCCGACGGCAGCCCGCTGCCGAACCTCGCCCCCGTCATGCGCGCGATGTCGGGGGTCGAGCTCGGCGCGTTGCACGCGGGTCCGCCCCTCGTGGAGGCGGCGATCGCCCGGCTCGGTCCGACCCCCGCGGCGACGGCCGATGCGGCCAAGTAGCCTTCACCGAGCCTTGTCGCGGCCCCCTCCCCGCGCCACCTGAGCGGCGACGGCCGACCGGTTGGCCCTTCGCGTTTCCCGAGCCCCCGAGCCCGCCCTTGCCCATCCAGAGTTTCGCCGCGCGTGCCGGCTCCGCGGTCAAGGCCTTCGCGGAAGCTTCGAGCGACTTCCTGATCCAGCCGACTCTGCGGCTCGGCGTCACCGGGCTCGCCCGCTCGGGCAAGACCGTGTTCACAACCGCCCTCATCCACCATCTTGTCGAGAGCCATGCGCTCCCCGCCTTCGCCCCGGCGCAGGAGGGACGCCTGCGCCGCGCCCGCCTCGTGCCGCAGCCGGACGACGACGTTCCGCGCTTTCCCTTCGAGGAGCATTTCTCGGCGCTGACGGAGTCCCGCCTCTGGCCGCGTTCCACCGATCGGATCAGCCAGTTCCGGCTCGCGATCGAGTACGAGCGCGCCGGCGGCTGGCGCTCCGGCCCGGGCACGCTGATGCTCGACGTCGTCGACTATCCCGGCGAATGGCTGCTCGATCTCGCGCTCCTGGAGCAGAGCTACACAGCGTGGTCGCGGGCGACCATCGCCGGGACCCGGCGCGCCGGCCGCGGCGGGATGGCCGCGCCGTGGCTCGCGATGCTGAGGGGGCTCGATCCGGCGGGGCCTCTAGACGAGGTGGTGGCCGAGCGGGCGAGCGCCGCCTTCACCGCCTATCTCGCGGCTCTCCGCGCCGGCCCGGAGATGGTGGCGACGACGCCGCCGGGCCGGTTCCTGATGCCGGGCGACCTCGCCGGCTCGCCGGCCCTGACCTTCGCCCCGCTCGACGAGCTGCCCGAGACGATCGCGCCGGGCACGCTCGCCGGGCTGATGGAGCGGCGCTTCGAGGCCTACAAGGCCAAGGTCGTCGTGCCGTTCTTCCGCGATCACTTCCAGCGCGTCGACCGACAGATCGTGCTGGTCGACGTGCTGGCCGCCGTCGATGCCGGGCCGGCGGCGCTGGCGGAGCTGGAGGAGGCGCTGGATTCCGTCCTGCTCAGCCTGAACATCGGCCGCAACACGCTGCTCTCGCGGCTGTTCGCACCGCGGGCCGACCGGATCATGTTCGCCGCGACGAAGGCAGACCACCTGCACCAGACCAGCCACGATCGGCTCGAAGCGCTGCTGCGCCTGCTGGTGTCGCGCGCCATGCGCCGGACGGAGGCCGCCGGCGCCCGTGTCGGCACCGTGGCCCTGGCGTCGGTCCGCGCCACCCGCGAGACCACGATCCACGACGGCGACGCCGTGCTGCGCGCCGTCGCCGGGACGCCGGAGGCCGGCGAGACGGTCGGCGACGAGGTGTTCGACGGGACGGCCGAGGCCGCGGTGTTCCCAGGCCATCTCCCCGCCCGCCCGGAGGCGGTGCTCGAAGGCGCGGTCGAGCCCGGCTCGCTGCGGTTCCCGCGATTCCGCCCGCCATCGATCAAGCCCGACGCGCTGGGGCGTCCGGGCCACCTGCCGCAGATCCGCCTCGACCGGGCCATGCAGTTTTTGATCGGCGACAGGCTGACGTGATGGCGGCTCTGACGAGAACCCCGAGGACGATGCCGTGAGCTCGACCCAGCGCCCGCGCGCCTTCCGCATCCCCAGCGCCGATGCGCCCCCGGCCGTCGAGGGAATCCCTTCGATGCCGGCCGCCCCGACCGGCGTCCGCATCGTCGAGGATCCGGTCGAGATCCTCGACGCCGCCGACGGCACGCCCGTGCCGGTGGCGAAGTCGCGCGGCGTTCCGTGGGGCGGCCTGCTGCTGTCGGCCGCGGGCGGCCTCGTCTCCCTCGGGGTCGGCTTGTCGGTCGAGCGGCTGATCGCCGATCTGTTCCAGGCGGCGCCCTGGCTCGGCGGCGTCGCGCTCGCGCTCCTGGCGCTCGCCGGCCTCGCTCTCCTGGCGATCATCGTGCGCGAGGTGCGCGGGCTGTGGCGGGAGCGCAAGATCGAGCACCTGCGCCAGGCCGCCGTCGCGGCGATCGCGACCCGCGATCACAGTGCGGCGCAGGGGGTGGTTCGGGATCTCGCCGCCTTCTATGCGGATCGAACGGCGTTGGCGGCGGGCCGGCAGCGGCTCGAGGCTTCCGCCGACGCGATCCTCGACGTCGACGATCGCATCGGCCTCGCCGAGCACGAGCTGCTGAGCCCGCTGGACCGGCAGGCGCGCAATGCCATCGCCACCGCCGCCAAGCAGGTCTCGGGCGTGACCGCGCTCAGCCCGCGGGCAATCGTGGACGTGGCGTTCGTGATCTATTCCGCCGTGCGGCTGCTGCGCCGGATCGCGGCGATCTACGGCGGACGCCCGGGCTTCCTCGGCTTCCTGCGCCTGGCCAGAGCCGCCTTCGCCCACCTGACCGTCACTGGCGGAATGGCGGTCGGCGAGAGCATGATTCAGCAGGTGCTCGGCCTCGGCATCGCGGCGCGGGTCTCGGCCAAGCTCGGCGAGGGCGTGCTCAACGGCCTGATGACCGCGCGCTTCGGCCTCGCGGCCCTCGCGGTCTGCCGCCCGCTGCCGTTCGTGCGCGAGGCTCCGCCGCGCCTGTCGGTTGTCGCCGGCGAGCTTCTCCGCCCGGCCGAGCCGGAGCCGAAGCCGTGATGCTCAGGATTGCGCGCGCTTCTGTACCGCCTCGACGTTGCGGCGGTTCGCGATGCGGGTGAACATGTTGCCGGTGTAGTCGGCGACCTTCGGCTTCTCCACGGCCACGAGCTGGGCCTCGAACGCCTCGATGCGCTTGAGCAGCGCGGCGTCGCCGAAGATCGAGCTGTTGAAGGAGGTGTGGGCGCGCTCGCCCAGCGCCGTCTGCACGGCGTCCAGTCGCACCAGAAGCTCTTTTCGCGTCACGTCGATCTCCCGCGGGCCGGATCGCCCGTGATCCGGCACCCATCAGCGCGGGCTTGGGTAAACGAGAGGTTAACCGCCGGGCGCGATCGAGCCGACGGGCTCAAAGATCCTTCATGAACCCGGCCAGCCGCATCAGCCCCTCGGGCCACGGCCCATGGCCGCTCGCGACGTTGACGTGGCCGGATTCGCCGGCGTCGACCAGGGCCGATCCCCAGGCCGCGGCGAAATCCTCCGCGCGCTCGTAGCGGCAGTACGGATCGGTTCGGCTCGCCACCAAGAGCGACGGGAACGGCAGCGGCGCGCGCGGCAGCGGCGCGAAGGCGCGCACGCTGTCGGGCAGGTTCGGCGTCTCCTCGACATCCGGCAGCGCCACGAACAGCGCCCCGACGACGCGTCCTTCGGCAAGCTTCGGCACCGCCTCGACGCAGGCGACGACGCCGAGGCTGTGGGCGATGAGGATGACGGGCCGTATCGCGGCCGCGACCGCCTCGACGACGCGGCCGCACCAGGCCTCGGGCTCGGGCGCATGCCAGGACTGCTGCTCGACCACGCGGGCGGTCGACATGCGGCCGGCCCAGCGCGCCTGCCAGTGGCCCTCTTCCGAGCCGCCCAGGCCCGGAACGATCAGGATGTCGCAATCGGCGGTCTTCATGGTCGCGTGCCTACCGTCTCTCGGCGCGAGGGTCGAGAACGAAGAAAGGCGGCACCTCGCGGTGCCGCCTCTCGGATCGGGTCGATCGCGCCGGCTCAGAGCCGGTGCGCGGTACGGTCTTCGCCCTCATACGTGGGCTCGGTCTTGAGGCCGGCCTTCTGCGCCGCGGTCTGGATGTTGTCCGGGTCAAGGGCGGTCTCGACGAACTCGCGGCCACGGCTGGTGAACTCGCGGGCGTAGCGCAGGCCCTGGTCGCGGACCTCGTCGGCATAGGGACCGATGTTGCGGTCCTCCTGGCGCGTACGCGGGAGCAACGCGCCGAGAAGCAGGCCCGCAGCGACGCCGACGACGCCGACCAGCAGCGGGTTCTCGGTCACAAACTGCTCGACGGCGGTGCGACCGCGATCGAGCCGGTCGCTGCCGCGCACCACCGCGTCGTCGATCCGGCGCATGTGGTCGCGATGGACGCCGGAGACCCAGTTGCGGGCCTCGTCGGCCGCACCGCCGAGGCGATCGCGGACGTCGTCGGCCAAGTCGGCAGCACGATCGCGCGTGCGATCGGCGAAGTCCGCGGCCCGATCCGCCGCATCGCCCGCCGCCGCGCGAGCCTGACCGGCGACGCTGCCGACATCGGGTCCGGGACCGGCCTGATGATCGTGCGGCGACGCGTCGGGCCGTCCGATCGGATCGCGGAGGCCCGTGGGATCCGCCCGCAGGGTGTGGTCGGCCGCCTTCGCATGCGGGTCGAGGTGGACCGGGTCCAGGCCGGCGGCGTGCAGGCCCTGGTCGACCTTCGCGCCGGCGGCCCGGGCGAGGTCGTCCGGTAGGTGGTTGTCGGTCGTGGCCGACTTGCTCGTATCGCTCATGGCGTGATCCTTCAGAACTCGTACGCGGCTGGCAATGTCCGCAGGTGGCGGCCCGTCAGGCGCGGGTTTCGTCCATCAGCGAGGGTTTCGGCTGGCGGGTGGGCAGATCCGGATCGTAGACCCGGGCCGCCCCGTCGTTGAGCACCGGGACGCGCTCGGCCGAAGCCTGCGTCCGGCGGCGCGTCGCGTCCTGGGACATCCGATGCAGCAGCCAGCCGACGCCGGCGGCGATCAGCAGGACGGGAACCGGATTGCGGCGGACCGCTTCGAGCGCTCCGTCGTAGGCACCGCTGACGGCGGGTGCGCGGCGGGCGTTGCCGAGCATCTCGTCGACGAGGCTGGACACCGAGAGGCGGCCCTGGATGCGGTCGATGGTCTCGTCGAGGCGCGCGCGGCTCTCCTCGATGTCCCGCTCCATCTCGTTCATCGAACTCATCCGGACACTCTCTCGGAAAGGGCGCGGGCGTCCTGGCGGACCTGCCGGCCGGTACGGGTGGGCGTGAGCGTCGAGAACGACAGGGCGCTGCGTCCCCACAGCGCCATCCCGATCGCAACGACCAGGAGGACGCCGCCGACGATGAGGGCCGAGAGCCATTCCGAGCCGACGATCGTCGCCAGCCATTTCACGAAGGCGCCGATCAGCACGAGCAGGGCGACGACGGAGAAGACCGCCGAAGCCATGAGGCAGACGATGCCGATGATCAGCGAGCGGACGTTCCGCGCCATCTCGGCGCGGAACAGGGCGATCTCCTTGCGGGCGAGGTCGTTGGTCTCGCGCAGCGCGTCGCCGATGAGGCTCTGGATGCTGCCGGCGGGCGACGCACCGGAGGAGCCGGGGGGTGGGGTCTGCGATCCGGTCGACATGGCCGGGCCGCTCACGCGCGGAAGCTGTCGCGGGCGTCGCCTTCCGGCGGCAGGCTCGACGACTTGATGAAGCGCGCGGCGATGAAGCCGGCGACGAACGTTCCTACCGCGACCGCGACCGGTGCACGGCGGGCGAAGGCCTCGGCATCGCCGTAGAAGTCGGCGAAGCTGCGCGACTCGATCGAGCCGCCGAGCTGGCTCAGGCCGTCGGCAGCGCTGTCGAAGAACGCCTTGATGTTCGGGCGATCCTCGAAGTCCTTGCTCGAATCGCGCAGGGTCTTGGCGAGATCGTGGACGGACTGCGCCGCGTCGTTCTTGCGGCCCTCGACGAAGGTCTGCGCCTGAACCCGAGCTGCATCCATCAGGCCGCGCCCGCGCTCGGCCGCGACGTCGGCCAACCCCTCGACGTCGCCCTTCAGGCCGCGCCACTCGGCCTGCTCGCTGGCTGCGGCCTTGGCCGGATCGGGGTGGGGGATCTCGGACGCGGCCATGAGGGGACTCCTTCGAACACGGGGTCTTAGCGGGGCGATGTTCGCCTGAGTAACATCGTCCACGTCCGGGGGTTCCGGGGACGACGGCACATCCGCGGCTCAGCCTCCGTTCAGGGGCGATCGGCCAAGGTTCGCTCCTGCCTCCGCCGCCCCGCGCGGCGGGGACGGATGCGGGGACAGGCCCCGGATTTCGTCGTGACGGCCGCAAACGATCGCTTGACCCGCGGCAGTCATTCGCGCTTGGCTAACCCTACGGATCGCGCCGACCTCTCGCGCGTTCACGATGGCAAGAAACGTTGACGTTGCGCGTTCCACGCCGGCGCGCTTGAGGATCCGGAGCCCACCTGAGTGGCACGCCTTGTGATCGTATCGAACCGCGTTGCGGTTCCGGAAGAAGGCGGCAAGGCGGTCGCCGCCGGCGGCCTCGCCGTCGCCGTGAAGGAGGCCTTCACCGCCTACGAAGGTCTCTGGTTCGGGTGGAGCGGCAACATCAGCGAGGAGCCCTCAGAGGAACCGACGCTGATCGATCGGGACCGCGTCCAATACGCGGTGGTCGACCTATCGCCGCAGGATCACAAGGAATACTACGCCGGCTTCGCCAACCGGGCGCTGTGGCCGATCATGCATTACCGGCTCGGTCTCGGGGCGTTCTCGCGCTCGGACTACGCCGGCTATTGCCGCGTCAACCGCATCTTTGCGCGGGCGCTCGCCAAGCTCGTCGAGCCCGACGACATCATCTGGGTCCACGACTACCACCTGCTGCCGATGGCCGCCGAGCTTCGCGGCCTCGGCCTCGCCAACCCGATCGGCTACTTCCACCACATCCCGTGGCCGGCCGCCGACGTGTTCAACACGCTGCCGGCGAGCAACGACCTGCTCCGCGCCATCGCCGACTACGACCTGATCGGCCTGCAGACCGACCCGGACGTGCAGAACCTGTCCCGCAACCTGATCGACACCCTGCGGGCGATCCCGCTCGGCGGCGGCTCGCTGATGGTCGACGGGCGCCGGACCCGGATCCGCAGCTTCCCGATCGGCATCGACGTCGCCGGCTTCAAGGACGCGGCGGAGAAGGCGGGCTCGAACAAGGTGGTGCGCGAGACGATGGCGGGCCTGCGCACCCGCAAGCTGCTGATCGGCGTCGACCGGCTCGACTATTCCAAGGGCGTGCCCGAGCGGATGGAGGCGGTGGAGCGCTTCTTCGCCTCGAACCCCGACCAGCGCGGCAACGTCACCTACATCCAGATCACGCCGAAGTCCCGCAGCGAGGTGCCGGAATACGAGCAGCTCTCGCGCACCGTCAACGAGACGGTCGGCGAGATCAACGGCGCGCTCGGCGACCCGGCGTGGACGCCGATCCAGTACGTCACCAAGGCCTATCCGCGCCCGGTTCTGGCCGGGCTGTATCGCGCCGCCCGCGTCGGCCTCGTGACGCCGATGCGCGACGGCATGAATCTCGTGGCGAAGGAATACGTCGTCGCCCAGAGCGAGGACGATCCCGGCGTGCTCGTGCTCTCAAAATTCGCCGGTGCGGCACGGCAGTTGCCCGAAGCGCTGATGGTGAACCCCTACGACCGCTTCGAGGTCGCGGAGGCGATCCGGACGGCCCTGTACATGCCGCGCAGCGAGCGCCTGGAGCGCTGGAAGCCGATGGTCGAGCGCATGACCCGCGAGGATGTCGATTGGTGGGCGCGCAATTTCCTCTCCGAGCTCGAGAACTTCCGCACCGTCGAGCGCGAGCCGCCGACGACGGCCGCCGCGGCGGAGTGATCTCGGGGCGGACGTCGTCGTTCTCCACGGCCCATGCGGCCCGGCGGCTTGATCCGGGATCGCGGATGCGTCCACACCGGCTCCGGGCCGGGGGGACCATTCCGTGTCGCAGTCACGCATGATCGCCGTCGACGACGGCGTGCCGGCGCCTCTGGGCGCCCATTTCGACGGGCGCGGCGTCAACTTCGCGCTCTTCTCCGAGCACGCGACGGCGGTCGACCTTTGCCTGTTCGAGCCGGGCGAGCGCCACGAGAGCCGCACGATCCGCCTGCCCTGCCGCAGCGACGACATCTGGCACGGCTACCTCCGCGGCGTCCTGCCGGGCCAGCTCTACGGCTACCGGGTGCACGGGCCGTGGGAGCCGGCGCGCGGCCACCGCTTCAATCCGTCGAAGCTCGTCCTCGACCCTTATGCCCGCGAGATCCGCGGACGGATCCGCTGGCACGACGCCCTGTACGGCCACCGCCGCGGGCTGCAGCGCGAGGATCAGATCGACCTGCGCGACAGCGCGGTCTACATGCCGAAATCCGTCGTCACCGCGCCGGAGGTTCCGAACCTCGCGCTGCAGCCGATCCGCCGCCCGCTCTCCGAGACGGTGATCTACGAGGCGCACGTCAAGGCGCTGACGATGACCCATCCGGCCGTGCCGGAAGCCGAGCGCGGCACCTATGCGGCGCTGGCCCATCCGGCGATCGTCGAGCACCTGTGGAAGCTCGGCGTCACCGCGCTCGAGCTGCTGCCGATCCAAGCCTTCGCCGACGACCGCTTCCTGGTCGACAAGGGGCTGGTGAACTTCTGGGGCTACTCGCCGCTCGGCTACTTCGCGCCCGATCCGCGCTATCTCGGCGACGGCGGCCTCGGCGGCCTGAAGGCGGCGATCCGCGAGCTGAACGCCGCCGGCATCGAGACGATCCTCGACGTGGTCTACAACCACACCGCCGAAGCCGGCCATGCCGGGCCGACCTTGTCGTTCCGTGGCATCGACAACGCCAGCTACTACAAGCTCGACCCCGACAATCCCCGCCGCGACGTCGATTGCACCGGCTGCGGCAACACCCTGGACGTCGCTCACCCGCGGGTGATGCAGATGGTGCTGGATTCGTTGCGCCACTGGGCGACCGCCTACGGCATCGCCGGCTTCCGCTTCGACCTCGCCACCAGCCTCGGCCGGGCGCCCTCCGCATTCTCGGCCGAGGCCGCATTCTTCCAGGCGGTGGCGCAGGATCCGGTGCTGGCGCGGGTGAAGATGATCGCCGAACCCTGGGACCTCGGCGAGAACGGCTATCGCCTCGGCGGCTATCCGCGCGGCTGGAGCGAGTGGAACGATCAGTTCCGCGACGCCGCCCGTGGCTTCTGGCGCGGCGATGCCGGCCAGCTGGCCAAGCTGACCCAGGGGCTGACCGGCTCGCGCGAGGTGTTCGCGCCGTCGGGCCGCTCGCCGCTCGCCAGCATCAACTTCGCTGCGACCCATGACGGCTACACGCTCGCCGACGTGGTTGCCTACGAGGAGAAGCACAACGCCGAGAACGGCGAGGACAACCGCGACGGCCACGGCCACAACGTCTCGCGCAACTACGGCGTCGAGGGGCCGACCGACGACCCGGCGATCCTCGCCATCCGCGCCCGCCAGAAGCGCAACCTGCTCGCCACCGTGATGCTGGCGCAGGGCGTGCCGATGCTGCTGATGGGCGATGAGCGCTCGCGCACGCAGCGCGGCAACAACAACGCCTATTGCCAGGACAACCCGACGAGCTGGATGGACTGGTCGACCGATCCCGACCCGGATCTCGGCGCCTTCGTCTCGAACCTCACGCGCCTGCGTCGGGAGAGGCCGGCCCTTCGCCGTCGGCAGTTCTTCGACGGCACGCCGATCGCCCCCGGGAGCACCCTGCGCGACGTGCATTGGCTCTCGCCCTGCGGCGCGGAGATGAATTCCGACGCCTGGGCCGACGAGAGCCGTCGCGCCTTCGGGATGCAGATCGGCAACGACCTCGATCACGGCCGCATCCTGATTTTGATCAATGCCGATCCCCAGCCCTGCGACTTCCGCCTCGCCGCGGTGATCGGCGGGCCGTGGCAGACGGTCCTCGACACCACCGCCGCGACCGGCGCGGTCGCACCGGACGCCGCCGCGCACGCGGCGGAGGCGATCGTGCCGCTGCCCGGCCGCGCGATCCTGGTGCTGGCCGAGGCCGATGCCCGACCCGCGCGAGCGTCGGGCCGCTTCGTCAGCGCCTGAGCGGCCGCCGAAACCGAATCGCAACGCTTTGCAAACCATCCTGCCGCCCGGGCGAGACGCGGGTGGAAGCGGCATGGGCGGGCAGGACCGGGGCGGGCAGAACCGGGAGATCGCCGCCGACGCGGCGGCGGCCACGATCGACGTCTCGATCGTGATGCCGTGCCTCGACGAGGTGCGTGCCCTGCCGACCGCGATCGCCAGCGCGCGCGCCGCCCTCGAGACCCTCGCCGCCAAAGGCTTGGCCGGGGAGATCGTCATCGCCGACAACGGCAGCACAGACGGCAGCCAAGCTTTGGCCGAAAGCCTCGGCGCGCGGGTGGTGCCGGTCGCGGAGCGCGGCTACGGCGCGGCCCTCGCCGGCGGCTTCCAGGCGGCGCGCGGGCGCTACCTGGTGATGGGCGACGCCGACGGCTCCTACGAATTCCGCGACTCCGTCGCGATGGTCGAGGCTCTGCAGGGAGGCGCCGACCTGTGCATGGGCTCGCGCTTCCGCGGCGGGATCGCGCCCGGCGCGATGCCGTGGAAGAACCGCTACATCGGCAACCCGGTGCTCACCAGCATCCTTAACCTGCTGTTCCGCACCGGCGTCGACGACGCGCATTGCGGCCTGCGGGCGCTGACCAAGGGCTGCGTCAAGCGTTTGGCGCTGCGCGGCAGCGGCATGGAGTTCGCCAGCGAGATGGTGATCAAAGCGGCGCTGAAGGGCGAGCGCATCGCCGAGGTGCCGGCCACGCTCTCGCGCGACGTGCGCGGCCGCCCGCCGCACCTGCGCCCCTGGCGCGACGGCTGGCGCCACCTGCGCTACCTGCTGATGCTGAGCCCGACCTGGGCGTTCGCGGTCCCGGCAGGCGTGATGGGCGGTGCGGGCCTGCTCATCCTGCTGGCCGCTGGGATCAGCCTGTTCGTCGCGGAGCCGACCCAGATCCTGTTCGGCAACTATTGGGTCATCCTCGCCGGCGCCCTCGTCGGCCTCGGCCATAGCACGGCGCTGCTGGCCGCGGCGACACACTTGTACGGGGTGCGCGCCGGGTATCGCCGGCCAGCGGCTTCGCTCGTTCGGTGGTCGCGCTGGGTGTCCCTCGAGACGATGCTCGCCGGGGGCACCGCCTGCTTCGCTGCGGGGCTGGCAGTCCTTCTCGGCGTCGTCGGCTATTGGTCACACAACGGCTACGGCCCAATCGGAACGATGCTGCCCGCCGTTGTCGGCACCTCGCTGCTGGTCGTCGGAACGCAGACCGGGCTCGGTGGCTTCCTCCTCGCCGTCATCGGTGGCAACGAGGCGGCGTTTCTCGCTCGTGACAAGTCTTCCAACTTGATCGAAGGCGCCTCGAACGAGGTTGATCCCGATCGGATCGGCAAGCGTAGCTTGCGCCGTGCGGCTTAGGCGCGTGGCGACCGCTCAGACAAAGCGGCACGTGTGCCTCGTCTACGATTGCCTCTACCCGCACACGATCGGCGGCGCCGAGCGCTGGTACCGCAATCTCGGCGACGCTCTGGCGGCGGCGGGGCACCGCGTCACCTATCTCACGCTGCGTCAATGGCCCGAGGGGGAGACTGCGCAGGTCCCGAACGTGGACGTCGTTGCGGTCGGCCCGCGGATGGCCCTCTACGGGGCCGGAGGCAACCGCAGGGTATTGCCGCCCATCGTCTTCGGCCTCGGCGTTTTATGGCATCTGCTCCGCCACGGGCGACGCTACGACGCGATCCATACCGCGTCTTTCCCGTATTTCTCCTTACTCGCCATCGGCCTCCTGCAGCCGATCCATCATTATCGCGTATCGGTGGATTGGTTCGAATTCTGGTCGTTCTCCTATTGGACGCGCTACCTCGGCCGGCTGGGCGGTCGCATCGGGTGGCTCGTTCAGGGACTCTGCCTGCGCTTGCCCCAGAATGCCTTCTGCTTCTCCATCCTCGTCGCGCGACGCCTGACGGCGCAGGGGCTGCGGGCTCGGCCGGAGATCCTTCGTGGGCTCTGCGCGCAGTTGCCGACGTCTCGGGAGCCGTCCCGCGCGGATCCCGTCGTCCTGTTCGCTGGCCGCCATATTCCTGAGAAGCAGGCTGCCGCGATCGTCCCGGCGCTCGCCCTGGCCGTCGCGGAGCGGCCGGACCTGCGTGCCCTCATCCTCGGCGACGGACCGGCACGGGGCGAGGTGCTCGACGCTGTCGATCGGGAGGGTCTCGGGGATCGCATCGACGTGCCGGGCTTCGTGTCCGCCGAGACAATGACCGAACATCTCGCGCGCGCGCTCTGCCTCATTCATCCGTCCGAGCGGGAGGGATACGGCCTCGTAGTGGTCGAGGCAGCCGCCCTCGGCACGCCGAGCATCCTCGTCCGGGGAGCGGACAACGCTGCGACGGAACTGGTGGAGGATGGCGTCAACGGGTTCGTCGCCGATAGCGCATCGCCCGAAGCCTTGGCCGAGGCGATCCTGCGCGTCGCGGCGGCCGGTCATACGCTTCGCTTGTCAACGGCCGCCTGGTTCGGGTGCCACGCGTCCAGCCTGTCGCTGGCATCGTCCCTCGATCGGGTGGTCGCTTCCTACCGTGCGGACCCGGCCGGGTAGATCCGACCTGTCATGCCCGCGTTCCGAAGACGAGAAGGCATGCCGCTGCATCGGGAGCGAGCGGCTGGTCACGCGGCGGCGCGAGATCGATGCCGAAGGCGGCAATATTGCCGAGGAGGCTCGCGATCGGGGCCGGCCACTGGCGGGGTCGTGTCGGGTCACGCAGTCCAAGGTCGCGCTGGATCTCGATCGGCCGGCTACGTTCGCCCAGAATCGTATAGAGCAGGCCACCGGTCATCCGCGACAGGTTCTCCCAGCGTCGGACCTGCCGGCCCTCGAGATACGTCTCGCAAGCTTCCACATCGAGGCCGTGGGCCGAGCACGTTTTCGTCCAAGCCGGCCCATCGAGATAATTTCGGTGCGCGATCCGCCGGTCGAGGGTCGCCAGATAGGTTTCGCGATCCGCACCGGGAAGCACGCTCCCGGCGAGAAGGTCGCGAAAGGCCGGAGCCGGCACCGTGAACAAGAAGCGTCCCTTGGGTTTCAGGACACGCGCGATCTCGGCCAAGGCTGCATCGAGGTCGTCGACGTGTTCCAGCACCGAGTTCGAGAGGGCGAAGTCAAGGCTGCCGTCCGGCTCCGGAACCGATCCGTCAGGGCTGTGGTGCAGTCGTTCGTAGAACGGGAATCGCCGTGCGGCGGCGATCTCCAGCGGATCGATATCGATGCCGATCAGGGGCCGCGAGCCGGCATGTCGAAGCAAGATGTCCGTCAGAATGCCGTCGCCGCATCCGAAGTCCAGGCCTGTCCCCTCGGGCAGGCCGTGCCGAACAAGGGCGCCGATCTCGATCGCACGCCAGAACGCGGTCGCCGGCTGTGCGGGGTAGGCCGCCATGAAGTCGCGAAGGAGCGTGCGTTCGATCACGGGATGGGCAACTCCGAAGGGAACCGGAAATTAGGTCGCCTTGGTTAACGATCCCGCCCGAAACGGCGTAAGGGGCTTTCCCGGGGGGCCGTCGCCTTGACGACCGGCGGCATTCGGAACGCGAGCCGGCGCCTGCCTCGCGCCTTTAGGGGACGGGCACGGCAGCCACCGAGCAGGGTATGGCCGGGACCGCGGGCGCCGTAAGTTCCTGCGCGAGGGCGATGCCGAACCGAGCGCCTTCGGTCTGTCCGAACAGCGCGATCGTCCGAGTGGCGCAGAGTTCGGCGAGCTTCTCCGTCGACAGCCGGCGCAGGAGAAGCACGGTCGGGCGTTCACGCAGGTACGGGTCGTTGCGGACGAGATCCATGCCGTAGACGAGGTTCGCATCGTCGACGAGGACGATGTCGGCCGGCGACCGGGCGATGGCCTCGACGGCTTTTGCATAGGGTGCGGCGAAGCGGTTCGCTTCGAGGGCGCGGCCGGGCACCAGGATCAGCACGGCAGCGATCCAGCCGAGGCCGAGGATGGCGGCGGCCACGCTTCGCCGGTGCGGGGCCGGTGTCCCGGTGATGCGGATCCACCCGTAAGCCGCGAGCAGGCTCGCATTGCCGATCAGCCCGTGGAGGTAGCGGTAGCCCCATCCGTGCCCCTGGTAGGGAAGCAGGACGAACATCGCTCCGACCGTGATGAAGAGGCCCGCCGCGAGCGGGCGGGCGAGACCTTCGCCGCGACGGATCGCCGGCCAGGCCAAAGCGGTCAGCGGCAGGAGGAGCGGGCTCTGCCATGCGGCGAAGCGGACGACGTTCATCGCCATGGTCTCCAGGCCGCGCCACTCGAAATCCCGCAGCAGCATGGCGACGCGCTCGACCATGAAGCCGCAACCGACCGCCTCGCCCTGCCCGGCGTAGCCCGTCGCGACCAGGAGGCCGTGCCAGTACAGCGTCCAGAAGGCCCCGATGGCGGCATAGGCGGCGAGATAGAGGGCGGCGAGGCGCCAGCGCCGGCCGGTGATGAGCCCGACCAGGAACGGCAGCGCGAAGAGCGGATGGAAGATCACCTGATGCAGGCCGCAGGCGAGGAATCCGGTCGCGATCGCGCCGCCATGCCCGTGGCGTCCGCCGCGCAGGAAGAGCTGCAGCCAGACGAAATTGAGCGCCAGATGCGCGGTCATCGCGTAGGGCGTCATTGCCGCTATGAGCACCTGCGGGCTCGTGGCCAGCATCAAGACCGCGACGAGGGCGGCGTCCGGCCGATCGGGCCACAGGCGGCGTGCGATCCCGGCGAGCGCGAGAACGGCGACCGCGAGGAGAACCGGGCCGGTGAGCGTCGGCGATGCGAACAGGGCGAAGGACGCGCGGAAAACCGCGTTGACCGGCAGGTAGGCGGAGACCCAGGCCGCATCGTTCGGCACCGGCAGCACGAAGCTCGTCGCCAGCGCCGGCACGCTGTGCCGCCATTCCGGCGCGATCGGCGCGATCGGGTGCCCGCCGAGGAACACCTTCGCATCGAAGTCGGCCATCACCTCGTCGTAGGACAACGGAACGCCGTGGAACACGACGAACGTTCCGATTAGCGTAACGAGCACGACGAGGAACGCGACGATCCCGATGCTGCGTGCCGGCGCCTGCGCGAGGCGCACCCAGCGCCCGAGGCCTTCCGGGATCGTGACGGTCGCCCCCAGCGCGAGGATGAAGGCGATGCCGGTGAGCCACAACGCGTCGGTGACGAAAAAGTAGTTGGTGATCGTCGGCGGGAGCGCGAGAACCTGCGGCAGGCCGAGCGCGGCCGCCAGCATCACGGCCGTACAAGCGAGGAGGGCGCGCCGAAGCGGGTCCGATCCCGCGATCCGGTCGCGCAGCGACGTCGACGGCGCTTGCGCTGGTTTCACGTCCCGACCTCGATCCCTCGTCGCCGTATCAGGATCGCAGGCGAGGCTTGCGATCCCGTGAAGCGTCGTCGGCCGGCGCGGTCGGCGGCGGGGCGTGTCAGTGATCGTGGCTGCAGCCGGGGCCATGCACGTGGGGCGCGTGATCGTGGGGCGCGGGATCGTGCGCGTGGTGATCGTGGCCACGATCGTCCGCGTGCGTGTGGTCGTGGCCATGGTCGCGATCGGCGTGGGCCGCGTGATCGTGGTGATCATGCGAATGGTCGTGGCCGCAGGTGCTGTGGTCGTGCGCCATGCGCTCGGGCCGGAAGGCGCGGTCGACCGGGCTCGCGGTGCAGCCCTGGCCGCGGACGAGCTCGGCCGTGGCCGGCGAGGCCGGGACGTGGAGCACCTCGGCGCCGATCTCGGCCGGGACGTGATTGCCGCCGAGCTGCCAGGCGAGGCGGATCAGGCGGGCCGGATTCTCGGCGCGGATCTCCAGCAGCGCCTCCGGGGCGGCCTTGACCGCGACCAGGCGGCCGTCGTCGAGGCGCAGGGCGTCGCCGTCCTCGAGCCCGGCGGCCTTGGTCAGGGCGAGGTCGATGTGCAGGCCGCCGGCGCTGTGGAGGTGTCCGTGCCGCGCCTGGCGCCCGGCATGATCGAGGCTGATCGTGTCGACGACCGCGTCGGGGCGGACCGCGGCCTTGCGGACGATCGTGGTGGCTCTCGGCATGGCACCCTCTCTCAGGCGTTGATCGGAAGGAACGAGGCTCGGGCCTCGCGGAACCCGCATCCGCAGGCTCTTACCCCGCACGATGCGCCGTGCCGAGGCCCATTCGCGCGCGGCCGGCCACGGGAACCGCGGCGCGGCCAGTCATCGCGGTCGCCGGCACGAGGTCGGGCCGAGCCCAGCTTTCCGGTGCCCGTCGCCGATCTCGACGGAACCTTGGCCGTGGCAAGTGCATTTCATGGCCGATAAGGCTAAGCTCGGACCGCACCATCACCACGGCGAAATGCCGGACCGGATGCACAAGGGAGTCACGGACTCATGAAGAAGCTCATCGCCGTCGCCCTCGCAGGCACCCTCGCCCTCTCGGTCGGCGCCTGCAACACGCCGCAGGACCGCGCCCTCGGCGGCGCCGGTCTCGGCGCCCTCGCCGGTGCCGCGATCGGCGGAGCCGCCACCGGCCGCGCCGGCGGCGCCCTCGCCGGTGCCGCGATCGGCGGCGCGAGCGGCGCCATCGTCGGCGCCTCCACCGCGCCGCGCTGCCCCTACGGCACCTACCGCGACGCCTACGGCGACGTGTACTGCCGCTGAGGCCTCGCCGCCGACCGAACGTCGAAGGGCCGGAGCCGAGCGCTCCGGCCCTTTCTTCGTTCCAGGCCTGGGCCGGAGCCGAGCGCTCCGGCCCTTCCGCGTTTCCGGTCGAGCCTGTATCCCCGGCGGCTTGTCGTCGCCGGATCCCGTCAGGGTCCCCGGCGGCACCGCATAGAGGCCTGCCGGTGACCGTTCCGCATCTCCGAAACATCCCCGCCGGGTCCCGATGAGCTCGGGGATCTGGGGCAAGATCGGCGGCGCCGGGATCGGCCTCGCCATCGGCGGCCCGCTCGGCGGGCTCGTCGGCGGCCTCGCGGGCCATTACCTCGTCGACCGCGAGGGTGCGCTGTTCGGGCCGATGCCGCGCGACGTGGTCTTCACCACCGGCCTCGTCGCGCTCGCCGCCAAGATGGCGAAGTCCGACGGGGTGGTGACCCCGTCCGAGGTCGAGGCCTTCGGCAAGGTCGTGCAGGTCGGCGAGGCGGAGCGCGCCCGCGTCACCCGGCTGTTCGACCTCGCGAAGCGGACGACCAACGGCTACGAGGCCTATGCGCGGCAGCTCGCCAACGCCTTCCACGACGAGCCGTCGCTGCTCGAGGACGTCCTCGACGGCCTGTTCCACATCGCCACCGCCGACGGCGCGATCCATCAGGCGGAGGAGGCCTATCTCCGCGCGGTGGCCGAGATCTTCGGGTTCGACGACGCCGCGTTCCGCCGCATCGCCGCCCGGCACGTGCGGCTGGCCGACGACCCCTACCTCGTCCTCGGGCTCGAGCACGGCGCCGACCCGGCTGCGGTGAAGGCGCGCCACCGCCAGCTCGTCGCCGAGAACCACCCCGACCGCGCCATCGCCCGCGGCCTGCCGCCCGAGGCGGTGGCGATCGCCACCAAGCGCCTCGCCGCGATCAACGCGGCCCACGACCGGATCCTCGCGGACGGCGCCGCCGCGGTGGAGGGCGGTTCGCCATGACACCGGACAGCCCGCTCGCCACCCGCATCCAGCCCTCGCCGAACCACGGCGAGCGCCTCGGCCCGCGGCCGGACATGCTGATCCTGCACTACACCGGCATGACGAGCGCGGCCGCCGCTATGCAGCGGCTCGCCGACCCGATCGCCGAGGTCTCGGCCCATTACGTCGTGCTGGAGGACGGCGCGATCTGGCAGATGGTGCCGGAGAGCCGCCGGGCCTGGCATGCGGGGCGGGCGTCCTGGCGCGGCGAGCGCGACGTGAACTCCCGCTCGCTCGGCATCGAGATCGTCCATCCCGGCCATGCCGGCGGCCTGCCGCCCTACCCGGAGGCGCAGATCGCCGCCGTGACAGCGCTCGCGCGCGACCTCGTCTCGCGCTGGGCGATCCCGGCCGACCGGGTGCTGGCGCATTCCGACATCGCGCCCGGCCGCAAGGAGGATCCGGGCGAGACTTTCCCTTGGGGCCGGCTCGCGGCGGACGGCGTCGGCCATCACGTGCCGGAAGTGCCGCTGCGCGACGGGCGCTTCTTCGCCGAGGGCGATTCCGGGCAGCCGATCGAGGCGCTGCAGGCGATGCTCGCGCTTTACGGCTACGAGCAGCCTCTGACGGGCACATTCGATCGCCACATGCGGGACGTCGTCACCGCGTTCCAGCGCCATTTCCGTCAGGCGCGGGTCGACGGCATCGCCGACGCCTCCACCATCACCACCCTGCGCGACCTGATCGCGTCGCGGCCAAGCTGAGGCGGCCGTCAGGGCGCGATCGCCGGATCGCCTCCCTCCCATGTCGGCCGGACTCGCGTTGCTGGCCGCCCTCGCCGCCCCGGCCTCGGCCCAGAATGCGGGCGGGAGGGCGTCGATGAATTCGGCTGCGCCCGCCGCGACCCGTCCGGACCTGCCGGATCTCGGCCGGCCGCTCCAAGTCGCACGGGTCGTGGCGGAGGGGCACGTGCAATTCCTCGGGTCGGATGATGCGGACCCCACCTGCTCGAGCCTCGCGCCCGCCTGCCGCGACAGGGCTTGCGGCGGCATGAACGTCAGCTTCAGCGGCGTCTACCACCGGGGCGGCTGACCCTCCGGCTCAGGCCCGACCGTGCAGCTCGGCTTCGCGCGCATCCGCATGCGCCTCGCCCCGGGTGCGCCACAGGCTGTAGAGGATGCCGATCGTCAGCAGCACCACGGTCACCGCCAGCGACACCCACGGCGGCACGTGTACGAGGCCGAAGGTGTCGGCGACGACGATCTTCGTGCCGATGAAGATCAAGATGAAGGCGAGCGCCGTCTTGAGGTAGGCGAAGCGATCGACCATTGCTGCCAGCGCGAAGTAGAGCGCGCGAAGCCCGAGGATCGCGAAGATGTTGGAGGTGTAGACCACGAAGGTATCGGTCGTGATCGCGAAGATCGCCGGCACGCTGTCGACCGCGAAGATCACGTCGGCGCCGTTCACAAGCACCAGGGCGAGCGCCAACGGAGTGAGCCACAGGGCGGTCTTGCCGGTCCTGGCATCGGTCTTCCGCACCAGGAAATGCTGGCCGTGAAGCTCGGGCGTGATCCGCAGCTTCGCCCTGAGCCACCGCACGGCGGCGTGATCCTGGAAGTCGCCGCCGTCCTCCTCCTTGGAGAACAGCATCTTCAGGCCGGCATAGATCAGGAAGGCGGCAAACAGCGACAGCACCCAGGCGGCCTGATGCACCAGGGCGGCGCCGAGCCCGATCATCAGTCCGCGCAGCAGCACCGCGGCGAGGATGCCCCAGACCAGCACCCTGTGCTGGGCGGCGAGCGGGATGCCGAGCGCCGACAGGATGACCGCGATGACGAAGACGTTGTCCATCGACAGCGACTTCTCGACCACGAGCCCGGTGACGTATTCCTGGGCGGGCTGCGCGCCAAGGTACCACCAGATCCAGCCGCCGAAGGCGAGGCCGAGGCTGAAGTAGAAGGCGGTGAGGAGAAGGCTCTCCTTGACGCCGATCTCGTGCTCCTTGTCGCGATGGAGCAGGCCGAGATCGAAGGCGAGCAGGGCGGCGACAAGGGCGTGGAACCCGAGCCACATCCAGATCGGCTTGCCGAGCCACTCGACGTACATGAAATCGACCATGAGCGGGACCGTGATGCTTCTTTTGCAAGGAAAGCATCGGCTCCGACATCACGGAAGCATCTTGAGAGAGCATCCCGCCAGAGGGGCCCGCAGCCGATGAGCGGCAGTTAAAGACCCGAACGCGGCGAATCAAGGGCGGGCTCGAGCGATGCCGGTCCATGCAGGCATGCCTTGACAGCGGGGACGATCGGACGCCTTCCGCTGCGATGGACATGCGAGACGACGACGTGGCGCAGGACGACGCCTCCCGGAACGAGGTCGCGGTCGTCGGCGGCGGCCCCGCCGGGCTGGCGGCGGCCGAGGTGCTGGCCGCG
This sequence comes from Methylobacterium sp. WL119, assembly GCF_008039875.1. GTDB lineage: Bacteria > Pseudomonadota > Alphaproteobacteria > Rhizobiales > Beijerinckiaceae > Methylobacterium. The sequence goes on along the minus strand of NZ_VRUU01000017.1, from coordinate 21,478 downwards.
GCCGGGCACCGGGTCGCGATCTACGACCGGATGCCGTCGGTCGGCCGGAAATTCCTGCTCGCCGGCCGCGGGGGCCTGAACCTGACCCACAGCGAGCCCGTCCCGGACTTCCTGCGGCGCTACCACCCGTCCGGCAGCCTGGCCGGGGCGATCGCGGCGTTCCCGCCGGATGCGTTGCGGGCCTGGTGCGATGGCTTGGGGGAGCCGACCTTCGTCGGATCGAGCGGGCGGGTGTTCCCGAAGGCGTTCAAGGCCTCGCCCCTTCTGCGGGCCTGGCTGCGCCGCCTCGAGGGCGCGGGCGTCGGCATCCGCACCCGGCACCGGCTCGTGGCCGTCGAGGACGGCACGCTGGTGTTCGAGACGCCGGACGGGAAGAGCTGGACGAGGCCGAAGGCGGTGCTGCTGGCGCTCGGCGGCGCGAGCTGGCCCCGCCTCGGCTCGGACGGAGCCTGGGTGACGATGCTGGCGAATCTCGGCGTCGCCGTCGCGCCCCTGCGCCCGGCCAATGCGGGCTTCGCGGTGGCATGGTCGGACCATTTCCGCGAGCGCTTCGCCGGGCAGCCCCTGAAGCGGATCGGGTTGACCGCCGACGGCGTGATCGTGCGGGGGGAGGCGCTGATCACCGCCGACGGCATCGAGGGCGGTGCGATCTACGCGGTGTCGCGGGCCCTTCGCGCGATGATCGAGCGCCAGGACAGGAACGGGAAGGACGCGGGAAGCAAGGGCGCCGCGCGCTTGGTGCTCGACCTGCGTCCCGACCTCAGCGCGAGCGCCCTCGCTGACCGGCTGTCCGACCCGCGGCCCGGCGAATCGATGGCGACGCGCCTGCGCAAGGGGGCCGGCCTGTCGCCGGTGGCGGCGGGGGTGCTGCGCGAGGCTGCGGGCGTCGCGCTGCCGGCCGACCCGGATGCGCTCGCCGGGCTGATCAAGGCCGCACCGTTGCGCCTGCACGCGATGGCGCCGATCGAGCGTGCGATCTCCACCGCCGGCGGTGTCGGCTTCGACGGGCTCGACGCGGGCTTCATGGTTCGGAAGCGGCCAGGCCTGTTCGTGGCCGGCGAGATGCTCGACTGGGAGGCGCCCACCGGCGGCTACCTGCTCCAGGGCGCGATCAGCAGCGGTCGGGCGGCGGCGGCCGGGATGGCGGCGTGGCTTGCCGGACGAGAGGACGTGAGCGCCGCATGATCCCCTGGGAGAACCTCGACACCGCTTCGATCCCCGGCGACGGCGGCACCCTGCGGCTGCGGCGGCGGGGCACCGAGTACGCGATCATGCTCGGCCAGAACGAGCTGATGAACAGCCGGCTCAGCGGCTCGGAGGAGGCGCTGGCGACCCTGGCCTGCGGCAGGATCGCATCGCGCAGGGCGCCGCACGTGCTGATCGGCGGGCTCGGCATGGGCTTCACCCTGCGCGCCGCGCTCGGTGCGCTGCCTCCCGGGGCGGCGGTGACGGTGGCCGAGCTCGTGCCCGCTGTGGCCGCCTGGGCGCGCGGCCCCCTCGCCGACGTGTTCGCCGGCATTCTCGACGATCCCCGCGTAACCTTGCGCGAGGTGGACGTGGCGCGCGCGATCGGCGAGCGGCCGGCCGCCTGGGACGCGATCCTGCTCGACGTCGACAACGGGCCGGACGGCCTGACGCGGGCCTCCAACGACCGGCTCTACGATCCGGCCGGCCTCGGCGCCGCCCATGCCGCCCTGCGTCCGGGCGGGGTCCTCGCGGTCTGGTCCGCGGGGCCTGACCGCAGCTTCGGCCGCCGCCTGCACGATGCGGGCTTGAGCGTCGAGGAGGTCGCCACCCGTGCCAACGGCCGAAAGGGCGGCGCCCGCCACGTGATCTGGCTCGCAGTACGTTCCGGCCGCGGCTGAGGCTGGAATTACTTCATCCCCTGCGCGACCGACCGGCCGGTTCGAAGCGCGGGTCCCATCTCCCATAAGGAGAAGGACAGGTTGAGGGGCGTGAGCTTTGCGGAGGAGTCACGCCCCTCACCCCAACCCTCTCCCACGGGAGAGGGAGCGTGCCGTGCCTCGCGCGATCGATCCGGTGACGCGACCGTCACATCCGCGCGCAGAACCCGACCATGCCGGCGGCTTCCGACGGGCAGGAAGCGGTTGCCGTCCCGTCGGTGCCTTGCGAGAAGACCGGGGTGCCGGCCTTGAGGCAGTAGGCCGAGACGAAGACCTCGCCGCCCGCGCAGGCGATCTCGCAGCCGGTGGCCGGGCAGGTCTCGCTCCGTACCGCCCGGAACGGCGTTGCTGGGGCCGCGGCAGGGAGCGCGGCGGCGGCAGGTCCCGCCGGGCCGGCCTCCCCCTTCTGTCCCGCATCTCCCTGGGGGCCGGCCGCGCCTCTGGGGCCCGCCTCCCCTTTCGGACCCGTCTCGCCCTTAGGACCCATCTCGCCTCTGGGACCCGTCTCGCCCTTCGGGCCGGCCTCGCCCGCCGGTCCGGCCGGGCCAGGAAGCCCCGCCACGCCCTGCGGGCCGGGCTCGCCGCGCACCCCGGTCTCGCCCTTGGCGCCGGCCTGTCCCTCGGGGGCGCAGTTGGCGATCACGGACTCGCGCTCGTCCTCGTTGCTCTTCAGCGACACGACGCAGCTGCCCGGTCGGTAGGGCAGACGGAACAGGAAGCGGCCGCGGGAATCGGCCATCACCGACACGTCCTCGTCCATCACCACGACGGCGCCGCCCTTGCGCACCGAACCTGAGATCCGCAGGTCGCCGGCCTCAATGCGGGCGTCGTAGACCATGATCGGCTGGGAGGGCGCTTGAGGCCGACGCGCACGCTGGCGGGCCGGTGCGGACGCGGCGGGCGCATCGAGTCCCGGCGCTGCCGGCTGCTGGGCCTGCGCGCGGCCGGCGAGGACCAGGCATCCGGCGATCAGCGTGGCGAAGCGCGCGCGATGAAGGATCATGTCGGACATTCCCCGCCGCCGGATCGCGCGGCGGCGGGACATTGCCGCCCGGCTGCCACCGGGGTCAACCCTGGCCATGGCCGCCTCCAAATGGAGCCGATCCACACCCTTCCACACCCGTCCACAGGCCAAGCTGCTGCCCCGGTGGGACTATTTTCGGGCGGTGCGAAACCGTTTGAAAGTGTTCTTGTTTTGTTCTTATCTGACGTCATGTCGGAGCTGGGACGGGATGGAGCGGTCGCGTGACGAGCCGGATGAGCAGGGACCGTCCACGGCGGAACGGCTCGCGGAATTGCGGGCCCGCCTCGACGCGGAGCGGCGCCCCGGCGCGGGCGGCGTGCTGCCGTTGGGCGTCGTCGACCTCGACGCCCGACTTCCAGGCGGAGGCCTCGGCCTCGGCCTCCTGCACGAGGTCGCCCCCGAGGGCGCGGGCGACGAAGCCTCGGCCCTCGGCTTCGTGCTGGCCCTGGTCGCCCGCCATCTCGCGCGGGCGGCGGGCGACGCCCTCCTCGTCGTCGCCCCCGGCCATCCCATCCCCTACGGCCACGGCCTCACCGGGCTCGGGCTCGATCCGGGGCGCCTGCTGCTGCTGGAGGCCGAGGCCGACGCTTCCGTGTTTGGAGCCCTCGAGGAGACGCTGCGCGCCGGGCACCTCGCGGCGGTGGCCGGGCTCGTCGCGGATGGGCTTCCGCTGAAGCCGGGCCGGCGCCTGCAGCTGGCCGCCGGATCCTTCGGCACCGCGCCGCCCCTTCTCCTCATCCTGCGGCCCGGCCGGGCCGACTTGCCGAACGGCGCGGCGACGCGCTGGCGGATCGCGGCCGGCGGCGCGGCGCGCGACCGGTTCGGCTGCACCCTGCGTCCCCGTTGGCGCGCACGGCTCGACCGCTGCCGCAATGGCCGGCCGGGCGACTGGCTCCTGGAGTGGGATCATGCCGCGCATCGTTTCGATCTGCCTGACGGAGTGGCCCGTCGCGCGCCTGATGCGCGCGGGAGCCGCGCCGGATGACGGCGTCCCCCTGGTGATCGCCGCCGCCGGGGCCGGCGGCCTGCGGCTCACCGCCGTGAACCCCGCCGCAGCCGCCCTCGGCCTGCGACGCGGCGAGCCGCTGGGCCGCGTGCGGGCGCGGATCTCGACCCCGCTCCACGTCCACCCAGCCGATCCGGCCGCCGACGCAGCGGCGTTCGCCAGGCTCTGCCTCTGGGCGCAGCGCTACACGCCGTGCGTCGTCCCCTTCGGCCCGGCCGAGGCCTGCGACGGCCTGTACCTCGACGTCACGGGGGCGGCCCACCTCCTGGGCGGCGAAGCCGATCTGGTCGCGGACCTCGCCGCGCGCCTCGCGCGATCCGGGATCCCGGCACGGATCGCGCTCGCCGACACGCCCGGCGCGGCCTTCGCCCTCGCGCGATACGGGCGCGGCGAGACCATGTGCGTCCCATCGGAGAGGACCGAGCAGGCCCTGAGGCCCCTCCCCGTCGAGGCCCTGCGCTGCGAGCCAGCCGTCGCCGTCGCCCTGAAGCGGCTCGGCCTGCGCAGGATCGGCGCCGTCCTCGACGCGCCGCGCCCGCCGCTGGCCCGCCGCTTCGGCGCGGCGCTCCTCGTTCGCCTCGACCAGGCGGCCGGGTGCCGGCCGGAGCCGCTCGTCCCGGTCACGGAGCCCGTGCGCTACGGCGCCGCCCGCGGCTTCCTCGATCCGATCGGCAGCCAGGAGATCATCGTCGCCACGGTGCGGCGGCTGATGGCCGAGATCGCGCCGCGCCTGGAGGCGGACGGGCTCGGCGCCCGCGGCTTTCGCCTGTCGCTGCACCGGGTCGACGACGTGGTGCGCGCCCTCGACCTCGGCCTGTCCGAGCCGAGCCGCAGCCCCGACCACGTCGCGCGCCTGCTGCAGCTTCGGCTCGAACGGCTCGGCTCTGGCCTGGATGCGGGCTTCGGCTTCGAGACGGTCCGCCTGGACGTGTCCGCCACCGGCCCGATGCCCGGCCGGCAAGCTACCCTCGCCACCGGCCCCGCCCCTCAGGACGACCGGACCGCCGGCCTCGCCGACGCCCTGCGCCAGCGCTTCGGCCGACCCGTGATCCGCCTGAGCCCCCGTGCGAGCCACGTGCCCGAGCGCGCCGACCGCATCGCCCCTTGGCACACCGAACCTTGGCGCACCGAACCTTGGCGCATCGAGCGCGTCGTCCTGCACTGGCCCGATCCCGATGCCGGCATCGGTCCCCGGCCGCTGGTGCTGTTCGACCGCGGCGAGGCGGCCGAGGACGTGATCGCCCTGGTGCCGGAGGGGCCGCCGCGCCGTTTCCGCTGGCGGTCCCGCCTCCATCGGATCGCGCATTCGGAAGGGCCGGAACGGATCGAGCCCGAATGGTGGCGCGAGGCCGGCGTCCCGCGCGACTACTACGTCGTCGAGTGCGAATCCGGCCGCCGGCTCTGGCTCTACCGCGACGGCCCGAACCTGGCCGACCGGCCGGCCGCCTGGTTCGTGCACGGGCTGTTCGCGTGACGGCGGCGGCTTACGCGGAACTGGCCGTCTCGACCAACTTCTCGTTCCTTCGCGGCGCCTCGCATCCGCAGGAATACGTCGAGCAGGCGATCGCCTACGGGCTCCGCGCCATCGGCATCGCCGACCGCAACACCCTCGCCGGGGTGGTCCGCGCCTATGCGGCGGCCCGGGTGAAGCCGGAGCGACCGGGCGCGAAGGACATCTGGAACATCCCGTTCCTGCCGGGGGTGCGGCTCGTCACCGAGGACGGGTTCGAGGCGGTGACCTACCCGATGGATCGGGCGGGCTACGGCCGCCTGTGCCGGCTGCTGTCCTCGGGCAACCGGCGGGCGCGCAAGGGCGAATGCCGCTTCTCCTTCGCGGAGATGCTGGAGGCGGCCGAGGGACAGGTCTTCATCGCGATGCCCCCCGGCCGGCGGCTGGTGCCGCCCGCGGCCTTCTCCGCCCGGGTCGAGGCGCTGGCGGCCGCCGCCCCCGGGAGGGTCTGGCTCGGTGCCAGCCACCGCCACCGCGGCGACGAGCGCCGGCGTCTCGGGCTGCTCGCCGAGCTCGGGCATCGCCTCGGCGCGCCGATGGTCGCGGTGTCCGACGCCCTCTACCACCATCCCGACCGGCGTCCGCTGCAGGACGTGATCGCCTGCATCCGCGAGGGCTGCACCCTCGCGGAGGCCGGCTACCGCCTGGAAGCCAACGCCGAGCGCCATCTCAAGCCGCCGTCGGAGATGGCGCGGCTGTTCGCCGACCATCCGGAGGCGCTCGCCCGCACGGTCGAGATCGTGGAGGCCTGCGGCTTCTCCCTTGGGATGCTGAGCTACGAGTACCCCGAGGAGCCGGTGCCGCCGAACCGGACGCCCCAGGACTACCTAGAGGAACGGGTCTGGGACTGCGCGCGCTGGCGCTTCCCCGACGGCGTCCCCGAGGACATCGAGAGGACCCTTCATGGGGAGCTCGCCCTCATCGCGAAGATGAACTACGCGCAATACTTCCTCACCATCCGCGACATCGTGGAGTTCGCGCGCGGCCGGGGCATCCTGTGCCAGGGCCGCGGCTCGGCCGCCAACTCCGCCGTGTGCTTCTGCCTCGGCATCACCGCGGTCGACCCGACCCAGATCCGCCTGCTGTTCGCCCGCTTCATCTCCGAGAACCGCGACGAGCCGCCCGACATCGACGTCGACTTCGAGCACGAGCGCCGCGAGGAGGTGATCCAGTACCTCTACGGCAAGTACGGCCGCGAGCGCGCGGCGATCTGCTCGACGGTGATCCACTACCGCCCGCGCTCGGCCATCCGCGAGGTCGGCAAGGTGCTGGGGCTGACCGAGGACATCACCGCCTCGCTCGCCGAGACCGTGTGGGGGTCGTGGGGCAAGGACCTGCCGGACAAGCACGTGGCCCAGGCCGGCCTCGATCCCGGAAACCCGGCGATCCGGCAGGCGGTGGACCTGGCGGTCTCGCTGATTGGCTTCCCACGGCACTTGTCGCAGCATGTCGGTGGGTTCGTTCTGACCCGCGGGCGGCTCGACGAGACCGTGCCGGTCGGCAACGCCGCGATGCCCGACCGCACCTTCATCGAATGGGACAAGCACGACATCGACGTGGTCGGCCTGATGAAGGTCGACGTGCTGGCGCTCGGCATGCTCACCTGCATCCGCCGCGGGCTCGATTTCCTGGCCCGCGACTACGGCCTCGACTACCCGACCCTCGCCGACCTGCCGCCGGAGGATCCGGAGGTCTACGCGATGCTGTCGAAGGCCGATTCCGTCGGCGTGTTCCAGGTCGAAAGCCGGGCGCAGATGTCGATGCTGCCGCGGCTGAAGCCGAACGCATTCTACGACCTCGTGGTGCAGGTCGCGATCGTCCGCCCCGGCCCGATCCAGGGGGACATGGTGCACCCCTACCTGCGGCGGCGGTCTGGTGCCGAACCGGTGGAATACCCGGCCCCCCACCCCGATCACGGGCCGGCCAACGAGTTGGAGAAGGTCCTCGAAAAGACCTTCGGCGTGCCTCTGTTCCAGGAGCACGCCATGCAGATCGCGATCACCGCGGCCGGCTTCACCCCAGCCGAGGCCGACGGCCTGCGCCGGGCGATGGCGACCTTCCGGCACGTCGGCACGATCGGCGGCTTCGAGGAGAAGTTCATCGGCGGGATGATCGTACGGGGCTACCCGAGGGACTTCGCCGAGCGCTGCTTCGCGCAGATCCGCGGGTTCTCCACCTACGGCTTCCCGGAGAGCCATGCGGCGAGCTTCGCGCTGCTGGTCTACGCCTCGGCCTGGCTGAAATGCCGGCACCCGGACGTGTTCCTGGCCGCGATCCTCAATTCGCAGCCGATGGGCTTCTACCAGCCGGCGCAGCTGGTGCGCGACGCCCGCGCCCACGGCGTCGAGGTGCGCGGGCCCGACGTCAATGCCAGCGACTGGGACTGCACCCTGGAGCCGGCCGCGGAGGCTCCCCCGCCCGGGGTGCCGAAGCGGCTCGCGGTGCGGATCGGTCTGCGGCAGATCACCGGGCTGCCGCAGGCTGCGATGCGCCGGCTCGTGGCGTTGCGGGCCAACGGCTATGCCAGCATCGAGGGCCTGCAGGCGGCCTTGGCGCTGCCCCGCAACGCGCTGGAGCGGCTGGCCGAGGCCGACGCGTTCCGCTCCCTCGACCTCGACCGGCGGGCGGCCCTGTGGATGGTGCGGACGCTGGAGGGCGGTCGCATCGCCAAGCCCGTGCCGGACGAAGCCCTCGGCCGGCGCGCGCACCTGCTGGAGGCGCCGTTGCCGCTCTTCGCCTTCCATGCCGACGACGGGCTCTTCCGCAACGAGCCGACCGTGGCGCTGCCGCCGATGCCGGCTTCCGAGCAGGTGGCCGAGGATTATTCCGCCACCGGGCTCTCGCTGAAGGGCCACCCGGTCGCGTTCTTCCGCGCCCGGCTCGCCCGGATCGGCGCCGTCCCGGCCCGCGAGCATCACGATCCCGGCTTTCCCCAGAACGGTCGCGTCACCGTGGCCGGGCTGGTGCTGACGCGGCAGCGCCCCGGCACCGCCAAGGGCGTGGTGTTCCTGACCCTCGAGGACGAGACCGGCATCGCCAACGTCATCGTCTGGAAGAAGGTGTTCGAGGCCAACCGCCGCGCCGCGATGAACGCCCGCTTCCTCGCGGTGCAGGGCCGGGTGCAGCGGGCCGAGGGCGTGGTCCACCTCGTCGCCGAGCGGTTCCGCGACCTGACGGAGGAGTTGCTCGAGCTTCGCGCCGGCGGCGTGCGCCTGCCGCCCGAGACCAACGATTTCGGGGCTCCCACCGACCGGCGGACCTATCGCAGCCGGGATTTCCATTGAGGGCGCCGCGCGCCGAGCCTCGACAGCCGACCGGCTGCGCGTATGGTGCGGCCATGCTTCGCTTCGCCCTCGCCTGCCTCCTGCTGATCCCCGCCGCTGCCCGCGCCGACGAATGCGACGGCCTCGCCCTGAGGATCGCCGCCGCCACAGGCGGCAAGGTCGGGCGCCGCGCCGGCCCCAGCATCGACATCCGGGTGCCCGGCGCGATCAAGCTCGACCTGACCTGCCGGGCCGAGCCGATCGTCCAGGCGAGCTCCGGCGAGACGACGCCGTCGGCCGCCTTCTTCCGCGACCTGTCGATCGCCTCCGAGCTGCTCGTCGGCGAGTCGGCCGGCGCGGTCCAGGCCATCATCGCCACGGCACATGCCACCGCGCTCTCGGAGCGGCGCAAGTCGTTTGTCCAGCAGAACGGCTGGTCGGCGAGCTGCTACACCGACAGCACCGGCTCGATCCGCACCCTCTGCTCGGTCGGCCGCATCCCGCCGGGCTGACATGCGCTTGACCGGTCGTGCGGCCGGGCCGATCTCTCTCGCAGACGTTCTCGGCACGGAGCCCATCATGCCCGCCTTGCTGACGGATGCTTCCCGCCTCGACGCGCATCGAAGCTTCTGGGACTTCGTCGCGTCCCGCCCCGACGAGGAGAAATGGGAACTCATCGAAGGGCGTTTCGTCATGCAGGCGCAGCCGAGCATCGATCATCAGATCATCGCCGGAAACCTCGACCGGCGGCTGAGTGAGGGCCTCGACGGATCGGCTCGGACCGGGTGGTCCTGCAGAACCCGGCGATCGACCTGCGGCCGGTGATCGAGGGGAACGCCTACGTTCCCGACGCCGCCGTGATCGATCGATCCGACGTCGAGCCCGGCGGAAGCGTTTCCGGGACCTGCTACCTCGCCGCCGAGATCATCTCCCCCAGCGACCGCCGGAAGCCCTCGGGCTCGAACCGCGGGAAGATCGCGATCAAGTTGGCGGGCTACCAGGCCCTGCCGATGTGCGACGTCGTCCTGCTGATCGAGCAGCGGGTCGTCGCGGTGACGCTCGCCATCCGCGACGCGGGCGGCTGGATCACGCGACGCCTGACCGATCCCGGCGAGCGCCTGATCCTGCCCGCCGCCGGCCTGGATTGCCGGGTCGTCGATCTCTACGCGCGCACCTCGCTGGCACGCGCGCGGAGGACCGCCTGAGCGTTCGCCTCAGTACTCGACGACGTCCTCGAGCGCGTAGTGCTTCACCGTCTTGCGGTTGGCGATCAGCTCCTCGATCGTCGGCTCGCCCCGTATGGCGCGGCCGATGGCGAGCTTCGTCGCCTCGTAGTTGGTGCGGTAGAGGTCCTTGCGGTCCACGTTCGGATCGGCGCCGCAGCGCTCGTCGAGCCAGATCATGATGATCATGCACAGCTCGTCCAAGCCGTCCTTGGGCAGGATGCCCTCGATTACGCAATCGACGATCGCGTCGCCGGTCGCGGCCTGAACCACGCCGCCGAGAAGCTCGGCGTATTCCGCGGTGTGGATCGTGACCTTCGTGGTCATCATCGTCGCCGGGCGCACGAGCTGGTTGAGGTCGCGCACCACGAACATCCGGGTGTGGCCCTGCACCTGGCCCATCATGCCGGCGAAGGCCTGGCCGACCGGGCCCCGCGTCGAGCCGATCAGCACCTCGGGCATCGCGTCGGTGTATTGCCCCTCGGCGGCGAGCACCGTCGCCTCGCCCGTGCGGAACCAGATCTCGGACATGTCTCTCGGCCTTGGAAGCGGCGCCCCGGCGAGGCGCGGTCGGCCGCGCAGACATCATCCCCGGAGGGCTTCGTCAACCGCCGGACCGGGCGGCCGCCTCGATAAAGCCCGGCGCCGGCTCTGGCCTCCGCGGGCGCGATCGGTCATGCAGGACGGCGACCGAACGGGAATGCACGACGATGAGCGATCCGGAGCAGGAACCGGGCCCCGCGGGCGAACGCGGCTGGAGCCTGTCCGCGGCGGCGGCGGGCGACGGCGTGCGCCTCGAGCTCGGGCTGCCCGACCTCGACGGAAAACCGGTCACCGCCATCCTCAGCCTGAGCCGGGCGGAGGCGCGCGCCTTCGCCCGCACGCTGCTCGCCGCCTCGGGCGACGCCGCAGAGCGCAGCTTCCCGCAGACCGCCAAGCGATAGCGACTCAACGCAGCCCGATGCCGGGATTGGTGCGCCCGGGCAGGCGCGGCACCTTCGCGGTGCGCGGCTCGATCGGGGCGCCGCAGGCGTAGACGAACTCGGTCTGCAGGTCGGTGAACACCGTCTCGCCGGTGATCCTGCAATCCTCGCGCACCGTCTCGTCAAGGTAGGTCCGCGCCGCCAGGCGGAAGCGCGCCGCCCGCGTCTCGCCGGGGTCGCGGTCGGCATAGCGGTCGCCGATGCCGCAGCCGGTGAACTCGCGCACCGCGTTCGAGACGATCAGCATCCGTCGTTGCTTGCGCTGGTCGTAGACCTCGTACGGGTCGTTGCAGGAGATCGTCACGACCTGGGGCGTCAGGCTGACATAGGTCTTGGAGATGTGGGAAAACCCGGTGCATCCGGTGACCGCGAGGCCCGTCGCGACGGCGATGACAAACGCCAGCCGCTTCATACCCGTCTCCACGCAACTGACCCGCGGACGACCCGCACGGGCATTGAAGCCGCGAGGGCCGCCCGGTCAAGCTCCGCCGGGACACAGGCGCAGGCTTATGCGCCGCCGCCCTCCCAATCCTCGACCCGCAGGCCGGGGACGCGCGAGAATTCGCGGACGTTGCGGGTGACGAGCGTCACGTCGCGCGCGAGCGCCTGCCCGGCGATCAGGACGTCGTAGGGGCCGATCGGCGTTCCGGCCGCGGCGAGGACCGCACGGATCTCGCCGGCCTGGCGGGCGTTGGCGACGGTGAAATCGATCACGGGGAAGCGCAGGGCATCGATCCCGGCGAGCGTTTCGTCTTGGCGATCACCATGATAGGCACCGAAGAACAACTCGTGCGAAACGATCGCCGAAACGCCGAAATCGCGCCGCCGATGTGCTCGCAACCGCTCCCAAACCCGTTGTCGTTGCTTCAGCAAAGCCACTACGACATTGGTATCAAGCAGATAGAGCATCAGAGTTCGTCGAGCGCCGGGCGGTCTTGCTGCGGCACATCTTCATCCGTGGCTTTCAGGATGGCATCGAGGACGTCAGGGTCGAGCTTGACGGCGATGGCTTCGAGCCAAGACCACTCATCCACGATCGGTTCGAGGATGACCGCCTCGCCGTCGCGTCGGATCCGCACCGTGTCGCCCTCGAACTGGAAACCGGGTGGCAATTGTACCGCCTCCTCCCCGTCCGATCGGATGATCTTCGCGATGTTCGACATGCCGACCTCCCGATGTCCGTCACGAGGATAGATCGGGAGGCCGGAGCCGCAAAGTCGAGGCGGCCTACTCCGCCGCCACCGCCAGGTAGCGCGCCGGATCGTAGTTGAGGATCGGCCCGAGCCAGCGCTCCACGGCGTGCAGGTCCATGCCCTTGCGCATCGCGTAGTCCTCGACCTGGTCGCGCTCCACCTTGGCGACGCCGAAGTAGTGCGCCTTCGGGTGGGCAATGTAGAGCCCGGAGACCGACGAGCCCGGCCACATCGCGTAGGATTCGGTGAGCTTCACGCCGATGCGGCGCTCGGCCTGGAGCAGGTCGAACAGCGTGACCTTCTCGGTGTGATCGGGCTGCGACGGGTAGCCCGGGGCCGGGCGGATGCCGTCGTATTCCTCGCGCACCAGCTCTTCCGGCGTGTAGGTCTCGTCCGCCGCGTAGCCCCAGAACTCGCGCCGCACGCGCTCGTGCATGCGCTCGGCAAACGCTTCGGCGATGCGGTCGGCGAGCGCCTTGACCAGGATCGAGCGGTAGTCGTCGTTGGCGCGCTCGAACTTCTCGGCGATCCGCACCTCTTCCAGGCCCGCCGTGACGACGAAGCCGCCGACGTAGTCGGCGATCCCGGTCTCGGCAGGTGCCACGAAGTCCGACAGGCAGGTATTCGGCCGCCCGTCGCGCTTCGACAGCTGCTGGCGCAGGCCGTGGAAGGTCGCCAGCGTCTCCGAGCGGCTCTCGCCGGTGTAGAGGCGGATGTCGTCGCCGACCGCGTTGGCCGGCCAGAAGCCGAGGATCGCCTTCGGGTTGAACCAGCGCTCGGCGACGATCTGCTTGAGCATCGCCTGCGCGTCCTCGAACAGGGCCTTGGCCGCCGGGCCCTGGTTCGGGTCCTCGAAGATCGCGGGGTAGCGGCCCTTGAACTCGTAGGTCTGCAGGAACGGCGTCCAGTCGATGTAGGGCACGAGGTCGGCCACCTCGTACGAGCCGTAGACGCGCGTCCCGGTGAAGCTCGGCTTCTTCGGCGCGTAATCGGTCCAGTCGATCTTGAACGCGTTGGCGCGGGCCTTGGCCAGCGGCAGGCGCTGCTTGTCGAGCTCTGAGCGGGCGTGGGCGTCGGCGACCTTGGCGTATTCCGCCTGCACCTTCTCGATCACCCCGCCGCGGGTCTCCTTCGAAATCAGGCTCGAGACCACGCCGACCGCGCGGCTGGCATCGGTGACGTAGATCGCCTGCCCGCGCTGGTAGGACGGGTGGATCTTCACCGCGGTGTGGACGCGGCTGGTGGTGGCGCCGCCGATCAGCAGCGGCACGTCGAAGCCCTCGCGCTCCATCTCGGCGGCGACGTGCACCATCTCGTCCAGCGACGGCGTGATCAGCCCGGAGAGGCCGACGATGTCGACGTTCTCGCGCTTGGCGACCTCGAGGATCTTGGTCGCCGGCACCATCACGCCGAGGTCGATGATCTCATAGTTGTTGCAGGCCAGGACCACGCCGACGATGTTCTTGCCGATGTCGTGGACGTCGCCCTTCACGGTAGCCATCAGCACCTTGCCGGCGGCGCGGCGCTGCCCGTCGCCGCCGTTGGCGAGCTTTTCCGCCTCCATGTACGGCTCGAGGTAGGCCACCGCCTGCTTCATCACGCGGGCGGACTTCACCACCTGCGGCAGGAACATCTTGCCCGAGCCGAACAGGTCGCCGACCACGTTCATGCCGGCCATGAGAGGGCCCTCGATGACGTGGAGCGGTCGCGCCACGCCCTGGCGGGCCTCCTCGGTGTCGGCGAGGATGTACTCGGTGATGCCGTTGACCAGCGCGTGCTCGATGCGCTTCTCGACGGTGCCCTCGCGCCAGGTCAGGTCGGCGGTCTTCGCCTGGGCCGAGGCGCCGCTCTTGAAGCGCTCGGCCGCCTCCAGAAGGCGGTCGGTGGCGTCGTCGCGCCGGTTCAGGACCACGTCCTCGCACAGCTCGCGCAGTTCCGCCGGCAGCTGGTCGTAGACCGCGAGCTGGCCCGCGTTGACGATGCCCATGTCCATGCCGACCTTGATCGCGTGGTACAGGAACACCGCGTGCATCGCCTCGCGCACCGGCTCGTTGCCGCGGAAGGCGAAGCTCAGGTTCGAGATGCCGCCCGAGATGTGGGTGTGGGGCAGCGTCTCGCGGATGATGCGGGTCGCCTCGATGAAGGCGACGCCGTAGCCGTTGTGCTCCTCGATGCCGGTCGCCACCGCGAACACGTTCGGATCGAAGATGATGTCCTCGGGCGGGAAGCCGACCTCCTCGGTCAGCACCTTGTAGGCCCGGGTGCAGATCTCGACCTTGCGCTCCAGCGTGTCGGCCTGGCCGTCCTCGTCGAAGGCCATCACCACCACGGCCGCGCCGTAGGAGCGGCACACCTTCGCGTCGTGAACGAACTTCTCGATGCCCTCCTTCATCGAGATCGAGTTTACGATCGCCTTGCCCTGGATGCACTTCAGGCCGGCTTCGATGACGTGGAACTTCGAGGAATCGACCATCACCGGCACGCGGGCAATGTCGGGCTCGGCGGCGACCAGGTTGAGGAACTCGACCATCGCCTTCTCGGAATCGAGCAGGCCCTCGTCCATGTTGACGTCGATGATGCTGGCCCCGGCCGCGACCTGGTCGCGGGCGACGTCGAGGGCGGCGGCGTAGTCGCCGGCGGTGACGAGCTTCCTGAACTTGGCCGAGCCGGTGACGTTGGTGCGCTCGCCGACGTTCACGAAGGGGATCTCCTTCGTCAGCGTGAACGGCTCCAGGCCGGACAGGCGCATCAGCGGCGCGATCTCAGGAATTACCCGCGGCGTCTTGCCGGCGACGGCCTCGGAGATGGCGCGGATGTGGTCCGGCGTGGTGCCGCAGCAGCCGCCGACCATGTTGACGATGCCGCCCTCGGCGAACTCGGCGACGAGCTTGGCCATCGCCTCCGGGCTCTCGTCGTAGAGGCCGAACTCGTTGGGCAGGCCGGCATTCGGGTAGGCGCAGACCAGCGTGTCGCAGACGCGGGACAGCTCCGAGATGTGGCCGCGCATCTCGCGGGCGCCCAGCGCGCAGTTGAGGCCGAAGGTCAACGGCCGGCAATGGCGCAGCGCGTTCCAGAACGCCTCGGGGGTCTGGCCCGACAGGGTGCGCCCGGACAGGTCGGTGATCGTGCCGGAGATCTGGATCGGCAGGGTGACGCCGCGCTCGTCGAACACCTGCCAGGTGGCGGCGATCGCCGCCTTGGCGTTCAGCGTGTCGAAGATCGTCTCGATCAGGATCAGCTCGGCGCCGCCGTCCATCAGGCCGCGGACCTGCTCGGCATAGGCCTGCTTGACCTGATCGAAGGTCACGGCGCGGTAGCCGGGGTTGTTCACGTCCGGCGAGATCGAGAGCGTGCGGTTGGTCGGACCGACGGCGCCGGCGACGAACCGGCGGCGGCCATCCTGCTCCTCGGCGAGCTTGGCGGCCTCGCGGGCGAGGCGCGCGCCCTGCGCGTTCAGCTCGTGGATCACCGATTCCATGCCGTAATCGGCTTGCGCGATCGTGGTGCCGGAGAAGGTGTTGGTCTCGCAGACGTCGGCGCCGGCGAGGAAGTAGTCGAGGTGGATCTGCCGGATCGCATCGGGCTGCGTCAGGATCAGCAGGTCGTTGTTGCCCTTCTGGTCGTGGGCGTGGTCCTTGAAGCGCTCGCCGCGGAAGTCGGCCTCGCCGTAGCCGAGGCGCTGGATCACGGTGCCCATCGCCCCGTCGAGGACGAGGATCTTCTCCCGCGCGCGCTGGCGCAGGGCGGCTTCGATCTCGGTGCCGTCGACGGGACGAAGGTCGGTCATGGATGTCTCACTCGTCATTCCGGGGCCGCGCAGCGGAGCCCGGAATCCAGAACCGCGACGGGTCCGGAAGGCCGGTTTCGGCTGCCGTCAAAGACTTGTCGGCAAGGTTCGCGCGTCTGGATCCCGGGCGCGCCCGCGGCGCCCCGGGATGACGGGAGGTCGATCGATCAGGCCGCCTTCGCCGTCGCCACCTTCGGTGCCTGGGCGCGCAGGCCAAGCAGGTGGCAGATCGCGTAGACGAGGTCCGAGCGGTTCATCGAGTAGAAGTGGAAGTCGTTGACGCCCTCGTCGACGAGGTCGAGCACCTGCTCGGCCGCCACCGCCGCCGCCACCAGCCGCCGGGTCTCGACGTCGCCCTCGAGCCCGTCGAAGCGCGCCGCCAGCCAATACGGCACCGAAGCGCCGGTGCGGCGGGCGAAGTTGGCGGCCTGCTTGAAGTTCTGCACCGGCAGGATGCCGGGGATGATCGGGATGTCGATGCCGGCGGCGCGCACCTTGTCGACGTAGCGCAGGTAGACGTCGTTCTCGAAGAAGAACTGCGTGATCGCTTGGTCTGCGCCGGCGTCGACCTTGGCCTTCAGCGCGTCGATGTCGGCGTCGAGCGAGGCGGCCTCGGGGTGCTTCTCGGGATAGGCCGAGACCGAGACCTTGAAGTCGCCGATGCGCTTGATGCCGGCGACGAGGTCCGAGGTCTGCGCGTAGCCGCCGGGATGCGGGCGATAGGCGTGGCCGACGCCCTCGGCGGGATCGCCGCGCAGCGCCACGATGTGGCGCACGCCGGCATCCCAGTAGGACTGCACCACCGCGTCGATCTCGTCGCGGGTCGCATCCACGCAAGTCAGGTGGGCGGCCGGCTTGAGGCCGGTCTCGGTCACCATGCGGGCCACGGTGTTGTGGGTGCGCTCGCGGGTCGAGCCGCCGGCCCCGTAGGTCACCGAGACGAATTTCGGCCCGAGCGGCGCCAGCCGCTCGATCGAGGACCACAGGATCTTCTCCATCTCCTCGGTCTTCGGCGGGAAGAACTCGATCGAGACGCGGATCGGGTGGTAGCCGTCGCGGCTGGCGCGGTGGCGGTTGGCGTTCGGCATGGGCTTCGTCCTCAATGTCGTTCGGTTCAGACGATCGTGGAAGGGCGTCGGCCGCCTCAGGCGACGGCGCGTTCGGGCTGGATGGCTTCGGGGGCGACACGGCCGTCCGCCGCGAGCCAGAGGGTGACGGTGAGCTGGGCCTGCTCGGTCGGCGCGAGGTCGCGGGTCACCACGGTGTCGAGCCCGGCCTCGGACAGCCAGCCCGAGACCTGATCGGCGGCGAAGCCGAGACGGCGGTGGGCCTGCGACTCGCGCAGGAACTCGAGGTCGTGCGGGGCGAAATCGACCACCAGCAGGCGGCCGCCCGGCGCGACGAGGCGGGCGGCCTCGCGCAGCGCCCGCGCCGGCTCGTCGAGATAATGCAGCACCTGATGCACCACCACGAGGTCGAAGCTGCCGCGGGCGAAGGGCGGGGCGTGGATGTCGCCCTGGCGCAGGTCGACCCGCGCCAACCCCATCCGTTCCAGGTTGGCGCGCGCGACCGAGAGCATGGCGTGGCTCGAATCGAGCCCGGTCGCCCGGCCGGCGAGCGGCGCCAGCAACCCGAGCATCCGCCCGGTGCCGGTCCCGAGATCGATCAGGCTGCGGACCGGACGATTGCCCAAGGCCGCGAGCACCGCCGCCTCGACGGTGGCCTCGGGCACGTGGAGCGAGCGCAGCTCGTCCCATTTCGGTGCCAGCCGCGCGAAGAAGGTCTTTGCGGTCTCCGCCCGCTGGTTGCGGACCGCGTCGAGGCGGGCGCGATCCTCGGACAACGGCGCGCCGTCGCGCGACAGGCCGGCGATCAGCGGGTCGACCAGGCCGGCGCGGGTCTCCGCGAGCCGGAAGAACGCCCAAGCCCCCTCGCGGTGGCGCTCGATCAGCCCGGCTTCGACCAGGAGCTTGAGATGGCGCGAGATCCGCGGCTGGGACTGGCCGAGGATGTCGGTGAGGTCGGAGACCGAGAGCTCGCCCTCGGACAGCAGCGCCAGGATGCGCAGGCGCGTCTCCTCCGCCGCCGCCCGCAACACGCCCAGCGCGTCGGGGAAGGAGACCGGTGCCGTCGGGCTGGCGCGATCGTTAGACATAAAGATATCTTTATGTGCGATCGCGGCTGGTGACAAGTGTCTTTTCGCGCGTGGCGGGCGGGCGCCGGGCTATCCGGCGTTCCACAGCCAGGCTGCACCGCGCACGCCCGAGGCGTCGCCATGCAGGCTCTCGCGGATCGGCGTGTCGAAGCGGTCCGAGAAGACGTGCGGTGCGGTCGCCGCCGGCAGGCCGGCGATCAGTTCCGGGACCCGCGAGAGCCCGCCGCCGATCACGAGGACGTCGGGATCGAGGATGTTGACCACGTGCGCGACGCTGCGTCCGAGCCGGTCGAGATAGGCGGCGAAGGTCGCTGTCGCGACGACGTCGCCCTCGCGCATCGCCGCGACCACCGCCTCGGCCGAGACTGCGATGCCGGTGCGGCGGGCGTGGTCGGCTGCGAGGCCCGGCCCCGACACCCAGGTTTCGATGCAGCCGCGACGTCCGCAATAGCAGGCCGGCCCGGGCCGCTCGTCGTCGCCAGGCCGCGGCAGCGGGTTGTGGCCCCATTCCCCGGCGATGCGGCCGCGGCCGGCGAGCGGGCGCCGATCCCAGGCGATGCCCGATCCGACGCCGGTCCCGAGGATCACCGCCCAGACCAGGCTCGACCCGGCGCCTGCGCCGTCGACCGCCTCGGACACGGCGAGGCAGTTCGCATCGTTCTCGATGCGGACGGACCGTCCGAGCGCGGTCTCGAGATCGGCACCGAACCGTTGCCCGTTGAGCCAGTGCGAGTTCGCGTTCTTCACGAGGCCGGTGGCCGGCGAGATCGCGCCCGGCATCCCGACGCCGACCGTGCAGGTGCCGCCCGCCTCCGCCTCCAGCCTGGCGACGAGGTCCGCGATCGTTCGCACCGTGCCGGCGTAATCGTTCCGGGGTGTCGGAAGGCGGGCCTCGGCCAGAACGCGACCGCCGGCATCGAGGACGATGCCGGCGGTCTTGGTGCCTCCGAGATCGATGCCGAGGCGGTGGGCCGCCCCGGTATGCGATGCGCTCACTCCGCGGCGGCGACCTTCGGCGCGCGCGGACCGCTCTCGACCGTCATCAACTCGGGCGTCTCGTCGGAGATGTGCGTGCCGATCGAGACGGGGTGCGCCATCACCTGGTTGAGCTTGGCCTTGTCGAGCTCGCCCTCCCAGCGGGAGACGACCACGGTCGCGACGCCGTTGCCGATCAGGTTGGTCAGCGCGCGGCACTCGGACATGAACTTGTCGACGCCGAGCACCAGCGTCATCGCCGCCACCGGCACCGGGGTGCCCGGGATCGCGGCCAGCGTCGCCGCCAGGGTGATGAAGCCCGCGCCGGTGACGCCCGAGGCGCCCTTCGAGGTCAGCATCGCAACGAGGAAGATCGTCGCGTACTGCCCGAAGGTCAGGTCCGCGCCCACCGCCTGCGCCAGGAACAGCGTCGTGAGCGTCATGTAGATGTTGGTGCCGTCGAGATTGAACGAGTAGCCCGTCGGGATCACGAGGCCGACGACCGAATCCGAGGCGCCGAGGCGCTTCATCTTGGTCATCATGTGCGGCAGCACCGTCTCCGACGAGGAGGTGCCGAGGACGATCAGGAGCTCGTCCTTGATGTAGGCGAGGAACTTGAAGATCGAGAAGCCGCAGAAGGCCGCGATCCCGCCGAGCACCACGAAGATGAACAGCAGCGAGGTGGTGTAGAAGGTGCCGACCAGCCAGGCGAGGTCGATGACCTTGCCGATGCCGTACTGGCCCACCGTGAAGGCCATCGCGCCGAACGCGCCGATGGGAGCGAGCTTCACGATCAGGCCGATGATGCGGAAGAACACCTGGCCAGCCGCGTCGATGCCGTGGGTGATCGCCTCGCCCTTCGCGCCCATCCCGGTCAGCACGCAGCCGGTGAGGATCGAGATCAGCAGCACCTGCAACAGGTCGCCGGTCGCCATCGCGTCGAAGAAGCTCTTCGGGATCAGGCCGAGGATGTGCGCGACGGTGGAGTCGGCGGCCGCCTTGCTGGCGTAGCCCTCGACCGCCTTGGCATCGAGCTTGGACAGGTCGGCGCCGAAGCCTGCGCCCGGCCGGACCACCTCGCCGACGATGATGCCGATCAGCAGCGCGAAGCTCGAGACGACCTCGAAATAGATCAGCGCCTTGAGGCCGACGCGGCCGACCTTCTTCAGGTCGCCGATCGAGGCGATGCCGTGCACGATGGTGCAGAAGATGATCGGCGCGATCATCATCTTGATCAGGGCGATGAAGCCGTCGCCGAGCCACTTCATCGACTTGCCCCAATCGGGGCTGAGGTAGCCGAGCAGGATGCCGAGCGCGATCGCGATCAGCACCTGGATGTAGAGCACCTTGTACCAGGGATCCGGGCGTATCGCCTTCTCGGTCACCGCTACGTTCGTCGAACCGTGCATCGCCTGCGCCATGATCTCGCCCGTGCACGCTTGCCGTGCACCCTCCCATTTGGCCGGAGGCTAGCGAAGTTGGCTTCGGGCCTCAACGGCGGCTGAGTATTTCGACACGCCGAAGGTGTGACAAAAACCTGTTCCTACAGGAAAAACGGTCTTTTCGCGGCAGAGTACAGTGGGCACTGAAGTCATCGCGGTCGCGTCGAAGTCGACGCCGGACGTCCGCGTCCGTCGGCCGACCTTTCCGAGCACCGGAGCTTCGTCGTGCCCCTCGTCCGTGCCGTCCTCAACGCCGCGAGCGGTCTCCTGAGCCTGGCCCTCGTCGTTCCCGCGAGCGCCGGCATCGTCGCCCAGATTGACCAGTCGCGCCAACGCATGCGCGTCTACGTCGACGGGGCGCTCTCGCACGATTGGCCGGTCTCGACCGCACGGAACGGCTACGTCACCCCGAACGGCAACTTCCGGGTCGGGCTGATGGCACCGATGTGGCGCTCGCACAAGTATCACGGCTCGCCGATGCCGCACGCGATGTTCTTCCGGGGCGGCTACGCGATCCACGGCACCTACGCGGTGGGCCATCTCGGACGGCGCGCCAGCCACGGCTGCATCCGCCTCGCGCCCGGCCATGCCAGCCGGCTGTTCGGCCTCGCCCGCAGCCATGGCGGCGCCAGCGTGATCATCCGCAACTGAGGTCGCCCGCCGAACGCGAAGGACCGCCGCTGCGGGGGCAACGGCGGTCCTCGAAGGTCGGTGACGTCGGCGTCCGAAGCGGCAGACGCTCAGGTCTGCTGCGTGCGCCGGGGGCGGACGGTCCACCGTTCGAAGGTCGAGGCCGGATCGTCGGAGGCGGGCTCCTGCGGCTGCTGGATCGCGGCGCCGAGGGCCTGGGACAGGCTCTCGATCACGTCGTCGAT
Source organism: Methylobacterium sp. WL119 (assembly GCF_008039875.1). Lineage (GTDB taxonomy): Bacteria > Pseudomonadota > Alphaproteobacteria > Rhizobiales > Beijerinckiaceae > Methylobacterium. The sequence continues at coordinate 138 of NZ_VRUU01000017.1, read as the reverse complement.
CCGCGCATCCTGAGGCGGCGTCTCGGCGGCTTCCGGCTCCGGTGCGTGGACGGCTGCAGGCTCCGGCGTCGGCTCGGCTGCGGCCGGTTCCGGCGCGGGCGGCGGCGCCTCGACGACGGGAGCCGCGGCGACGGCGGC
>NZ_VRUU01000179.1 GCF_008039875.1 Methylobacterium sp. WL119 | reverse complement strand
CCGTAATATCATGATTTATGACGTATATATAATATGCGTCAGATCCATGTAGTATCTGCTCGACTATTATTGTCGTGTCGTTAACGTTTTTGCGTGAAGCTCTCTGCCATGTGAGCAGCGAGATTTTTCGCCATGATCGACCTTACGGGTTACCGTCTAACATTTGACGACGAATTCAATGCTCGTAGTATTTCCCAGAATGGATCGGGTACGACTTGGGCCGATATCCGCTCGCAATGGCGGTTTGACAGCAACTCCGACATTGGATTTGGACATTCTTCCTTTGTCGATTCGTCATCCGGCTATGATCCGTTCAAAGTTCAGAACGGCGCACTAATAATAACCGCTGTACCCGATAAAACTCCGTCCGGATATCCTGGAAGTTGGGAATCGGGTCTGATTACTACGCAGGGAAATTTCTCACAAACCTATGGATATTTTGAAATGCGGGCCGACCTGTCGGCTAGCATCGGTGCATGGGATGCTTTTTGGTTACTTCCTAATCAGGCTGCAAGCAATCCAAACCATCTTCCAGGGTGGCAGGAACTTGATATCGTCGAGCATTATGGAGCTAACGAAGGTGGCGTTTATAGCGCTATACACACAACAGATAGTATTCTAAGTCAAAACTTACAATATTATAGCGACCACCCCGGATTAACATCCGGGTATCATACGTATGGTATGAATTGGCAGCCTGACAGAATTAGTTTCTATTTTGATGGTCAGTACATGGGTTATCAACTAACTCCTACTGATATGCATGGCCCGATGTATATCCTGGCTAACTTAGCTACTCAAGGATCAGAGAGCAATAACGCCGACACCGCAGGCACTCCCATGTCGATGAGCATCGATTATATTCGTGCATACTCAAATGCCTCAAGCGCTACGGCAGTTCAACTTGGAACGATTTCATCGCCCGATGGGATCGATACAGGCAAGCTTTACGGCGCAACAGCTGCAGTGGCTCTAACTCCAAGCATTCCCGTATCGACGACTGCGAGCTTAACGACAATATCTCTTCCCATCGCGCTTACGGACGCGAGCTTTGACTTCAGTCGTGGCCACACTGCGATAAAATTCGCCGACGGAACAATTATGGATCTTACTGATGCCACAAAAATTTCATTTAGTGACGGTATAATTCAGAAAAACGATGGATTACCCCTCGTTGACGATCTCTACTACGCCGCCAATAATTTTGATGTTTGGCGTACGCATACAGACTTGGATGCGCATTACTTGCAGTACGGCTGGCATGAGGGACGGGATCCAAATGCTTTTTTCTCGACTTCAGGATACCTCGCCGCAAATGCTGACGTCCGCTCTGCGGGTACCAACCCGCTGACAGACTATGGTATCAATGGTTGGCATCAGGGGCGCGACCCATCCGCGCGGTTCGACAACGAACTTTATCTGGCTCATAACCCGGATGTCCGTGCCGCCGGGATCGATCCGCTCACTCACTACTTGCAATATGGACAGGCAGAAGGGCGCCAAGCCTATGCCGCAGTCGGCCGTGCCGCGGATCTTGCGATGCATCCAGGCTTCGACGCCGAATATTACCTACTAGCCAACGCGGATGTTGCACGCGCGGCAATCGCTGCGGGCGGGGACAGCTTCGCGTTCGCTTACAATCACTATGAGGTGAACGGGTGGCACGAGGGTCGTAATCCCAACGCGGTGTTCGACGTCACTGGATATCTTACAGCCTATGCCGACGTTCGCGCGTCTGGGATGGACCCTATCGCCCATTATGAAACCTATGGATGGAAAGAGGGGCGCGATCCGTCAGCTATCTTTGATACCCGTGCTTACGAAGCGCACTACAAGGATGTTGCCGCAGCTCATATCGACCCAATGCTGCACTACCTGCAATATGGCGCAGTCGAAGGCCGCGGCGCTTTCAGCGACGGGCACTTCGGTTGAAACTGAAAAGCTTTCAACGGCAGGGAGCGTGAGTTCTAGTTGTCTGAGTTAGAAGTTTAGTTGCAGATTTCGAGCTTGCACCTACGTGTGGGGGATGTCCGCACGGAGGTGACCGATGGCTCGTGGTCCAAAATCTGCTCCTCTCCATCTGACTGAGGACGAGCGCACGCGCCTGGCGGGGCTCGTCCGCCGTCGCGATGTCGGCCAAGCCTTGGCTCAGCGCGCGCGGATCGTGCTGGCCTGCGCTGAGCCGGGATCGACCAACAGTGGCGTTGCCCGTGATCTCGGCGTCAGCCGGATGAGCGTCACGACGTGGCGCGCCCGTTTCCTCGCCCATCGCCTCGACGGCCTCGTCAACCTGCCCCGCTCTGGTACACCACGTGCCGTCACGGACACGGCCATCGAAGGGATGGTCACCCTCACGCTGGAGAGCCAGCCAGAGAACGCCACCCACTGGTCGACCCGCGCCATGGCCCGGCGGGTCGGCATGAGCCAGAGCATGGTCTCGCGGGTCTGGCATGCCTTCGGGCTGCAGCCGCACAAGACCGACACCTTCAAGCTTTCGACCGATCCCGCCTTCGTCGACAAGGTCCGGGACGTGGTCGGCCTCTACATGGCTCCGCTGCATCGTGCCGTGGTGCTGTGCGTCGACGAGAAGCCACAGATCCAAGCGCTGACGGGCACGGCCCCCGTGCTGCCGATGCGGCCCGGCCAGCCGGAGCGCCGAACTCACGATTATCGTCGCCAGGGTACGACCGACCTGTTCGCCGCCCTCAACGTCCAGGCCGGGACGGTGATCAGCCACTGCACAGGCCGGCATCGTTCGATTGAGTTCCGCGACTTCCTCGATCAGATCGAGGCGGTCGTACCCAGCGATCTCGACGTGCACCTCGTGCTCGACAACGCGGCCACCCACAAAACCAAGCTGATCCACGACTGGCTGGTGAAGCGTCCGCGTTGGCACCTTCATTTCACGCCGACGTCCGCATCATGGCTCAATCTTGTCGAGGGCTGGTTTGCCCTTCTCACCCGTCGACGTCTGCAGCGTGGTGCCTTCCAACAGACCAGCGATCTCGAAGCTGCGATCCACGCCTACATCGACCAAACCAACGCCGATCCAAAGCCCTTCGTCTGGACCAAACCCGCTGATGCTATCCTCGCAAGCGTCGGACGCTTCTGCGAGAGAACTTCTAACTCAGACCCCTAGCACTACTTTGGCAGATTGCATTTAAGGTGGCAGTTCGAGGACGACGTCACAGTGCGGGCATCGCCGGGGTAGCGGTCGGCCGAGGTGGTCGAGGATGGCCTGCCGGATCAACGGCATCGAGGGCTCGGGCGGCGGGCAGGCGATTCTTTTTTTCCCGCCCGGCTGCTGCGAGGCGCCGGGACTGGAGGAAGGCGTAGGCCATCATCGTTATCAGCGCATGGCGATGCAGACCGGTCCAAGAGCGGCCCTCGAAGTGATCGAGGCCGAGTTCTTCCTTCATCTGTTGATGCGCCTGCTCGCAGATCCAGCGCGCCTTGATCGTGGCGGCGAGCTGCTTGAGGGTCGCATCGGCAGGCAGGTTCGAGAGGTAGAACTTGCGCTCGCCCGAGCCGCGCTCCTCGCGCACCAGCTAGACAGCCTTCCCGGGCAGATGTTGATGGCCCATCGTGCCGATCCGTTAGGTCGGACCATCGGCCATCCGTACGCGTAAGGCGCAAAAGCGCGCCCGTAGCCGACCCTTGGCCCCGTGCCGCCAGGTCACCGATCGCCCTGTCATGTCCGCAAGGATGGTCTCGGCCGCGACCGAGACCTGGTCTGACACGTGACGCTGGCGGGGTCGCCCACGCCCTGCCACGGGGAAAATCATTGCCACGTCGGCCGGGTAGACCTTGTTGCGCCCCGTGATCCCGACGGCCCACCTCAGGCCACGCGCGCTCAGGGCCTGCCGGAATGGGCCAAAGCAGCCGTAACCGGCATCGGCCAGCGCGCAGCCGAAGCGCACGCCCCCGCCCGGACCCGGGCGATCTCCAGCTGGGTTCGGTGCGCGCGCTCGTCCTTGGGGACGCCGGCCCCGACCATCCGATCCGGATCGCCCGTCCAGGTCTCGGGCAGGAATAACGCCAGGCCGACCGCCGCAAGGACTTCGCCGCGCGCCAGCGTGAGCGACACCAGCGTTTGGCAGTTGGCGGTCTTGCCCAGCGTCGTGGCGTATTGCAGTGCCACCCCGACCGAGCGGTTGCCCTTCTTCGGCAAGGCGGTGTCGTCGACGACGAGGATTGCATCCGATCCGCTGACCAGGCGGTCGGCCTCGCTGAGAAGCGCCTGCTGCATCGGCCCTTCGTCCCAGATCCCAGTCGCGATGAAGTGGTGCAGCCGATCGTAAGGGACCCCGTCGCCCCGATCTGCCATCGGCTAAACGCTCTTGCGGTCGACCAAGCCGATCAGCCCGGCCAGGTAGAGTGGGCACATCGCCCGGCGCGCCGAATGCGACAGGCTAGCCAGGAACGGCTGAAGCCACCGATCTAGGTCGTCATGCCATCCGCCAGCCCCTGACATCGCGATCGCCTATGACCATCGCCATGGCACACGAATCCACGAAAACCTGCCCCGACCCCCCAATCTGCCAAAGTAGTGCAAGGCTCGGGACTCATAACTAGGGCCTGTCGTCGTCTGAACGGATTGGCTTGGCTAGCGTTTTCGTTTCTCTGATGCAGGAGGGACGATGCTGAGCGACGCCCAGTGGTCTGAACTGGAGCCTTTGGTCGAGGCCTGCCGGCCCAAGGCCAAGAC
>NZ_VRUU01000178.1 GCF_008039875.1 Methylobacterium sp. WL119 | reverse complement strand
ACCTTCACTCGCCCAACCTCCCCTCGCCCAACCTCCCCTCACCCAAGCCAACGATCCGGAGAACGACATGAAGATCCTGATGGTCCTGACCTCCCACGACCAGCTCGGCGACACCGGCCGCAAGACCGGCTTCTGGCTGGAGGAGCTTGCCGCCCCCTACTACGTGTTCAAGGATGCGGGCGCGGAGGTGGTGCTGGTGTCGCCCAAGGGCGGCCGGCCGCCGCTCGATCCGAAGAGCGCCGAGCCGAGCTTCCAGAGCGACACGACGCGCCGCTTCGAAGCGGACGCAACGGCGATGGCGGTGCTGGCCGAGACCGGCCGGCTCGTCGGCGTCGGCCACGACGGCTTCGACGCCGTGTTCTATCCCGGCGGGCACGGCCCCCTCTGGGACCTCGCCGAGGACCCGGCCTCGATCCGGCTGATCGAGACCACGCTGGCGGCCGGCAAGCCCGTGGCCCTGGTCTGCCATGCCCCCGGCGTGCTGCGCCATGCCAAGGCCGGCGACGGGACGCCCCTGGTCGCGGGCCGCAACGTCACCGGCTTCGCGAACACCGAGGAGGAGGCGGTCGGCCTCACCCGGGTGGTTCCGTTCCTGGTCGAGGACGAGCTCGCACGCAACGGCGGCCTCTACGCCAAGGGTGCCGACTGGGCCCCCTTCGTCGTCACCGACGGCCTGCTCGTCACCGGCCAGAACCCCGCCTCCTCGGGTCCTGCCGCCGAAACGCTCGTCGCACGCCTCGCGAACCGCTGACGGGTCGGGCGTCCCCCGCGGCGCCCGCCCCCGACCATCGCACGGCCGGCGCACCGCACGGCCCTCCCCATGACCCGGCCGAGGCACCATGCCCGCATCGGCGATCGCGAAGGCTCTCAGATCATGACCACCGACATCGTCTTCTCGGACGCGACCGGCCTCGCCGCGCTGATCCGCACCCGCCAGGTCTCGCCGGTCGAGGTCGTGCAGGCCCATCTCGACCGCATCGCGGCGGTCGACCCCAAGGTCAACGCTATCGTCACCCTCGCGGAGGGCGCGCTCGCCGCCGCGCGGGAGGCCGAGGAAGCGGTCATGGCCGGCAAGGAGCTCAGGCCGCTGCACGGCGTGCCCTTCACCGTGAAGGATTCGATCGACACGGCAGGCGTCCTCACCCAGCGCGGCTCGCCGATCTTCGCGGGCCGCCGGCCGGACGCCGACGCCACCAGCGTCGCCCGCATGAAGAGCGCCGGCGGCATCCTGCTCGCCAAGACCAACCTGCCGGAGTTCTCCTACTGGATCGAGAGCGACAACCTGCTCTCGGGCCGCTCGAACAACCCGTGGGACCTCGACCGCACGCCCGGCGGATCGAGCGGCGGCGAGTCGGCGGCGATCGCGGCGGGCCTGTCGCCCTTGGGCCTCGGCACCGACCTCGCCATCTCGGTGCGCGGCCCGGCCGCGCAGACCGGCATCGTCGCGCTGAAGCCGACGCACGGGCGCGTGCCGATGACCGGCATCTGGCCGCGGGCGCCGCGCCGGTTCTGGCACGTCGGCCCGATGGCGCGCTCGATCCGCGACCTCGCGCTCGCCTTCGCGCAGCTGGCCGGTCCCGACGGCCTCGACGGCTTCGCCTCGCACGGCGGCCCGTTCGACGCCGGAGCCGGCATCGCACCGGGCCGCAAGCTCCGCGTCGGCTGGATGGTCGGGCCGGGCTTCGGGCCGATCGACACGGAGGTCGCGGCCACCGTCCGGGCGGCGGCGGACGCGCTCGCGGGCGAGGGACACCCGGTGCAGGAGGTCCGCATCCCGGCCCTGGAACGCGACTTCGCCCTCGACGTGTTCAACAAGCTCCACGTCATGGAGATGAAGCCGGCCTTCCGGGAGGCGACCGCCGGGCACGAGGATCGGATGTACAGGATGGCGCGGACGATGCTGTCGCTGCCCGACACCTCGATGGCGGACTACGTCGCGGCCGAGCAGGCGGCCGAGCGGCTGAGGGACGGCTACGCCGCCTATTTCCGGGATTACGACGTGCTCCTCACGCCCGTGCTGCCCGTGCCGGCGCACAAGCACGGCATCCGGGACCTCGTCGTCGACGGCGAGACCGTCGACCTGACCTACCTGCAGGGCGCGACCGTGCCCCTGAACGTCACCGGCCTGCCGGGGGTGTCGATGCGGTTCGGCACCAGCCGCGAGGGCCTGCCGATCGGCGTGCAGCTGGTCGGCAGCTGGCAGGCGGAGGCGACGATCCTGCACGCCGCTGCGCTGCTGGAGGGCGTGAGCCCGGTCCGCGGCCTGCACCCGAGCCTCTGACGGGAGGGGATAGGCCCGGGTCGCACACCGCGCTCCCAGGCCGCCGGCACGAAAGCCTGCGTCCGGCCGACCTTCGCACCGTTCTCGCGATGGACGGTCGAGGGGGCGCCACCGGAGCGCCGCTGGCGGATGGCCTCTCGAAGGGCCGCCAGGCTTCGGGCCGGCGGATCGATCGCACACCGGGCGCGCGGATCGTCGTGTCCCGCATCCCGAGGCGTCGTCAGGCCGAGTCCGGCATCCGGTCGAGGAGCTTGTCGAGGGTGATGGGGTAGTCGCGCACCCGCACGCCGGTCGCGTTGTAGACCGCGTTGGCGATCGCCGGGGCGACGCCGACATGGCCGAGCTCCCCGACGCCCTTCGCCTTGACCGGGGACATGGTCGGGTCGACCTCGTCGAGGAAGACCGCCTCGAGATGGGGCACGTCGGCGTGCACCGGCACCTCGTAGCCGGCGAGATCGTGGTTCACGAAGAAGCCGCGCTTCATGTCGACGACCATCTCCTCCATCAGGGCGGCGCCGATCCCCATGGTCATGCCGCCGATGATCTGGCTGCGCGCGGCCTTGGGGTTGATGATGCGCCCGGCCGCGCACACCGCCAGCATCCGGCGGACGCGGATCTCGCCGGTGTCGGCGTCGACGCCGACCTCGGCGAAGTGCGCGCCGAAGGTCTGCTGCGCGAAGCGCTTGGCGAGATCGCCGAACACGATGGTGTCCTCGGCGACGAGGTCGCCGGCTTCCGCCGCCCGCCCGAGCGGTACGGCGCGGTTGCCGGAGCGGACCTCGCCCTCGGCGAAGGCGACGTCGGCCGAGTTGAACCCGAGCCGCTGGGCCACCGCCTCGCGAAGCTTGACGCAGGCCGCGTAGACGCCCGCGGTGACGGAAGGGGCCCCCTGCTGGCCGCCGGAGCCCGGCGTCTCCGGAAAATCGGAATTGCCGAGGCGCGCGACGACCCGATCCGGCGTGACGCCCATCATCTCGGCGGCGGTCTGCGCGACGATGGTGTAGCTGCCGGTGCCGATGTCGGTCATGTCGACCTCGACCGTGACGACGCCGCGTGCGTCGAGGCGCACGCGGGCGGCGGACCGGGCGATCTTCGCCGCGCGGATCGCCCCGGCCATGCCGAACCCGACGCGCCAGCGCCCGTCGCGCAAGCCGGCCGGCTGCGCCTGGCGGCGCTCCCATCCGAAGCGCTCGGCACCGAGGCGCAGGCACGCGACGAAGGGCCGGGTCGAGAACGGGATCTCCGGGTGCTCGGGGTCGACCTGGGTGTCGTTGAGCGCCCGGAACGCGACCGGGTCCATCCCGAGCTTCTCGGCCATCTCGTCCATGGCGATCTCGAGGGCCATCAGGCCCGGCGCCTCGCCGGGCGCCCGCATCGCGTTGCCCTCGGCGAGGTCGAGCACCGCCAGGCGCTGGCGGGTCATCCGGTCGGCGCCGGCGTAGAAGGCGCGCGTCGCCGCCGTCGACGGCTCGGTCCGGCCGCCGGCGAGGTTGCCGTTGAGGTTGTCGTGGCCGATCGCGGTGATCCGCCCGTCCCGGGTCGCGCCGATCCAGATGCGCTGGATCGTGGCGGGGCGGTGGATGGTGGTGTTGAACATCATCGCACGCTGCAGCGCGAGCTTGACCGGCCGGCCGGCCACCCGCGCCGCCACCGCCGCGAGCGCGAGGTCGGACTGGACGGTGCCCTTCCCCCCGAACCCGCCGCCGACATACGGCGAGACGAGGCGGATCCTGTCCCGGGGGATGCCGAGCGTCCTGGCGAGGTCGCGCACGCCCCAGTTCATCTGCTGGATCGAAGTGTGGCAGGTGAGCCGGTCGCCGTCCCAGGCGGCGATGGTGGCATGCGGCTCCATCATCGCGTGGGCTTGGTCGGGGGTGGTGTAGCGCGCGTCGAGCTGGACCGGTGCCCGCGCGAACGCGGCCTCGAAGTCGCCGACGCGGGTCTCGGGCTTGCCGCCGAACGGGCCCTGCTCGGCCACGGGCGCGGTCGCCTCCTGCGCGGCGAGGTCGAAGGCGCCCGGCTCCTCGACATACGTGACCCGGACCAGGGCCGCGGCGGCCCGCGCCTGCTCGAAGGTCTCGGCGACGACGACCGCGACGGCCTGGTGGTAGTGGTCGACGACGAGCGCGGCGAGGAAGCGGTGGACGTAGAACTCGCCCTGGCCGAGCGGCCCGGCATTCTCGTGGGTGACGACGGCGACGACGCCCGAGGCGGCCTTCGCGCGCGCCACGTCGAGGGTCGCGATCCGGCCCTTGGCGATGCCGGCGCCGACGATGAAGCCGTAGGCGAGGTTCGCGTGCGGATCGTGCCATTCGTAGGCGTAGGGCGCGGTCCCCGTGACCTTGAGCGGTCCTTCGACCCGGTCGGTCGGCTTTCCGACGACCTTGAGCTGGTCGATCGGGTTTTGGCCGGCGGGCTGATCGAACTTCATGGCTTTAGGCCCTCGCTTGGTTGAGCGCCGCGGACAGGGTCCGCTCAGCGAGCGTCAGCTTGTAGGCGTTCGCATGGGTCGGCGCGGCGCCGGCGAAGACCTGCTCGGTCACCGCCTTGGCGCCCCGCGGCAGGTCGGCCTCGGCCGCCTCCACCCGCCAGGGTTTCGGCGCCA
>NZ_VRUU01000177.1 GCF_008039875.1 Methylobacterium sp. WL119 | reverse complement strand
GTCCGAGTTGCCGCAGAGCAGCGCCACGTAGGCGCGGGTCCCGACGCTGCCGACCAAAAACAATCTGTAGAACACGTAGAACACCTTATAAATATTCAACATGAACCTGCGCTCGCGCGGCAGCGTCTCGGCATAACGTTCCAACCCAGACGTCACAGCTTCGCGCGTGGCATCATCAACCCGAACGAGGATCGGCGCATCCTCGCGGAACCGCCAACCACCATCTGTACGACGTTCCCCGACGCGGGCCAGCAGACTCTGATTATTTTTCCGCCGAGCCTTCTCAACGGCCTTGGTCACGACCGCTTGAGAGCGTGCATCGATCTCGATCCCGGCGAAGACAAGATCGTCGGCTCGCGATGCGGACTGCCAGACTTCGAGCGATCCGCGAGGGGCAAGATCGTTCATCGTGTGCTGGTAGCCTGCCACGGCGCTCAGCGTCGCCTCCCGACGCTCAGGTGGGGGCACGTCAGCGTCGCGAGCTGCCACCTCGATGCTCGCACAGAGCCGCTTTAGATCCCACTCCCACGGTCCAACTGTGACCTCATCGAAGTCGTTGAGATCCAATACGACATCGCCTTGTGGGGTGCCGAACAAGCCGAAATTGGAAATGTGTGCGTCCCCGTTCAGAACCACATCGATTGCGGTGCGAGGACCATGAGCGAGGTCCCAGGCCATGACCTGGGCAGCCCCACGCAGAAAAGCGAATGGTGAGGAAGCCATGCGGGCGATGCGGAGAGGAATGAGGTGCGATTGCCGGCCCTCATGTGCTGCCTCGATCAGCATCACCGGGTCTGGACGATCCGTGCTAACATTCAGTACAGAATGAGCTTTGTGAGGAATTTCGATACGTAGGATTTTGCCGGCGGTGCGCCGCTTGTCCCACGGCTCCACACCTGAACGCAGCTCGATATGCGGAAAGTCTGCCAATGGCTCCAAGACCGCTTCTTCGGCGGCTTTGACCAGAGCCTCTTGCTGATCGTTGAGCAGTGGTGTGATGTCCATAAAGTGTGCTGACCGCTCCATCACCTCAACCGCTCGCTGCAAATGAAGCTAGCGGCGCGATTACAAATTGAAAGCGCCGGACCAACGTTGGCCGAGTGCATTCTCGGAAGTTTCAGCCGGTAGGCGGTCTCAATGACAGCGATCGTTCTGATAGATGGGACCAACGGTGAGTGCCTTGCGGTGAAGCCGGCCTACGGCTCGCCCTGCAACGGATGCGGCTGGTGCTGCGCGACGCAGGCGTGCAGCGTGGCGCTTGAACACATTCCCGGTCATCCGGCCGAGGGTGCATGCCAAGCGCTCGAACGCGACGGCAAGCGGTTCGTGTGCGGCATGATCCGTAGGCCGGGGCACTACATGGGACTTCCGAACGATTGGGCGGACGGCGTCCTAGGCGACATGATAGCGGCGACCCTCGGGTCCGGGAAGGGATTCGATGCCAAGTTCTGAACCCCCGATGCAAGCCATCGCTGCTCTGCCCCTTGCCGGGGGCAACCTGCCGGCCGAAGCGCTCGCCCTGGTACGGGACTATCAGCGCGCCTCGAAAGCCAGCGCCACGGTCCGCGCCTACAAATCGGACGCGGCGGTGTTCACGGCTTGGTGCATGGGCCATGGAGTCTCGTCTCTCCCGGCGGCGCCTGACACAGTGGCGGCGTTCCTCTCGCACGAGGCAGCGGCCGGGCGGGCCTCATCTACGATCGGCCGGCGGCTCGCGGCCATCGCCTACGCGCACAAGATCGCCGACCTACCGGACCCAGGCGCGCACGAGACGGTGCATGCGGTTATCAAAGGCATCCGACGCCGGCCCGACACGGAGATCCGTCAGAAGACGGCCGCGACCGCCGAGGTGTTGGCAGCCATGCTTTCGCACGTCCCGCCTGGGCTTGCCGGCAAGCGGGATCGGGCTCTGCTGGGCCTCGGGTTCGCTGGTGCCTTCCGGCATCGAAGTTGGCCGCGCTGCTCGTCTCCGACCTGACCGACCAGACCGATGGCCTACGGGTGCTGATCCGACGCTCGAAGACCGACCAGGAGGGGAGGGGGGCCGAGAAGGCGATCCCGCATGGTCGGCATGTCCGCCCGGTAGCACTGCTGCGGGACTGGCTCGCGGCAGCCGAGATCACAGACGGGCCGGTGTTCCGGCCGATCTCGCGGTCCGGTCGGATCAGAGCCGAGGCCCTAACGGACCGTAGTATCGGGGACATCGTGAACCGGTATGCCGGTGCGGCCGGGTTTGATCCGGCAGTATTTGGCGGGACAGCCTGCGGGCCGGGTTCGTAACGACGGCGGCAGAACGTGGGGCCGACCTCGCCCGCATCATGGAAGTGTCGGGACATCGCGACCCGCGGACAGTGCTCGGGTACATCCACCGGGCGAACGCCTTCAAGGATCATGCGGGGAGCGGGTTTCTGTAAGCCGTCTGTCTGAAAAAAGGTTGGGCCGGCATAGGCCGCGACGGCTAACCACGCAGTGATTCAGGCTCGATATCTGAACTGTCGGGGTCGGGTGCGGTTATGGAAACACAACCAAGGAGCCCCGCGATGTCCGCACCCACCAGCCTGAAAGAAGTCTACCTCGACGAGATGCAGGACCTCTGGTCGGCCAATGACCAGATGGTGAGGGCTGCCCAGCAGCTCACCGGTCAGGCGAGTGACCCCAAGCTAAAACAGATGCTGGAGCACTCAGTCGGCGGCATCCAAAAACACACCGACGTGCTCAAGAGCCTGATCCAGGCCAACGGCGGCGAGACCAAGCCGGAGCATTGCAAGGGTATGGAGGGCCTCGTCGCGGAGGCGCTCAAGCACGGCATCAAGGAGGCGCCGAGCGACGGCAAGCTGCGCGACGTGCAGATCATCGCTCAGTACCAGCGCATGTCGCATTACGGGCTCGCGGGCTTCGGCTCGGCCGCCGCCTACGCCAAAGCGCTCGGTCGCAGCGACGACGCGGTCAAGCTCAAGCAGGCAGTCGATGAAATCTACAAGGGGGATACGATGGCCAGTCAACTGGCGGAGAGCGTCGAGCGGGCAGCGGCGTAGGTCGCAGCCGCTTCCACCTTCAGGCGCAAAGTCAAATTGATTTATAGCCAAAAGGCGCCCGGTCGACCGCCGGGCGCCATGTCCGTGTAATGTAATGCCAATCCAGTGCGAGCACCGCTCGTCAGAAGCTAGGCTTGACCGTCCTCGGCAGCCGTGTCTGGATCGTTTGGCTTCTTCTGCGCCTCGGCCACTGGATCTTTGCTTTCAGGCTCACTCCCGGTAGTTGGGTCTGGGACGTTCACGCCCGTGATCGGCACGGTGGGTGGAATGGTAGGCTCGTGATCGCTTCCAGCCATGACCTGATGCTCCCTTACCCGGAGGTACCATTCAGAAAGCGCTTGGAATGCGGCAGCGCTGTGAAGGTGTACGCCAGCGCATAAAATTGGGTTGCTCAGCGGCCTTAAGCCACCTCGGAGGTCGTCTCTCCCGTCTCGGCAGCTTAAGCAGCTGCCTTGCGCCGCAGCTGGCCGAGGCCGAGTGAACGTGCCAGCTCGGACCGCTTGGCGGAGTAGGCGGCCGATACGATGGGGTAGTCAGACGGCAGGCCGTACTTCGCGCGGTAGCTCTCCGGTGTGAGCCCGCGAAGCGTGAGGTGGCGCTTCATCGTCTTGTAGGTCTTACCATCCTCGAAGCTGACCATGCCGTCCGGCGTGATCGACTTGCGGATTTGGGCCGGCGTCGGCTTCTCAACGGCGGGCTCGGCTGTCTCCTCCTTGCCAAGGCCAGATAACGCCGCGTGCACAGAGGCGATCACACCAGGCAGCTCACTCAACGACACTCGGTTGTTCGAGACGTAGGCTGCGACGAGGTCCGCTGTCATTTCAAATTCGTCCCGCCCCGAAACGAGCATCGCACCACCAGTCATGTTACTATCCTCGGAATACCTGTCACTCCGCATAACAACTTACCAAATTAGACGTCAAGGTTCTGTTAGGGATATCGCATTAGGAGTTTTTTAGATTTTCTGAGGTTGGACGATGCGGGTTCTGCTAATCGAGGATGATGCGTCAGTGGCGCAGAGCATCGAGCTGATGCTCAAGACGGCCGGGTTCAATCCCTTCGTCACCGATCTCGGTGAGGAGGGAGTCGATCTCGGCAAGCTCTACGATTACGACATCATCCTGCTCGACCTGAATCTGCCTGACATGTCGGGATATGAGGTGCTTCGCAGCCTTCGCCTCGCCAAGGTCAAGACCCCGATCCTGATCCTGTCTGGCATGGCCAGCATCGAGGACAAGGTGAAGGGCCTTGGCTTTGGCGCCGACGACTACCTCACCAAGCCGTTCCACAAGGACGAACTCGTGGCTCGCATCCAGGCGATTGTTCGGCGTTCACAAGGGCATGCCGAAGCCGTGGTCATGGTCGATGATCTCACGATCAACATTGACAAAAAGTTCGTCCAGGTGGCTGGAACCTCGATCAACCTCACGACCAAAGAGTACCAGATGCTGGAACTCCTTGCTCTGCGGAAGGGGACGGCGATCACCAAGGAGATGTTCCTTAACCATCTCTACGGCGGCATGGATGAGCCCGAGTTGAAGATCATCGACGTGTTCATCTGTAAGTTGCGGAAGAAGCTCGCCAACGCTAGCCAGGGCAAGAACTACATCGAGACCATCTGGGGCCGCGGCTACGTGCTGCGTGAGGGTGTGCCTGAGATGCGGGCTCTAGCGAGCTGAAGCGCCAATCCACAAGATTCATGTGGTCTGCCACGAACCTGATCCGCCTTGCACCGCGCGATAGCCGCCGCGCTCCGGCTCCTGGCTTTGGCGCTCAACGATGCACATGGGTTTGGTCCAACAGCGTTTAGACCTAATGAGATAGAATAGGACCATCGCATGGCGGTCCACATGAACCCACTCGATTTTCGTGCCGTTGATGCAATGGCTTTGCGATATGGACGTGTCGTGACACTCCTCCGCGATGAGCAGCTTGCATAGA
>NZ_VRUU01000176.1 GCF_008039875.1 Methylobacterium sp. WL119 | reverse complement strand
CCGCCTCGCCGGCCGCGCCTTCGCCCGCCCTGCCCTCGCCGATCAGCACGAGGCCGCCGACATGCGGCCATTGCCGCGCCAGCGGCGCGCGCAGCGGCCCGGCGGGGAAGGCCAGCCCGTTGCCGGTGCCGACGCCGGCATCGACGACGGCGAGCGCGAGGTCCTTCGCCAGGGTCGGGTTCTGCAGGCCATCGTCCATGACGACGACGTCGGCGCCCGCCGCTACGCAGAGGCGCGCGCCGGCGACGCGGTCGCGGGCGACGACGACCGGCGCGTGGCGGGCGAGCAGCAGCGGCTCGTCGCCGACGTCGCGCCAGCCGTGGCGGGCGGGATCGACGAGGACCGGCCCGGGCAGGCGCCCGCCGTAGCCGCGGCTGAGGAAGGCGGGCGTCCGTCCGAGGTCGCGCAGCAGCGCGGCCAGGGCGATCGCGCTCGGGGTCTTGCCGGCGCCCCCGAGGGTGAAGTTGCCGAGGCACAGGACCGGGCACTCCGCCCACGCGCCGGGCCGGTCCATGCGGGCGGCGGTGTGGCGGCCGTAGGCGCGCCCGAGCGGCGCCAGCAGACGTGCGGCCGGATGGTCCGAGCCGTCCTGCCAGAAGCGCGGCGGGCGCATCAGCCGTGGTGGAAGGCGGCGAGCTTCATCTGGGCGATGAAGGGGTCGAGCACCGCCAGCGTCCGCTCCACCGCGCCCTCGAACGGCACCAGGGCGCGCTGCCCGGCCCGAGTCATCGCGTCGATGCGGTCGGGGGCGGCCATCAGGTCGGCCAGCGTCGCGGCGAGCTCGGCGGCGTCGGCGACCGCGGCGGCGCCCCCTCCGGCATCGAGGGCGCGGTAGACCTCGGTGAAGTTCTCCGTGTGCGGCCCGTGCAGCACGGCGCTGCTCAGGCGCACCGGCTCGATCGGGTTCTGGCCGCCATGCGGCACCAGCGAGCCGCCGAGGAACACCAGCGGGCTCAGGCGGTAGAACAGCCCGAGCTCGCCGATCGTGTCGGCGACGTAGAGGTCGATCGACGGGTGCGGGCGCCCGCCCGCCGAGCGGCGCGCGCTGCGCAGGCCCTGCGCCGTGGCGCAGGCCGCCACCTCGCCGCCGCGATGGGGGTGGCGCGGGGCGACGATGGTCAGGAGCCGCGGGAACCGGCCCTTGAGCGCGGCATGGGCCTCGGCCGCCGCCGCGTCCTCGCCCGGATGGGTGCTCGCCGCGACCCAGACCGGGCGGTCGCCGATCATGTCGCCGAGATAGGCCACCTGCTGCGGATCGGCCGGCTGAACGGCGGCGTCGTACTTGAGGTTCCCCGCCACGCTCACCCGCGGCGCGCCGAGGCGCACGAAGCGCTCGGCGTCGTCCCGCGTCTGCGTCAGGCAGATCGCGATCCGCGCGAGCAGGGCCCGCGCCGTGCGCGGCGCGCGCGCCCAGCCCGCGTACGAGCGTTCCGACATCCGCCCGTTGACGAGCAGCAGCGGGATGGCGCGGGCATGCAGCGCCACCACCGTGTTCGGCCAGATCTCGGATTCGGCCACCAGGGCGAGGTCGGGCTGCCAATGGTCGAGGAAGCGCTCGACCCAGCGCGGCGCGTCGAGCGGCATGTACTGGTGCACGGCGCCGGCCGGCAGGCGCGCGCCGATCAGCTCGGCGGCGCTGCGGGTGCCGGTGGTGACCAGCACCGAGAAGCCGCGGGCGATCATGCCCTCGACCAGGCCGACCAGCGAGAGCGATTCGCCGACCGAGGCCCCGTGCATCCAGACCAGCGACCCGACCGGCCGCGCCCGCCCGGGCAGGCCGCGGCGCTCGGGCAGCCGCGTCGGGTCCTCCTTGCCCTGCCGCGCCCGCCACGCCAGCAGGCCGGCGACCGCCGGCTCGCCGAGCCACAGGCCGCCGCGATAGGCCTTGAGGGCCAAGGTGAGGGGCGGCGCCCTCATGCCCGGATCCTCATGCCGGGCTCCTCATGCCGCCTCGGCGCGCGGCGCGGCGGCCCCGAGCCAGTTGTCCCCGACCCGGTCGAGGCGGCCGACGAGGGTGTAGGCGCGGTCGTGGACCCGGTTCATCTCGGCCTCGAGGCGGGCGCGCAGGGCCTCGAACGTCTCCGGGTCGGGATCGCGCGGCACGAAGACCGCCTCGCCGAACACCACCGCGCCGCGGCCGAACGGGAGCCCAAGGCAGGCGCGGTCCCAGCTGCCGAAGCGGATGTGGCGGCTCGTCACCACCGCCACCGGCACGATCGGCCGGCCGGAGAAGCGCGCCAGGGTGAGGATGCCGGCATCGGCCCGGCGCGAGACCTTCGGAACGTCGGCCGAGAAGGCGACGATCTCGCCGTTCTTCAGGGCCCGGATCATCGCGCGCAGGCCCTCGGCGCCGCCCTTGGCCTTGGCGTCCTTGACCACGCGGCCGCGGGCGCCGGAGGCGCGGATCACCCGCACGCCCATCCGCTCCAGGGCGATGGTGTTGATGTTGCCGTCGGGATTCTTCGAGATGATCGTCGCGACCCGGTCCACCGGCCGCCCGGCGAACGACACCATGATGTGCTGGCCGTGCCACATCCCGGCGATGAACGGCGACATCCCGTCGAGCCAGGGATCGGCGCCGGCGGGCTCGATGGTGAAGCGGTTGGTGCGGCGCACGAGCGTGAGGTAGCCGGCCGCGAGCCGTCCCAGGGCGCCCTGCACGGCCGGATGGCGGATGACGCGCTTGCCCAGGCTCATCGTGCCGAAGCCCGGCGCACCCGGCCCCGTGCGGACGGGCCGCGATCGCCGGGCGAGGCCGCGCAATGCTGCGGCACGCGAACGGCGGGAACGGTCGGCGTGGGATTCATGTCTCGCTTTCCGAGGCTCGGCCGGGCTTGCGCGGGGGCGCGACGGCCGGAGGGCGGCAAGGCGCCGACCGCGCCTCGCGACGGGTCGGGCAGTTCGGACGCGACAGCGGGACGGCACCGTCCTGCGCCGCCCGGTGGCTGTCTAGACCCGTCGCCTCGGCCCGCGCAACCGAGACCGGGCGTCCCGGGGCGGCCGATCGCTGCGCGGCGTGCCCGAAAACACCTCGAAACCGCGCGAAACGGGTTGTTTGGATCAATTCCAATGTGTAGCTTGGAATCGATCTAAATAGGATGTCGATCATGGACGCGACCCTCGTCGTCGACCCCCATACCCCGCAACCCCACGACGACGCCCACCGCG
Organism: Methylobacterium sp. WL119; assembly: GCF_008039875.1. Lineage (GTDB taxonomy): Bacteria > Pseudomonadota > Alphaproteobacteria > Rhizobiales > Beijerinckiaceae > Methylobacterium. Next base: position 1,831 of record NZ_VRUU01000176.1, on the reverse strand, counting down.
CCTTCGTGCTCGCCTACGTCCAGCCGGGGCTCGCCGGGCTGATCGACGGATCGGTCTCGACGCTGGCCCCGATCTTCGCCGCCGCCTTCGCCACGCACAGCAACGGCGCGACCTTCCTCGTCGGGCTCGCGGCCTCGCTCGGGGCCGGGATCAGCATGGGCTTCACCGAGGCGCTCTCGGACGACGGCCGCGTCACCGGGCGCGGGAGCCCGTGGATGCGGGGCCTGGTCTGCGGCGCGATGACGGCGCTCGGCGGGCTCGGCCACACCCTGCCCTACGCGATCCCGAGCCACTGGCCGAACGCCTTCGCGCTCGCGACCGGCCTCGCGGTGCTGGTGGTGGCGATCGAGCTGCTCGCCATCGCCGCGATCCGCACCCGCTACATGGCGACCCCGTTCGGCCGCGCGGTGCTGCAGATCGTGCTCGGCGGCGCGCTGGTGCTGGCGGTGGGGGTGCTGATCGGCAGCGCCTGAGCGCGTGGCCCGATCCGACGGGGCGCCGGCCGCCACCATTTCGTCGCAGGCGATCCGAATCGGGAAACTGGGCGGTTCGGCCGCGCGATACCGAGTCATGTGGTATCTCTACGGACTGACCGTCCTCGCCGGCCTCGCGAACGCGATCCAGCCCGGGCAGAACGCGACCCTCTCGAAGACCTTCGGCCTGCCGGTCACGGCGGCCGTGGTGATCCTCTTCGTCAGCACGGCCTTCATGCTGCTGGGTGGCCTGGCATTCGGCAAGCTCGCCGTGCCGAGCTGGGAGCAGGTCGCGGCGGTGCCCTGGTGGGGCTGGCTCGGCGGCTGCCTCAGCGTCCTGCTGATCCTGGCCCAGCTCTACGCCGCGCCCGCGATCGGCGCCGCGTCGTTCCTCGGCCTCATCGTGACGGTCGGCGTCGTCGCCTCGATCGTGCTCGACAACTACGGCTGGGTCGGGTTCGAAGTCCATCCGGCCAGCCTGTGGCGCGTGCTCGGGGCGGCCCTGATGATCGTCGGCGTCGGGATGGTCGCCTTCACATGAACCCTGATCGTCGCGCGGCATGAACCCTGATCGTCGCGCGGCGTGAGGCTCGGCCGGCGCGCGGCACGCGCCGGCTCGCTTGACGCGGCCGGCCTCAACCGCGATGCGGTCCCCCGTGTCCTTCCGCCTCGCCCACCTCACCGACCCGCATGTCGGCCCCCTGCCGCGGCCGCGCCTGCGCCAGCTCTTCGGCAAGCGCGCGACGGGCTACGCCAACTGGCGCCGCGGGCGCTCGCGCAGCCACGACATGGAGGTGCTCGGCGCGCTCGTCGCCGATCTGAGGCTGCAGGCGCCCGACCACGTCGCCTGCACCGGCGACCTGTGCAACATCGGCCTGCCGAGCGAGTGGGACACCGCGCGCATCTTCCTGGAGGCGCTCGGCACGCCCGAGGCGGTCAGCTTCGTGCCGGGAAACCACGACGCCTACGTGCGCGGCTCCCTCGAGGGCCTGCTCGCGGCCTGCGGTGCCTGGACCGCCGACGACGCCGGCGGCAGCGGCACGTTTCCCTATCTGCGCCGGCGCGGGCCGCTGGCTCTGGTCGGCCTGTCGAGCGCGATCCCGACGGTGCCGTTCGTCGCCACCGGCCGGCTCGGGCCGCGCCAGATCGCGGCGGCCGAATCGCTCCTGCGCACGCTGGCGACCGACCCGTCGCGGCCGGCGCGCGTCGTGATGATCCACCACCCGCCCCATCCCGGCGGCGCGAGCCCGGGCCGCGACCTGCGCGATGCCGCGGCCTTCAGCGCGATGCTCGGCCGCGTCGGCGCCGACCTCGTCCTGCACGGGCACAACCACGTGGCGAGCGTCGCCCACGTGGCG
>NZ_VRUU01000175.1 GCF_008039875.1 Methylobacterium sp. WL119 | reverse complement strand
TCCCGAACCCGATCAGCGCCAGCCCGAGGCCGAAGGCGGCGAGCCCGGCGGCGGCCGCGACCCACGGCGCGGTGGCGAGCGGGGGGGCGAGGTCGCCTTCCCGGTCGGGCAGGCCGCCGCCGATCTGGCGGGCGGGGATCTCGGCCTCGCGCATCGTGCGCGACACCGTGTCGAACCACGGGATGACGATCGCGTCGAGGGGGATGATCTCGGGCACGCCGGCCTTCACGTCCCACTGGTAGGTGGCGCGCGCCACCGGGCCGGCGGGGGTGATCAGGGTCTCGCGGGTGACCGGACCGGCGAAGGTGAGGATGCCGCGGGTGCGCATCACCGGGCGCGGCGGCAGCCCCTCGGCGACCATGCCCTGCGCCTCCACCGTCACGATGCGCCGGGTGGTGTCGCCGAGCTTCACCGTCTCCGGGTCGGGCGACCAGGAATCGGTGATCGTCACGTCCTTGGCCGGCAGCCACCACGGCTCCTTGGCGTCCGGGCCGCCGCCCTCCTTGGTCCAGGTCGCGACCGGCAGCGCGACCGGGCCGGAGCGCACGTCGATCACCCGGCGCTGGCCGTCGTCGTTGATCGTCAGGCGGTGGTCGAACGGCTCGATCGTGAAGTCGCCGGCATGGTGCGGGAACACCGCGATCACCCGGTCGAAGGCGATGGCGCTCTGGCCGTCCTTCAGCTTGGTCCTGCTCCAGCGGTCGCGGCCGAGCTGGCTCCAGCTGAAGTTAGCCAGCGTCGGCTGGATCACCTCCTCGAGCAGGATCTGCTGCTTGTAGACCCCGTGGATGCGCAGCAGCACCATCTCGCGCACGAACGGCGCGGCGTTGCCGTTCAATTCGGGCGTGACCGTGAGGGTGAGGTCGCCCGGCTCGACCTCGGCGCGGGCGGGCTGGGCCAGGAGGAGGGCGGCGAACAGGACGGTCCATCGCATGCGACCCGCCCTTTCCTCCCCCCTTTGCGGGCCACGGTGTTCATGCCTCGCATCGGAGCCGTATCGATCGCGCTTGGATCCGCGCCACCCCGTCATCCCGGGGCTGCGCAGCAGAGCCCGGGATCCAGAGCCGCCGACGGCGCATGACGACCAACGCCCTGCGGTTCTGGATCCCGGGCTCGCCTCCGGCGCCCCGGGATGACGGGGAGGGCCTGAGAACCGCGTTTGCGAAGGCCATGAACCCGAAAGTGTCTGCTCGTGAGGGACGCGGCGCGGCGCATTCCAAAACCTCACCATGGGTTGCTCCCGGCGGGCATGCTGGTGCCGGCTTCGATGCGGCGGCCCTGCTCGGCCTTGAGGCGGAGCTTGAGGTAGCGGCCGGGGTCGTCCGGCAGGGTCTGGAGCCAGAGGCGGTCGGGGCGGATCTCGTGCGCCTCGAAGCTCTTGGTGACGCGGCGCACCTCCTTCTCGGGGGCCTCGGCCACCATCGCCGACCCGCCGCCGGTGCGGCCGCGCCCGGCGGCGTCGCCGGCCGAGCCCCGGGCCTCGCCGCGGCCCGATTCCACGGTCTGCTGCTCGGCCTGGCCGCGGCGCGCGACCTTGCTGTTGCCGGGGATCGAGGCCGAGGAGCTCGCCTCCTTGTTGCCCGCCAAGCCCTCGCCGCTGGAATTGGCCTGGAGGGTGTTGTCCTTCTCCTGGTTGGCGGTGTTGTTGTAGCGGGCGCCGTACTGCGCCGAGCCGTTGGCGGTGCCGCCGCCCTTGCGGTCGATCGCCTCGGCGACGAGCTGGGCGATCAGCGAGCGGTTGGCCTGCGCGTCGGCGTCGCGCGGGTTGAACTGCAGCGCCGCGTCGTAGGCCTCGATCGCGCCGGCATAGTCGCCCGTCCGGGCGAGCGCGTTGCCGAGGTTGTAGGCGTTGCGCCGGCCGCCGTTGCGGAACACGGCCGCCGCCTCGTCGTAGCGGCCGGCCTCGTACAGGGCCGGCCCGCGCCAGGCCGGATCGTCGAGCACCGCGAGCGCCGCCGAGGGCAGTCCGACCCCGATCAGCAGGCGGCCGAGGCCGGTGCGCGGCTGCGAGACCAGCATCAGCGCGAGGATGCCGGCCCCGGCCGCGGCGAGCCCGAAGGTCCGGGCCCAGCGCCGCCAGCCGCGGGAGAGCGCGGCCGAGACGGCGGGGGAGAGCGGCCGGCGGCCGAGCGCGAAGGCGGCCATCACGCGCTCCTCCGGAACAGGATCAGCGCCGGCCCCAGCGCGAGCAGCAGCAGCCAGCGCCCGAGATCGGCGAAGGCGAGCACGGCGTAGCCGCCCGCCGCCAGGTGCTGCGCGGTGCCGGCGCCGACCGCGTCGAGCACCGGGGCGGGTGCCGACAGGTCGGCCGCGACCCCGCCGCCGGCGGCGGCGAGCCGGTCGAGGGCGGCCCGGTCGGTCTTCGGCGCGCCGGGCGGCAGGGTCTTCTGCGCCGGCACGAACACCCCCTGGAGCCGCCAGCCCTTGGCCCGCATCGCCTCGGCCTCGCGCAGGGCCGCGTCGCCGATGCCGTCGCCGTCGGTGATCAGCACCACGTCGGCGGCGAGCGCGCCGGCCTCCTCCAGGGTGCGGCGGGCCAGCGCCAGCCCGCGCTCGGGGTGGCTGCCGCGGTCGGGCACCGTGTCGGCATCGAGCGCGAACAGGGTGGTGCCGAAGCTGTCGCGGTCGGTGGTCGGCCCGGTCGCGACGTAGGCGTCGCCGGCATAGACCACCAGCGCCACCGCGCGGGTGCCGGCGGCCTCCGCCACGCCCTGCGCGATCTGGCGCAGGTCCTTCAGCCCGCCGCCCTCGGCGACCGAGCGCGACAGGTCGGCAACGATCACCGTCGCGTCGAGGTTGCGGAAGGTCGTCGCGTCCTTGCGCTCGACCGCGGGCCCGGTGAGCGCCAGCGCCACGAAGCCGGCGGCGAGCGCGGCCGCGAGGTTCGCCTGCCGCCGCCCGCCGAGCACCGCCCCGCGCCGGACCATCAGCGCCATCAGCGCCGGATCGACCGCCCGCGCCCAGTCGCCGAGGGGCGCGGCGCGGGCGGCGGCGCGGAAGGCCAGCACGGCGACCAGGGGAATCGCGAGCAGCCACCACGGCCGCAGCAGCGCGTAGGCGTCGAGGACGGTCATCGCGGGATGCCCCGGCAGTGGGGAGGGCCCCCCTCTCCCCGCGTGCGGGGAGAGGCCCGGCCGCACCTCGTCGTGCGGCCGGGAAGCGGAGGCGAAGCCGAGGCGGCGGTGAGGGGACGGTGCCCTGGGAGGCTCGCCGGTCGAAGCCCCCTCACCGTCGGCTGCCGCCTCGCCGCGACGACGACGGGGTCGTCGCGGCCCTCTCCCCGCGTGCGGGGAGAGGGGATGCGCGAAACGGTCGGCGGCAAGGCGGGCACGAGCCCGCGCGCTGGCATCATCCCCGCCTCCGGGAAGCCAGGAGCAGCCCGGCGCAGGCGAAGGCGAGCGCCGCCGGCCAGGGCCAGAGGTCGCGGCGCAGGGGCACCGGGGGGGCCTTGGCGCGGCCGCCCTCCAGGGTGTCGATGGCGTCGGCCACCGCGACGAGGTCGTCGGTGGTCCGCACCCGGAACGCCTTGCCGCCGGTGATCTCGGCCATCTCGCGCAGCGTCTCGGTGTCGACCACGTCCTGCTCGCCGTCGGCGTCGGCCATGTCGCGGGGGCCGAGGGCGATGGTGTAGACCTTGATGCCGAGGTCCCTGGCCAATGCCGCCACGTCCCGCGGCGTGGTCTGGCCGGCGTTGTTGGCGCCGTCGGAGAGCAGGATCACCGCCTTCGAGGACGCGACCGGCTGGCCGTCGATGCCGGAATCCTTCGGATCGAGCCGGCGCAGCGCCAGCCCGAGGCCGTCGCCGATGCCGGTGGAGCGGCCGACGAGGCCGATCGTCGCCTCCTCCAGGGCCCGCGCCACGCTCGCCGTGTCGAAGGTGAGCCCGGCCGCGACGAAGGCCTGGTCGGCGAAGATCACCAGGCCGATGCGGTCGCCGGCGCGGCGGCGGATGAAGTCGGCGCCCACGCGCTTGACCGCGACGAGGCGGTTCACGGTCTCGCCGTCGAGCGAGAAGTCGCGCCGCTCCATCGAGCCGGACAGGTCCATCGCCAGCATGATCTCGCGGCCCGAGGCCGGCAGGGCGGTGGCCGGCAGGACGAGGCGGGGCCCGGCGAGCGCGACGACGAGGGCCGCCCACAAGGTCCAGATCAGCCAGGTCCGGCGCCGGCCGCGGGCGGCGACGTCGGCGCCAGCCTCGGCGCGCGCCACCAGCGAGGCCGGCACGCGGAGCGCGCCGCTGCCGCCCGCGGCCTCGGCCGGGACGAAGCGCTGGACCAGCAGCGGCAGCGGCAGCAGCAGCAGCGCCAGCGGTGCCGCCCAATCGAACGCGGAACCGAGCGCCGTGACCCAGGCCGGGAGCAGGCTCATCCGCGCATCCGCCCGATCAGGCGCCCGAGCTCGGCATCGAGGACGGCCGGGTCCGGCCGGTCGCTGCGGCGATAGAGCTCCTCGGCGAGGACGCGCCCGGCGCCGGCGGTGAAGAAGGTGGTGGCGAACAGCCCGTCGAGCCTGTGCGCCCAGGCCGTCCCTTGCGCGCTCGCCGCATCCTCGCCCTGCACGGTGCGGGCGACGCGGCGCAGCAGCCGGGCCTGCGCCACGAGCCGGGCCTCCGGGTCGAGATTTCGCGCGGCGGCGAGATCGCGCAACGCCGCGCGGCGGACCGTGGCGCGGGCGCGGACCCGGAGATAGCGCACGAGCCCGACGAGCAGCGCGGCGGCGAAGCCCGCCAGGATCGCGACCACGACCTCGCCGGAGATCGCCCCTGCCGCCTGGTTCGGCAGGTGCAGCCCGCGCAGGGCCTCGAGGGTGGGAGGAGCGTCGGCGGGGGTCATCGTTTTCCGCCTGCGGGCATACGCACCCCCTCCCCCCGACGGATCTCGGGCAAGCCCGAGATCCGCGCCTCGTGTGCCCAAGTCGGGCGGCGGTGTCGTATAAACAAATGACGCAGAACAAGATACACCATGAGAAAATATAGGTGGTGGCCGGGTAAATTAAAAAAA
>NZ_VRUU01000174.1 GCF_008039875.1 Methylobacterium sp. WL119 | reverse complement strand
GGCCGCCGGCGCGCGCCCGGAGCTGCCGACCGCCGGCGCGCTCGCCGACGCCGCCATCGGCCGGGTGCTCGGCGCGCTGATCCCCGAGGGCGCGATCGTCTGCGACGAGTCGATCACCACCGGCCGCAACTTCTTCGGGCAGACCCATGCGGCCGCGCCCCACAGCTGGCTCCAGCTCGGCGGCGGCGCGATCGGCCTCGGCATCCCGATGGCGACGGGCGCCGCCATCGCCTGCCCCGGCCGCAAGGTGATCGCGCTGCAGGCCGACGGCAGCGCGCTCTACACCGCCCAGGCGCTGTGGACCCAGGCCCGCGAGCGCCTCGACGTGGTGACGCTGATCTGGTCGAACCGCTCCTACGCCATCCTGCGCCACGAGCTCGCCAACGTCGGCGCCGCCAATCCCGGCCCGAAGGCGATCGGCATGCTGACGCTGGACGACCCGGCGATCGACTGGGTCAGCCTCACCAAAGGCTTCGGCGTCGAGGCGCGCCGCGTGGAGAATTTAGCCAGCTTCATCGACGTGTTCCGCGGGGCGCTGGCCCGGCGCGGGCCGTTCCTGATCGAGGTGGCTCTGTGAGGACCGGACAGACAGCCGCCGCGTCCGTTTCGTCTCCTTCAGCCGGCGTGCCGATGCCCGAAAGGCCCTCCCTTCCCCTCTCCCCGCACGCGGGGAGAGGCCCGCAGGCACCTCGTCGTGCCTGTGGGAAGCGGCGGCGAAGCCGAAGCGGCGGTGAGGGGGCGCGGACGGACGAGGCTCCTTCGTCGAGACCCCCTCACCGTCGGCTGCCGCCTCGCCGCGACGACGACGAGGTCGTCGCGGCCCTCTCCCCGCAGGCGGGGCGAGGGGATGCGCGCGGATCTCGGCGTGATGCCTTGCCGTCGACGTCCCGGCTTGCGGCATCAGGGCAGGGGACGCGGGCGTGACCACCTTCACCCTCCCGGGCCTGTCCGCGCCCGCCGAGATCCGCGTCGACCGCCACGGCGTGCCGCATCTCCGCGCCGCGTCGCAGGACGACGTCTTTCGCGTGCAGGGGTTCAACGCCGCCCGCGACCGGCTGTGGCAGCTCGACCTGTGGCGCAAGCGCGGCCTCGGGCTGCTCGCCGCCGATTTCGGGCCGGGCTACCTCGCGCAGGACCGGGCGGCGCGGCTGTTCCTGTACCGTGGCGACATGGAGGCCGAGTGGGCGGCCTACGGGCATCCGCGCACTCGGAACATCGTCGAGGCCTTCGTCGCCGGGCTGAACGTCTACGTCGCCCTGACCCTCGAGCGTCCCGACCTGCTGCCGCCGGAATTCGCCGCCCTCGGGACGCGCCCGGCGGCGTGGGCGCCCGAGGACGTGGTCCGCATCCGCAGCCATGCGCTGGTGCGCAACGTGGCCTCCGAGGTCGCCCGCGCGCAAGTGCTGGCGCGCGCCGACGCCGAGACCGACGCCCTGCGCAAGGGCCTGAGCCCGCCGCACGCGACGATGCCGCTCGGCGATCTCGAGCCGGCGCACTGGCCGGACGACCTGCTCGACGTGGTCCGCCTCGCCACCGCGCCGGTCGGGTTCGATCCGGCGCGGCTCGCCGCCACCCGCGACGCGGCCTGGGCCTGGACCCGGGTCGACGCGCACGGGAACGTCGGGCGCGAGACGATCGCCGAAAACCCCGAGCCGGCCGGCGACGGCTCGAACGCCTGGGCGGTCGCGCCGTCGCGCAGCGCCACCGGGCGGCCGATCCTGGCGAGCGACCCGCACCGCGCCTACGCCCTGCCGGCGCTGCGCTACGTCGTCCACCTCACCGCGCCCGGGCTCGACGTGATCGGCGCCGGCGAGCCGGCGCTCCCCGGCATCAGCATCGGCCACAACGGCAAGGCCGCCTTCGGCCTGACCATCGCCCCCTTCGACCAGGAGGACCTGTTCGTCCTCGACGTCGACCCCGGCGACCCGGACCGGTTCCGGTTCGACGGCGGCTGGGCGCCGATCGAGCGGGTGCACGAGCGCATCCCCGTCCGCGGCGAGGCCGACGAGCCGGTCACGCTCGGCTTCACCCGCCACGGCCCGGTGATCTGCGAGGACCGCGCCACCGCCAAGGCCTTCGCCGTCCGCACGGTGTGGTCCGAGCCCGGCGCCGGCGCCTATCTCGGCAGCCTGGCCTATCTCGACGCCGCGACGCCGGAGGCCTTCGGCGCGGCGCTGCGGCACTGGTCGGCGCCCTCCGTCAACCAGGTCTACGCCGACGTGACCGGGCGGGTCGCGTGGTTCACGGCGGGCAAGGCGCCGATCCGCCCGAACTGGGACGGCCTGCTGCCGGTGCCGGGCGACGGCCGATACGCCTGGGCCGGGTTCCACGACGGGGGAGACCTGCCGAGCCGGATCGATCCGGGCGCCGGCTTCGTCTACTCGGCCAACGAGATGAACCTGCCGGAGGAGTACCCGGCTGAGGCGCGGAAGCTCGGCTTCGAGTGGCACGAGCCGTGGCGCGCCCGGCGCATCCGCACGGTGCTGGCGCACCAGCCGCAGCACGCGCCGGCCGACTCGCAGCGGCTCCAGGGCGACGACGTCTCCGAGCCGGCGCTGCGGCTGGCGCACCTCGCCGCGACGCTGGCCGCGCCCGCCGACGCGGAGGCCCGCCGGGCGATCGCCCTGCTCGAGACCTTCGACGGGCACCTGCACGAGGGCTCGGCCTCGGCCGCGCTGGTGGAAGTGTTCTGGGTGCACCACCTGCGCCCGGCCCTGCTGCACGCCCTCGTGCCCGATTTAGAGACCCGGCGCCTGCTGCCGCCGGGCGACCTGCAGGCCCTGCTCGACCGCCTGGAGACGCCGCGCCCGCCGCTCGACCGCGCCGCCCGCGACGCGCTGGTCGAACGCACCCTGGCGGCGGCCTGGCGGGACTGCGCGGCCCGCCTCGGCCCCGATCCCGCGGCCTGGGCCTGGGGCCGCCTGCACCACGCGCTGTTCGCGCACCCGCTCGGCCCGCGCGGCTTCACCGGCCACGATGTCGGCCCCCTGCCGATGCCGGGGGCGGGGCCCTGCGTGATGCACGCCGAGTACGACCCCGCGACGTTCCGGATGACGCACGGCGCCTCGTTCCGGATGGTGCTCGACGTCGGCGACTGGGATGCCGGCGTCTTCGTCAACGCCCCGGGCCAATCCGGCCACCCGGCGAGCCCGCACTACGCCGACCATGCCGAGCCCTGGGCCCGGCGCGCCTACCGTCCGCTGCTGTACTCCCGCGCGGCGGTCGACGCCGCGACGGAGACGGTGATCACGCTGGTGCCGGGCGGCGACGGCGCCTGACGGGATCGCTCTGGACGAAGGCCCCGCCTTCGACCGAGCGGACGCCGACCTCGTTCCCGGGCCTCGAACGAAGACAGGCCCCCCACCGTCCCTCCCCCCTCTGCGGGGGAGGGAAGAGGCTCCGCGCGTTCCGTCATCCCGCAGCGGGTCGCGATCGCGCCGGCGCCCAGCGGCGCAGGGCGAGGTGGGTCGGGAGGAACAGCAGGGTCGGCAGGCCGACGATCAGGCCCGCGAGCCAGGCCCAGGCCGGAACCCAGGTCTGCGCCGCCCGGTCGCTCATGCCCCAGACGTAGTTGATGTTGACCGGGGTCAGGCCCGGCTCCGGCGTCGGCGGCGGCATCAGGAAGAAGCACGCCAGCAGGGTGACGATCGCGAGCGCGGTCCAGGTCGGCAGGGCGCGGCAATCGTAGCCGAGGCGGCCGACCAGGTAGATCAGCAGGAACGGCAGCCAGCCGTGGAAGCCCGACAGGCCGCGCAGGAACGGCGCGGTGCTCCGATCGAACATGTAGGCGGTCATCCCGGTGATCGGGCAGCCGAGGGCGGTGCCGAGGAAGTCGAGCACCCACAGCAGTTGCGGCGCGACGAGGCCGACCGCGCACATCGCGACGAGCAGCGGGCTCTCCAGCCAGATCCCGACCAGGGTCAGCAGCAGCGACTGGTCGCAGAAGTACAGGAAGTTCGTCGGGCCGTAAGCGGACAGGTAGGTCGGGACCAGGACCGCGACGAAGGCGGTGTAGGCGAGCTTGACGGGCATCGGGATGCGCCCGCGCGAAGCGGGGGCGAGCGCCGGGAATTCGGGCATCGGATCGTCTCGGCTGGCGAAGGGACGGGGAAATTCGGGTCCGGCGAGGCCCGGCCGGGATTTCGGCAGGGCCTCGCGAGGGGGCGTCGGTCCTGTCTCGGGTCAATTTTTGCCCGGATCGGTCCTTGCCCGGATCGGACCCTGCCCGGATCAGTCCTTGCCGACCGACATCAGCAGGCGCTCGGTCTTGGCGTCCTCGATGCGGTTCACCATGCGGCGGCCCTCATGCACGTCGCGCACCGTCTTGGTCGCGGTGATGCAGGATTGGACCAGCATCACCACGCCCATGGCGAGGTAGCCCTTGATCCAGATGTCCACCGGCAGGAACAGGATCCCGCAGGCCACCATCGCGGCCGAGCCGAGGAAGGCGGCGTAGGTGAAGGTGACCCAGGCGCCGGAATGCTGGGTGGTCTCGTTGTTCATGACACGCTCCTGATGTGGGACGGGAAAGGGATGGGATGCTCGGTGGGTCAGGCGGCCGGGGCGAGCCCGGCCTTGCGGCGCAGGCCCTCCAGCACGTCGCCGCCGGTCGGGCGGGTGCGCGGGCCGAAGCCCTCGCGCGCCAGGCGCTCGGCGATGTCGGCGCCGTCGGCCTCGGCAAGCGCCGCCTCGGTGTCGGTCGCCTCGGCCTGGAGCGCGCGCAGGCGCGCCAGGGTCGCCTCGGCCTCGCGCAGGGTGGCCGTGTCGCCGCGGCCGGTCTGGGCCGAGAGCCGCCGCACGGCTTCCGTCGCGCCGGCGACCCGCCGGCCGCGTTCCAGCTCCGCCTGCCGGCGGGTGGCGTCGGCGACGGTGGCGCGGATGCGGGCGACCTCGGCGGCGAACCGCGTGCGGGCCTCGTCGATCGCCCGGCGCTCGGCCTCGAGCTCGGCGATCGCGTCCGCCGCCTCCGCCGCGAGGTCGTCGCGCCCGGCGGCGAGCGCCGCGACGGCGCGGCCTTCGAGGT
>NZ_VRUU01000173.1 GCF_008039875.1 Methylobacterium sp. WL119 | reverse complement strand
CGCCCCGTGCCCCCCTTCGATCCCGCCTGCGCCGCCGACTACCCCGCCGTCATCGGCTGCGACGAGGTCGGGCGCGGCGCCCTGTGCGGCCCGGTGGTCGTCGCGGCGGTGTGGTTCGACCCGACCGCGATCCCGCCGGACCTGCTCGCCCGCCTCGACGACAGCAAGCGGGTCAAGGAACCGCTGCGCGAGATCCTAACGCCGCTGATCCGCGCGCAGGGCCGCGTCGCGGTCGCGGCGGGATCCCGGGCATTGATCGACCGGGTCAACGTCCGCGTCGCCACCCTCGACGCGATGCGCCGGGCGGTGCTGCGGCTCGCCCTCGATGCGCCGGTGCTGGTCGACGGGCGGGACGCGGTTCCCCGCCTGCCGCAGCCCTGCCGTGCGGTCGTCGGCGGCGACCGCGCGGTGCCGCAGATCGCCGCCGCCTCGATCGTCGCCAAGACGTTTCGCGATGCGCTGATGCGGGTGCTGGCCCGGCGCCACCCGCATTACGGTTGGGATCGCAACGTCGGCTACGGCGCCCCGGTGCACCTCGCCGGCCTCAGGACCCACGGCCGCACCCCGCATCACCGGCTGAGTTTCACGCGGGCGTACGGCGATGGCGGAGCGAACACCACGGGCGCCGATTAGGTCGCAATCGTTTGCGAGATGCCTGAGGTCGTCCGTCGATGCCAAAACGATTCAGCCGTCCTGCCGCCGCGGAGCATTGCTCGATCGCCGCCTTCGCCTCCGTCACAGCAGCGAGAACTGCTCGCTGGGCTTGGCGAAGGCCGAGGCGTCGAGGGTGATGCGGGTTTGCGCATAGCCGAGGCGCGCCTTGGCCAGCCGCATCCGCGTCGCGATTAGGCCGGCGTAGGCGCCCTCCCCGGTCATCCGCTTGCCGAACGTGGCGTCGTATTCGCGGCCGCCGCGGGCCTGCTCGACCAGGGAGAACACGTGGCGCTGCCGCCCGGGATAGTGCTCGGCGAACCAGTCGGCGACGAGGTCCTTCAGCTCGTGCGGCAGGCGCAGCAGCACGAGGTTCGCCTCCCGCGCGCCGCAGGCGCGGGCCTCCGTCATGATCGCCTCGATCTCGTGGTCGTTGAGCGAGGGGATGATCGGCGCGACGATCACCATCACCGGCACGCCGGCTCGGCTGAGCGCCCGGATCGCCTCCAGGCGCTTGCGCGGATGCGGCGCGCGCGGCTCCATCTTCCGGGCGAGCACCGGATCGAGGGTCGTCACCGACATCACCACCTTCACGAGGTTCCGCTCCGCCATCCCGGCCAGGATGTCGATGTCGCGGGTGACGAGGTTCGACTTCGTCACGATGCCGACGGGATGGCGCAGGCGGGCCAGCACCTCGAGGATCTCCCGGGTGATGCGGTGCTCGCGCTCAATCGGCTGATACGGGTCGGTCGCCGTTTCGAGAGCGATGGTCCGCGGCGCGTAGCCCGGCGCCGACAGCTCCCGCTCGAGCAGGCGCGCGGCGTCCGGCTTGGCGAAGAGCTTCGTCTCGAAGTCGAGCCCGGGCGACAGGCCGGCATAGGCGTGGTTCGGCCGGGCGAAGCAGTAGACGCAGCCGTGCTCGCAGCCGCGATAGGGGTTGATCGAGCGGTCGAACGAGATGTCGGGCGAGGTGTTGCGGGAGATGATCCCGCTCGCCCGCTCCAGCGTCACCTCTGTGCGTCTGGCCGGTGCGGGCTCGTCCGCCGGCCAGCCGTCGTCGGCGGCCTCGCGGCGGATCGCCTCGAAGCGCCCGCCCGGGTTGGCGGTGGCGCCCCGGCCGCGCAGCGTTTCCGACGTCGCGGCGAGCCGGCGTCGCGGCGTGGATTCGGCGCCGAGCGGAGGACGGGGTGTGGACATCGGACTGGCAGCACCCCGGCGGAAGCGTGTTTCACATGGAACATAACAGGAACGAGGCCGGTCGGATACGCCTCGATTTTAGGCAGTTTCTCGGGCTTTGTGGCTGTGGTGCAACGCTGGGCCGCCGCGTCGAGCCGGCCTGCCCGCGCCCGGCGAAAATACGGTATGCGCGGCCATGATCTCCGCCCTGGTTCATGTCGCCGAGCCCGGCGATGCCGATGCGATCGACCGTCTGGCCGACACCCTGGGCGCCCTCGTCGGAGGCGTGGCCGCCGGGCTCGTGGGTGACGCCGTGATCGTCGCCGCCGCGATGGGCGAGGCGGTCGACACGATCGCCGACGCGACCGGCGCGACCCTGGTGGTGCCGCCGCGCGGATCGGACCGGTGGTTCGCCGGCGCGGCGGTCGCGCGCCGCGACTGGGTGCTGTGCCTGGAGGCGGGCGACGTGCCCGGCGACGGCTGGATCCGCACCCTCGACCGGTTCGTCGGCACAGCGCCGGCCGACGCCCTGGGGCGATTGTCCCGCCCGCATGCCGGGCTGGCGACGCGGCTGGCCATTCGGGCCGAGGCGCTGCTCGGCGCGGGTGCGGCGCGGCCCGGCGACCTCGTCCGCCGCGATCGCCTCACCGAGATCGGAACCTTCGCCCCGCGGCTGGTGCCGCGGCGCCTGATCGCGCGGATCGACCGGATGTGATCCTCAGGCCGTGAGCGAGGCGCCCCGCCGCAGGTGCTCGTCCAGGCGCGGCATGATCTCGACGAAGTTGCAGGGGCGGTGCCGGTAGTCGAGCTGGCTGACCAGGATCCCGTCCCAGGCGTCGCGGCAGGCGCCCGGCGAGCCCGGCAGCACGAAGACGTAGGTGGCGTTGGCGACCCCGGCCGTCGCCCGCGACTGCAGCGTCGAGGTACCGATCTTGTCGTAGGAGATGCGGTGGAACACCGCCGAGAAGCCGTCCATCCGCTTCTCGAACAGCGGCTCCAACGCCTCGGGCGTGACGTCGCGGCCGGTGAAGCCGGTGCCGCCGGTGGTGATCACCACGTCGATTCCGGGATCGCGCGTCCAGCCCTCGACCGTCCCGCGGATCGCCGTCGCCTCGTCCGGCACGATCGCGCGCGCCGCGAGCCTGTGGCCGGCCTCGGTCAGCCGCTGCACCAGGGTGTCGCCGGAGCGGTCGTCCTCCGGCCGGCGCGTGTCCGAGACGGTCAGCACCGCGATCGACAGGGGGACGAAGCTGCGGGCAGGCGTATCGGGCATCGGGCCGTCTCCGGGTTGAACGACCGGAATATGGGCGCCCGCCCGCGATTGTCCCATCCTTCCCGGCGTGCGGCGCGCGGGCCGAGGCGCGCCGAACCCGCGATCCATGGTATCGGCACCGATCAGCGACCCCGGTCCGTTCGAACTCGCGGTGCCCTCATGGATGCGACCCCCGTCCGCCTCACCAGCCTCGCCCACGGCGGCGGCTGTGGCTGCAAGCTCGACCCGGCGATCCTGCGGTCGCTGCTCGCCGACCAGCCGATCGCCGGCCCGTTCGAGCGCCTGCTCGTCGGCAACGAGACCGCCGACGACGCCGCGGTCTGGGCGCTCGACGACGGCACCTGCGTCATCGCCACCACCGACTTCTTCACGCCGATGGTCGACGACCCGCGCGATTTCGGCCGGATCGCCGCTACCAACGCGATCTCCGACGTCTACGCCATGGGCGGCCGCCCGATCATGGCGCTGGCCATCCTCGGGATGCCGGTCGGCAAGATCGCGCCCCAGATCGTCGCCGAGATCCTGAAGGGCGGCGCGGCGACCTGCGCCGAGGCCGGCATCCCGATCGCCGGCGGGCACTCGATCGACACGCCGGAGCCGATCTACGGCCTGGCGGTGATCGGCACCTGCCGCCGCGAGGACGTGCGCCGCAACGCCGACGCGCGGGTCGGCGACGCGCTGATCCTGACCAAACCCCTCGGCGTCGGCGTCTATTCCGCCGCGATCAAGCGCGACGCCCTGCCGGAGGGCGGCTACGCCGCGTTCGTCGCGACGACGACGCTGCTGAACAAGGTCGGCACCGAGCTGGCCGCCGACCCGGACGTGCACGCCATCACCGACGTCACCGGCTTCGGCCTGCTCGGGCACGGCCTCGAGTTCGCGCGCGGCGCCGGCTGCCGCCTCGTGATCGACTGGCCGTCCGTGCCGCTGCTGCCCTCGGCCGAAACGCTCGCCCGGGACGGCTTCGTCACCGGCGCCTCCCACCGCAACTGGACCGCGTTCGGCGGCGAGGTCGCGCTGGAGGACGGCTTCCCCGAATGGGCGCGGCACCTGCTTACCGATCCGCAGACCTCGGGCGGCCTGCTCGTCGCCTGCGCCCCCGAGCGCGCAGACGCGATCCTCGCCCGCATCCGCGCCGCCGGGCATCCGGCGGCGGCGATCGTCGGGCGGGCGGAGGCGGGCGCGGCGGGAATTCGCGTCGCCGGCTGATCCCAGGGCCGGAAGGTGATCGAAACCAATCCTCCGGCATCATCGCGGCCCCGCGATGCGTCGCGCAGAGCCGCCCGCCCCCGTCGTGACCGACGTTCCCTACGACCCGGATCTCGAAACCGCCCACGGCGTCGCGGATTGGCCCTATGGCCGATCCGCCATCGCGCTCGCGCGCCCGGACGCCTTGCCGGACGGACGCCCGTGGCCGCGGCTGCGCGTGCTCACCGTCGCCTCCGGCGACGCGCCGCGTCTGGCCGACAGCATCGCCTCGGTCGCCCGGCAGGACTACCCGGAATGCCGGCACGACGTCGTGCCGCCGGGATTGACGTCGCCCGCCGCGATTATCGCCGACGACGGGGTCGACTTCGTCCTGGTCCTGCGGGCGGGCGATCTCCTGGCGCCCGGCGCGCTCGCCGCCCTCGTTCTCGACGCGGTCCTCTCGGGGGCGGATGCGGTGGCGGGGCTTCGGGTGCTGTTCGACGACGCGGTGACCGGCCTCGACCTGCCCTCGTCGGCGGGGGATGACGCCGCGCCGGACGCCGTCTTCACCGGCGGCGAAGTTCTCTGGCGGCGTGCCGCGCTCGGCATGCTGGGCAGCTTCGATCCGGTCGACGCCGAGTGGACCGCACGCGCCTGGTCGGCAGCCGTGCGGACGGAGGCCGGCGTCACCCGCATCGGCCGGCCCGTCCTGCTGCAGCGCGAGCGGACGATTCACGCAACGGATTCAAGTCCATCCGCGTCTTCCCCTCCCCCCTCTGCAGGGGAGGGTGGGCCTCGCGTCAGCGAGGGTCGGGAGAGGGGAGCGCCGTATCCGACACCGTCGCGCCCCTCTCCCCCCCTGCTCCGCAGGGTACCCTCCCCCGCCAAGGGGGGAGGGTACCCTGCGGAGCAGGGG
>NZ_VRUU01000172.1 GCF_008039875.1 Methylobacterium sp. WL119 | reverse complement strand
CCATCCCTGTCGTCGAGAGTCCGCTGACCCCTCAACCCCCGACCGTGGTGCTGTTTGGGCGCAATCGAAGCGGCAAACCCTGCGCCGCCTGGTTCGACGGCAATCAGGCCGAGGCGGCCACCGCCCTAGCGGCGACGATGAAGTTGCGCGTGCTGCCGATCGCCGACGATGGTCGGCGGGCGCTCGCGCTGCAGCTTGCCCACGGCCGGATCCTGCCGAGCGGCAAGGCCCACGTGCCGGGCGCTCGTCGCGATCTCTACGGCCGCCTCGTCGCGCTGGCCGGCGAGAGTGCCGGTCTCAGCATCACCGAGTGCCCTGAACAGCGAAGCGAGCCGACCGATGCGGCGGCAGCTGAGACCGTCATCGGCGATACCCCATCACCGCAGCCCCCCGCACCTTGCGAGCGCGATCGAGCTGCCGCGATCACGGTCGCGCCGGTCCAGGCGACGGATGCGGCGGACGGCCCAGCCAAACCGAAGTTCGGCGACCACAATTTCGTTGGCAGCCTGATCCCGCGCGATCGCGACGAGATCGGCCTCGGCAGTGTCGTCCTCGCCCATGAAGGTCCCGAGGAAGGTTGGTGGGAAGCCGAAATCATCGGCATGAACGGCCGGGTCTTTTCGTGTCGCTGGCGTGACTACGACCAAGGGACCTTCCTTCGGCAGCCCGGCGAGCTCGCCCTGATGCCCCCCGGCAAGGAATAGCCCCCGGCGGCAGTGTCCTGCGCCTGGGCCAGTCATCGCCGGCCCGGGCGACCCTGCGGCGACCCTGCGCGTCCGCCGCGCCAGACCCCCTTCTCATCCTCCGAGGCTATGCATGACCGACCTCCTCGACGTCGGGCGCGTTGCTGCGCTCAACGACATCCTGCGCCGCTCGCTGTCCGGCGGAACCCTCGTCCTCACCGCCGGCGTCGTCGCGCTCGGCCGTGAGCGGCAGCAGATCATCCTCGACGCCATCGCCGCCTTCGACCGCTTCGAGCCCGACAATGATCCCTATGGCGAGCGGGATTTCGGCGCGGTGGAAGCCGCCGGGGAGCGTGTGTTTTGGAAGATCGACTGTTTCGACCGCAGCCGCGCCCGTGCCTCGCCGGACCCGGCCGATGCGAGTGTCACCGCCCGCGTGCTCACCGTCATGCTCGCCGAGGAGTATTGAGGTGGACTGGCACGAGGACGCCCCACCCGGCGCCGCCCAGCCATCGGCGCAGGGATCACCGACCCGCCGACGCCTGCTCGCGCTCCTCGGGAGCCTGCCGGCGATCGGGAAGGAGGTAGCGGGTTCTGGGCGGCCGTCGCCCCATCCGGGCACCTCTGGACCGGTCATCGACCTGATACCGCGCTTGTTTGCGGAGTTTCAGGCGCTGCTCGATCGGCACGAGGCCGCGCTGGCGTACTGCGACTGCATCGAGGCGACACTCCTCGGACAGATGGACTACCCGCGGGTGCCGTTGCCGCCCGATTGGGATGGGTCGCATCGCTATGCCGGCGACGCCGGGACCATCGCCCACGTCATCTCATCAAGTCGCCATCGGCGGCGCCTACAGCGGGTTCTCCAGCGTCGGCAGCGGCGATGGGCCGAGGCCGCCCAAAGGACCGGCCTAACCGCCGCCCAGGGGCAAGAGGCGGCCCTCGATGCCGCCGTGCTCGACCTGGCGGACGTGCTGCTCACGACCCCCGCCAGGACCCTCGACGCGGTGGTGCTGAAGCTCGGTGTCCTGCTCAGCACGCGCGAACCCGGCTCCCATGCAGAGACGACATCGCCGTGGCGCGAGCTCCGGCTGATCCTCGTAGATCTCAGGGGCCTCGCCGACTGAGGCGGGTCGGGCTCGTGACCGTGCCGCCACGGCGCCTGCTTACGCTCAGGTCGCAGCGGCACCGGCCTCGGGACGTCGGCCTCGGTCAGCAACGTCGCGACTGAGGCGGACCGAACCACCCATCATCGACAATCAGGATTGGAAACACGTCATGGACGAGACTCACGGACTATCGCTATGGCCGATCCTCGGGGTTGCAGCAGTCGCCGGCGTTGCCGCCCGGGACCTCACCAAGCGGAAGGGCCTTAACAAGCGAAGCTGAATTGCAGAAGACTGGGCGCTAACCCAGCCCCCCAGGATGTGCTCGATGGGTTATTTGCCGAGAGTTCCGGCTTTCTCACCCGTCAGCAACAGGGCGTACGCGGACCGGTTCGCCATCCAGTCGAAGAAGGCGATCAGGCGGTCGTAAACCCAGATGCCGTCCTCGGGTGCCCCGTCGATGCTGTCATCGTGGTTGATCGGCGTCGGGCAATCGTCGTGGCGCAGGCAGAAAGCGATGCTGTCTGGCGTCATGCGGATATCGTCCACCATCTCGATGAGATCGTGATAGGTTACGAGGATCGGTCCGTCGCTGGTTATCGTCGCGCGGTGCTTGTTCGTATCAAGCTTCTGGTGAAATATGTTCACGTTCGCTCCTTGATCATGTTGCGTCATGCGGCCATGACAACTGTCGCTCGAACGAATTTGTCCGAACGACCATAAATCAGGTGCCAGCTAGCGAGCGTCGAAAAAAGCCGCACCTCCCGTTTCAGCGTATCGATTATGCTGCTGGGTCAGACGGGTTGGCATCGGCACACGAACAAGACCGGCTGCGCGAGGTTATAGACTTAGCAATCCCGGCTTCAGGCCAGTCGTAGGGAGGGAAGACTGCACTTTCGTCGAAGGTGCCGCTAATCATTTTGCGGTTTGCCGGCATCGCGGGTCGCTGCTTCAGCCCAATGCGTGACCACCCGCCTCTCGCTGCCCTTGTCATTCGCTTCCAGTCGTAGTGCTGATTGGTTCGCGAGATCGAGAAAGCAGCGGCAGGCAATGGCGGTGCAGGACAAGTACTTTTGGCCGCCGAAGTGTACGCTGTCATTTTACCGGCGTGGCGCCGCCCTCGGGAGCTTCACCAACCGACGGCTGGATCTGAGCGATACCTTGATGCTCCAGCACGACGCGAATCAGCTGACTGTGGAGTTTGGCTTGGTGACGGAGAGCCGTCGTTGGCTGTGCTGGGACGAGAAGAACTTGGCCAAGATCGAGGATTTGATCCGCTACGACTTAGGCTTCGACGGTTACGCGGTCACCATTCGGCGATGCGCAGCAAACATCGGGATGCCCTGCGATGAGGAGTTTCGGTGGAAGCTCTGGATCCGACTGCGGTAGGCTGGTCCCGTCCTGATGCCGGCGGCGAATCCCGCCAGGCTCGCCGCCCCGGGTGACCGCCCCCCTTGTCCCACAGGCTTCGTTCCGTCTTGATGGGCCCGCGGTTAGAGGAAGCATCGTGCAGGTCGAGGACGTAGCGGGAAGCCCGACGGGAACCGACACTCACGGTAACGTCATGCCGTTGCGCCTCTCCGGTAGTCCGACCGTTGCGCATTACGGCTGGTTGCGGCTGGAGGACGCCTTGAACGCGCTCGGCCGGCACGACCACCCAGACCTATGGGGCCGGCTCCATGGCTGGTCGGACATGCCGTTCCGCTGGGCCCGCAAGGAGCGGCGGTACGTCCGCCATGAGCTGCGATTGATGGGCAGGCGAGCCCGGCTGCGACGCATCACGACCGAACTCGCGCTCACGCAACTCGAACGGAGGGCCTGTACGCGCTTGTATAAGACGGTGCGTACGACGCTGCGCGAGGCCTTTGAGGCCGGTCGGCTCGCCGCGCACGCCGTGCATCACGTCACCGGCGTCCGCAGCCCGATGCTCGCTCCGGGGGTCTGGCTTAAGCAAGCTCGACCGATCTTCTATACCGGCCGTACGGTGATCCGCGAGCCTGGGGTGCCGGATCAACTTGCCGACGTGGTGATCGAACAGAGCGCCTTTGACCGCTGGATTGAGGCGCACCGGAAGGCGGGGGCGAAGAATACGAGCGAGGCCATGCTGCGCCGGGCGGGCGAGCTCATCGGCGCGCACGAACGCGCGCACGACTATGGCATCACGCGCGATGAAGCGTTGCGGCTGGTGGCCGACGCGGCGCAGCAGCATGGCCGGGAGGTAAGCGAACGGCGATTCAAGAAGCTCGTGTGGGCGCCGCGTAAAGCGAAGGCGGGCCGCCCCGCGAAGACGCAGAAAGAGCAGTTTGTTCAGCACCGTGCCGACTTGTTCATGCAGGTTGCGGCGCTGTTTGCGAGTTCGGCGAGGCCGTGAGCACGGTGAGATGCCGACGACAACCTAGACACATAGCCCATGCAGGGCGGGTGAGCTCCGCTCCAATTGCCGAAAAGCGCAGTGACGACGGGCATATAAATCCGCACGGGTAATCGCGGCGGAGATTGGCGCAATGCGCCTATTAGCCCGCAATGGACCCAGTAAATGGATAGCCCCGCCACAAACAGCGAGGCCATCCATGCCCCCCGTGCTCTCGACCGATCCGCCGGATGCCGCCCGTGCGCAGCTGGCCGCGCTCGGGCTCGACAACTTCGAAAATGCCGCCGACGTGGCTCGGCGGCAGCACGCCATGGTGCGCGCGCTAGGCCGCACCGAAGTCCCGCCCGGTCTAATCCGCCGCCTCGGCCAGTGCACCCCCGAAGCGTGCGGCCTGCGCCGCTGCCGTGACGGCTGCCACCATGGTCAGCGCGGCCTACGCGCTAACTTGATCCCGCAAGCCGACTCACTGCTGCGTGCCCAGCCCGGCCAGCTGCTCGCTCCGACCCTCGTCCATCCGCGCTGGGAAGCGCCCTACGCAGCGGGCCCGGGGGCGATCTCGATCCCGGCGGTGAAGCAGCACGTCAAGCGCGGCTTCATGCGTCTCACGGCCAGCACGGGCAAGCGCCCCATGGCGGTGGGCGCCTTCGAGGTCAGCCTCAACCGGGATTTGGCGGGTGTGAAAACCTGGGCTGGGCAGGTCCACCTCATCGTAACGGGCGCGACGCGGGACGAGCTCCACGCGGCGCTCGGTGTCGGTGATCGCTACCCGCTGCCGCCCTACGCCAAGCCCCTCGTTGTCGAGGACGTGAGTAACACGGCGCGGCAGCAGGCCTATGCGCTGAAGCGGTACGCCGAGCAGCGCATCGCCTACCTCGGCAAGAACGGGCGCCAGGCGCGCAACCACCTCCCGCTTGATGGCTGCGATCAGCGCACGTTCGACCGCTGGCTCTGCGGGCTCAGCCTGGGCGAGCGTGTGATCCTCGTGGGATGCAAGCGCCTCAATGGTCAGCTTGTGAGCTTGATGTCATGAGCTGTGTACTCACGAAAGTTCACCATAAGCCGCCGTGATTGACGAATTCCAGCTAGAAATCACCCGTGCTCACGAAGATCAACGTCATAAACTGCTAAAGCTGCAAAAGGAACACTTCATGTCAACCTACAAGCGTCACCCCAAACCCTCCCC
>NZ_VRUU01000171.1 GCF_008039875.1 Methylobacterium sp. WL119 | reverse complement strand
CGTGGGGATGCGAGGAGCGCGACGGATCGCCGTCCATCACCTCAACCTACCGCTCTCGCAGCTTCGCGCACTTGGCGCGTCGCAGTGTCGACCTGCTCGCTCGCACGGGCAATCGCATCCATGCCGCTAGCGATCGACGTCACCCCCTGAGCTGCCGTATGCATGCTGCCCGACATCTCACGGGTGACGGCCGACTGCTCCTCAACCGCCGCAGCAATCGCTGCAGACACCTCGTTCAGTGCTCGGATCGTGCTCTGGATCGAACCGATTGCACTCACAGCCTCGCACGTGGCCGCCTGGGTAGCGGCGATTTTCACCCGGATCTCATTGGTCGCCTTGGCGGTCTGTGCGGCCAGAGCCTTCACCTCGGCAGCCACGACTGCGAAGCCCTTACCGGACACGCCAGCCCGCGCCGCCTCGATCGTGGCGTTGAGCGCTAGAAGATTAGTTTGCGAGGCGATGCCCTGGATCATCGTGATTACGTCGCCGATCTGGGCCGCCTGCTCGCTCAGGCCCTCAACGATACCAGCAGTGTGGCGCGCCTGCTCGACCGCCTCACCGGCCATTCGCGCGGCGTAGCTTACCTGTTGACTGATCTCGGAAACGGAGGCCGACAACTCCTCCGAACCCGAAGCCATGGCTTGGACGTCGCTTGAGACCTGTCCGATTGTTCCGACGGCATCGGCCGTCTGCCGCGTCACGGCCTCAACCGCGGAGCCAATCGCGTCGAGATCCGCACCGATTGCGCGTTGCGCCTCGACCCTGCGCTGCCGGTGCTGCACTTGTTCGGTGATGTCGGTAGCGAACTTGACGACCTTCAGCACCGTCCCGTTCGAGTCGGTGATCGGGTTGTAGGTCGCCCGGATCCAGACTTCACGGCCGCCCTTGGCGATGCGGCGAAACTCGCCAGCGGCAAACTCGCCGCCTTTCAACCGGTCCCAGAAGCCGCGATAGACCATGCCCGACCGCTCGACGTCATCCACGAACAGGCTGTGATGACGGCCTTGAATCTCCTCAAGCCGGTAGCCGACGGCATCGAGGAAGTTCTGATTGGCGTCGAGGACCGTGCCGGTTGGGTCGAAGGCGATGACTGCCTGCGAGCGGTGTAGGGCAGCGATCTGACCATCGCTGTCCAGCGCGCGAAGCTTCTGTCCGGTGATGTCAGTGGCGATCTTGACGATTTTGAAAACACGACCGGACCGGTCTCGAACGGGGTTGTAGCTCGCCTGGATCCAGACCTGACGCCCGCCCTTGGTGATGCGCTTGAACTCGGCGGCCCTGTAGGTCCCGCAGCGCAGAGCATCCCAAAATGCGCGGTATTCGGCGCTGTCTCTGTCGGACGCCTCAACGAACAAGCTGTGATTCTGGCCCTGGATCTCGGCCAAGCTGTAGCCCATGGCGTCGAGAAAGTTGGGGTTGGCGGTCAGGATGATCCCGTCCAGCCGGAACTCGATGATCGCTTGCGACAAGCCGACCGCATCCAGAGTCGCTTTAGCGTCGTTATTGCTCAGTGCGAACACGGCTCGGCCTATCAATTGATAAAATCGAATCTAATTGATCATTAATTGGTTAAAATCAGTTAAACAGCCCCCCAATCGACAATCACTTGTCCGAGATCGGGGACGCTTTGTGGAATGGAAGACAATCAACGCCAACGTCTACGATTGCCTAACCGCAGGTTGTATTTGCCTGCGCTTCATGCCGATCCGCCCTTCGGATGGTCCGATTGACCGACAACGTGGCCATCGAACGTCTGCTGGCGTGAAACCAATCCATACAGCATCGTGAACGAGTTGGATCACAGGCGGAACGTCCGCTTCCGGGCGAAGAGTTAGGGTCCGCTTCCCACCGAGGCTGTGTGAGAACGCGTTTGCGGACTGGACGGACCTGACAGCGCAAGGCCCAAAGGGACCGGGCTTTCAGCCTCGGATGGCTGCGATGAGCGGGCCGGCACCGAGGATCGCGATCACCCGCTTCATGTTGTAGGCAAGAACCTGCAGGCTCATCTCACCGGCCACGTTCCTCAGCCCCCGGGTCAGGAAGTGGGTCGCTCCCATCCAGGCTTTCAGGGTGCCGAAGACGTGCTCGACCGTCTGGCGGCGGTCACGCATCGCGTTCGGGTTCTCGTCGAGCCGGCGCTGGACGGCTTCCAGCACGTGCTCGTGTTCCCAACGCGTGATGCGACGCTGCTCGGCGGGCGTGCAGGAGGTCTTGATCGGGCAATTCGAACAGGCCGACGTCCAGTACCGCCGTAGGGTCATCCCGTTCTCGATGCTCTCGAAGCGATAGGTCAGCGTCTGGTCCCCCGGGCAGCGATAGGTGTCGTCGCTCGCCTGGTAGACAAAGTCCTGCTTGCCGAATCGGCCCTCGGCCTTCGCGCCGGACGTCATCGGCTTTGGCAGGGTGACCGCGATCCCCGCCCGGTCGCAGGCCAAGATCTCCTCACCGGAGAAGTAGCCCCGATCCGCCAGAACCTGGATGGCTTCCTCGCCCGCGGCGGCCTGAGCTTGCCCCGCGATATTGGCGAGCTGGGTTCGGTCGTGGCCGACGTTGGTCACTTCATGGGCGACGACGAGGTGATGCTTCGTGTCCACCGCGGCCTGAACGTTGTAGCCGACGAGCCCGGTGCCCTTACCGTTCGTCGCCATGGCCCGTGCATCGGGGTCGGTCAGCGAGATCTGTCGGTCCGGCGCGGCCTCGACGAGCGTCTCCATCGCCTGCAACGCGCGCAGCCGATCCCGGAGTGCAGAGAGCCGCTCCTCCAGGCGTGGGGTTCGAAGCTCTGTCACCTCGGCCTCCTGACGGTCGGCGGTATCGAGGGCCGCGAGGTAGCGCACGATACTCGTCTCGACCTGCTCAATGCGCCTGCGGACCGCGGCCGGGGTGAAGTTCCGGTCGCGCGTATTCACGGCCTTGAACCGGCTGCCGTCGACGGCCACGACGCCTCCGGCCAGGAGACCGACCTGCCGGCAGAGCATCACGAAGTGCCGACAGGTCGCGCGAAGCGCATCCCCGTTCTCGCGTCGGAAGTCGGCGATCGTCTTGAAGTCGGGTGCGAGGCGGCCGATCAGCCACATCAGTTCGACATTGCGGCCAGCCTCCCGCTCCAAGCGCCGGCTGGACGGGATCTGGTTCAAGTAGCCGTACAGGTAGAGCTTCAATAGCGTCGCGGGATGATAGCCGGGTCGACCGGTGGCGGCGGGCGTCACGCCGGCAAAGCCGAGTGCTGCGAGATCCAATTCGTCGACAAACGCATCGACGACGCGGGCTGGATTATCTTGCGTGACGTAATCGTCCAGGCAATCAGGAAGCAGGGCAACCTGGTGACAATCTGCAGCTTGGACAAAGCGTGTCATCCCGGGTCTCCGCTAGAGGCTAAGTCTAACACAAAAATTATCAAATTAAATATATGTTGCCATAAATTGCTGATTGTCTGTCGAAGATTTCAGATCCAGGGATCGAACGATCGACGTCGCAGATTTCTTTGAGCTTCCTTGCGATCTTGCAACGATCGGGATGGGGGGGCAAAAAGCCTGCCCGCCGCTCTCCCAAGCGGCCGGACATCCCCAGCTTGGCGTCCTCTTTTCACACAGCCTCCACCCGTTGCGGACTTCACAGGTGGGGACCAAGCGTCAGGTTTGGGTTCATCCGCGCTTCTGGTGCTGCGGGAGTCGAACCGTGCTTTTGGACGTTGATCCTCACCAAGACCGAGGAGGCGTCGGATGCCGATCTCGAACCCGTCGCTGCCGACAGTGCCCGATGGGCTGCACATCGATGAACTGACCCTCGACCCGTCCGGGCTGTTGCTTCTTGCCAGGACCACCGCTGCGCAGGCGGTCTGTCCCACATGCGGCTACGCCTCTTCCCGGGTCCATAGCCGCTACTGGCGAACGATTCAGTACCTGCCGTGGCAGGACCGGGCCGTCACGTGGCACGTTCAGGTGCGCCGCTTCCGGTGCAGCCATTGCCCGGGCCGGATCTTTGTCGAGCGCATCCCGGGCTTGATGGGATCCAAGGCGAACCGGACAGAGCGTCTGTCCGAGGCGCAGACCGAGATCGGCATGGTGCTGGGCGGCGAGGCCGGAGCCCGTCTTTCGCGGCGGCTGTGCATGCCGGTGAGCGGCGATACCGTCCTGCGCCTGATCCGCCGCCACCCACCGCGGGCCTACCCGGCTCCGCGGTTGGTGGGCATCGACGACTGGGCTTGGCGGCGCGGGCGACGTTACGGCACCATCGTGTGCGATCTGGAACGTCGTCGCGTTCTGGCTCTGCTGCCGGGCCGCTCGTCCGCTCCAGTCAGGGACTGGCTCTCGGCGCATCCGAGCATCGCCGTCGTCAGCCGGGACCGAGCAGGCCCCTACGCCGAGGCCGCCCGCAGCGGCGCCCCCGCTGCCATCCAGGTCGCCGACCGCTGGCACCTTCTGGTCAATGCCTCCGAAGCCCTCCGTTCCGTCGTTGCGCGCCGCCAGACACAGATCCAGCAGGCGGCCGGACTTCGGTCTTCTTCCGGTAGCATGCCAGCCGTGCCCGCTCCCGCGCCGTCTCTCTCGCAACCGAGCGAGAACCGCCGTAGGCGCTTCGACGATGTCCTGCATCTTCATGCGGAGGGTCTACCGATCCTGCAGATCACGCACCGGACCGGACTGGCCCGCAACACGGTGCACAGCTACCTGCGGGCCGGCACGTTCGTTCCGTATCGCCGAGCGCCGGGACCGAGTCTGCTCGACCAGCATCGCAGCCTTGCCGAAGCCCGTTGGCAGGAGGGGCTCCGCAGCGGCGCCGCCTTGCACCGGGAACTGCGGGCGCGGGGCTTCGGTGGCGGTGTCGATATCGTTCGACGCTGGATCGCTCAACGGCGAGAGACCGCACCGGATCGCTCTCGATTGCGGCACACGCCCTCGACGCGCCGGACTACGCGCCTGTTGGCGAGCGATCCGACCAAGCTCGCCCACGACGAGCGCGCCTTCATCGACGCACTGTGTGAGGCGGCTCCGGAGGTTGGGATCACGGCCAGCCACGTGCGGGCCTTCGCCGATCCGCTGCGACAGGACGATCCAGCGGGGCTGGAGCCCTGGCTGGACGCGGCAGCAGCAACGGGATTGTGCGGTTTCGCTGCCGGCCTGCGCCAGAATCTCGATGTCGTACGAGCGGCGATCACGCAGCCCTGGAGCAACGGGCCGGTCGAAGGTCAGGTCAACCGCCTCAAGCTGATCAAGCGGCAAATGTACGGTCGTGCCGGCTTCGACCTCCTGCAGCAGCGGGTGCTTCATGTGGCATGACCAACAGCCAGGAGCCGGTGCAACTCTACCCATCAGCTCTCAATCACCCGTCAGCACCAGAAATGCGGATCAACCCAGGTTTGAACC
>NZ_VRUU01000170.1 GCF_008039875.1 Methylobacterium sp. WL119 | reverse complement strand
GCCGCCAGAGGATGGCTGAGAGTGTGCGTCTGAGATCCTGTGGGGGCGTCTTGGCCTTGGGCCGGCAGGCCTCGACCAAAGGCTCCAGTTCAGACCACTGGGCGTCGCTCAGCATCGTCCCTCCTGCATCAGAGAAACGAAAACGCTAGCCAAGCCAATCCGTTCAGACGACGATAGGCCCTAGTTAGGTGACCGCTATGAGGTGCCTTATCCGGTGCCAGTGAGGCGTGCCTCGATCCAGGCCTGTGCCTCTTCAAGATCGGCGAAGATCGGCGGTCGATGATCATCGACGCGGCCAAAGCCTGCTTCTAGGAACCACTTGCCCCAGTTCTCGCCGTGCTGCTCGGACAACTGTACGAGCACCGCAGCCAGGAACCCATCGACGAAGACGAGTTGGCTCTCCTGGTCGGCGCTCCCTGTGGCGACTTGCACCGGTTGAAGACGGAAATTCATGCCGCAGCACGCTCCCCCAGATGCAAGTAGTTCGGCTTGAACTCGGCCAACGCCCTGAGGCGTGGAAGGTCGAGGATCGTCATTCGACGCTGCTGAAGTTCAATCAGTCCCTCACGGCGAAGTTCTTGCAGCGTGCGGTTGAGGTGCACGACCGACATGCCGGTGGTGTCGGCAAGGGCCGCCTGTGTGACCGGCATGTCGTAGCTGTCCCCGTCGGCGAGGCTCACCGCCCGCATCCGGACCTGAAGCTCGCAGAACAGGTGTGCGACCCGTTCCCGGGCCGAGCGGCAGCCGACGTTCACTAGCCACTCGCGCAGCGTCGCCTCGTCCACGAGCGTGCTCATCCGAAGCGCACGGGCGAGCTGGCGATGGTTCTCCATCACCTTGGCGATCACCTTCGGCGGGATGCAGACCACCTTGCTGGTCGACAGCGCGGTGATCGAGTGGTCCATCGTGTCCAGCAACGCCACATCGAGGTCGCAGAGGTCGCCCGGGACCAGGTAGGCCATGATCTGGCGGGTCCCGTTCGCTCGCACCTTGTGACGGCAGGCCATGCCTTCCAGGATCAGGAATACGCCCTTGGGCGCCTCACCCTCGCGAACGAGATTGGTCTGCGATGGCACGACCCGCGATGAGGCGCTGATCCGCTCCAATAGCGCCCTGTCGGCCTCCGACAGGGACACGAAGCCCTCCAGCTTGCGCACCAGCGGGTTGCCCCGGCTTTCCGCAGCCTGGGCTGACTGTAACGATGGGAGTGCTTCGATGCTGACGGGGGCAGTACGGGAGGGGGACAGCTCATCCAGCAGCGCCACCACATCCTCCGGCAACGCCGGCTTGGTGAGCCAAGGCACACCGTGGAAGCCCACCGCGCGGGACTCATCGGACTGGAAGCCGGAGTGGACCACGACCGGAATGCCCCGTTGGCGCAGCGCGTCACCCAGGGCGGTACAGAAGCCGTCCCTGAGCTTGACGTCCACAACCGCGAGCGTAGGGCGCTCCTGCTCCAGGCCAGCGAGAGCCTCTGGGGTTGTTCCGAACGGCCCCAGGACGCGGTAGCCCGCCTGTTCCAGAGCATCGCTCATGTCCGCGCCGATCATGGCATCGGCCTCGGCAATGAGTACGAGGGGCTGTTGATCTGTGAGGTTCACGTCTGCTCCAGGAGGAAAAACCACCTGTCGCCCGTAGGGCGCAAGCTTGACGCCTGAGTTAGAAACATAAAGCGGGTCGCAGGTAAACGATCAAAACCGCTCGGTACGCTATCGTTCATTGCGAATGTACGGTACCGCGCATAACTTCAAATGATGAAATACCAGCCGGCGTCATTGTAAATACCAAGTTCCTACACCATGATCTGACCATCGCCTGCACGAGGATCCGAGCGCAGACGGCTGGGAGACGGTGCGCTCTTGCTCCGACATGGAGGCAAGAGCCCATGGTTCACGTCCAACAATCTGCCGTGCACAATCGCTTGCTGAAGGCCATGACCGTCGAGGACTTCACCCGGCTCCAGCCACATTTGAAGCCTGTCGATTTGCAGGCCGGGCAGACCCTGACCAAGCCCAACGCCCGAACCGAGCACTTCCACTTCATGGAGACGGGCGTCGCCTCGATCACAGCTGAGGGTGCGAATGGCCGGGTGGAGGTTGGGATCATCGGCCGGGAGGGCCTGGTGGGCGCAACCCCCGTTCTCCTCGGCTCGGACCGGGCCCCATATGACCACTTCATCCAGGTGCCGGGTGCCGGCCTGCGCATCGACGCCGCGGTCGTGAGCACGGCGGTGGATGAGAGCCCGGCCCTGCGCAAACTGATGCTGCGCTACATCCTCACAGAGATGATCCAGACGCGGCAGACAGCCTTCGTCAACGCGAGCCAGGAGATCGAGGCGCGCCTCGCCCGCTGGCTGCTGATGTGCCACGACCGCGTGGAGGGTGACGAGCTTCTGCTAAAGCACGAGTTCCTGTCGATGATGCTGGGTGTGCGACGGGCCGGTGTGAGTCTGGCCATGCAGCAACTCGAAGGCACCGGCTGCATCCGGGCCAGGCGCAGTCGCATCACCGTGCTGAACCGCAAGCTCCTGGAGGAGATGGCGGATGGCGGCTACGGCACACCGGAGGCCGAGTATGCCCGCCTGATCGAGGGGGCCTGAGGTGCCCCGTTACTTCCTCCACCTTCGCTACGGTCAGGGGCTCGACAAGCTCGCGGTGGACCCGGAAGGGGATGAACTCGCCGATGACGAGGCGGCACGCCAGCTTGCGTTGCAGGCTGCGCGCGACCTGGTTGCTGGAACACGCTCGTTTGCCGTGCGCGATTGGTTCGTCTGCTCGTTCGAGGTCGAGGACGAGAAGGCCCGGCACGTCATGACGGTGCCCTTCAGCGACATCGTTCCCGAGGAAGACGACGAGGACTAGGCCGGCTGTTCGTTCCGGCAATCGGCGAGTTCACCGCCTACGATCGCACGAGGTACCAACCTTTGATGGGGATCTCGCTGCGAGGTCAGCCTACAGCGTGTCATGAGCAATGACCGCCCCCTCAATGGCGATACCGATCTGATCGAGCGATCGAAGAGGCTCATCGCCGAGTCCGTAGCGATGCGCCGACAGATGCGAGAGATGCAGGATGCCGCCGACAAGGCGATGGCAACGAGACAGGCATCTCTCGCCAGATCTGCATATGAGCACCAGACCCACCCGTCTTTGCGAAATGGCTGAGCGCTGCCTCAGCCAGCGAGGCGATCGGGGGATGATGCGATCAGTTCCACATTCGTTCGAGAGGCGTGAAAAACCCGCGCGGAGGTGCCGGCGGACTCTATCTGGAAGGAACCAGGAGCGCTGAAGGTCCTCAGGCTGTCTCGGCAGCCTTCTTCCGCCCGCGGGTCTTAGAAGCTGCCTCAGGCGCTTCTGAGACCTCGGAAGTCGCCTTCGTGCGCTTCTGGCCGAGGCCAAGCGAATGCGCCAGGGCCGAGCGCTGCGCCGAGTAGTTGGCCGTCGTCATCGGATAATCGGCTGGCAGACCCCATTTTGCGCGGTAGGCTTCGGGGGTCAGGCCCCGCAGCGTCAGGTGACGGCGCAGCGTCTTGTAGGATTTGCCGTCCTCGAAGCTGATCAGCGCATCCGGCGTGACCGACTTGCGGACCTGTGCCGGCGTCGGCTTCTCAACTTCGGGCGATACAGTTGGCACCTGATTGCCGAGGCCGGTGAGAGAAGCATGAACGCTGACGATCAAGTTCGGCAGCTCGCCAACTTGAACGTGGTTATTCGTGATATAAGCCGAGACGATGTCCGCGGTCATTGCCGTAAAGCTGAACTCTACAGCTGCTGCCACTTCATCCGACATGAATTATCCTGCTTCCGTAGACCGCTTTAACGAAGCTTAATCGGAATGTGATCGGACAACAAGCCAAGATGGAGTGCTCGGATCATCGACATAAGCCAACATCTGCAGAGCAGCATTTTGTTAAGGATAGTAGGTTAGGAGTTTTTAATGTTTGTGGGAATTGGGCGATGCGGGTTCTGCTGATCGAGGACGATGCGTCGGTAGCGCAGAGCATCGAGCTGATGCTCAAGACGGCCGGGTTCAATCCCTTCGTCACCGATCTCGGTGAGGAGGGGATCGATCTCGGCAAGCTCTACGATTACGACATCATCCTGCTCGACCTGAACCTGCCTGACATGTCGGGATATGAGGTGCTTCGCAGCCTTCGCCTCGCCAAGGTCAAGACCCCGATCCTGATCCTGTCGGGCATGGCCAGCATCGAGGACAAGGTGAAGGGCCTTGGCTTTGGCGCCGACGACTACCTTACCAAGCCGTTCCACAAGGACGAGCTCGTGGCCCGCATCCAGGCGATTGTTCGGCGCTCACAGGGGCATGCCGAAGCCGTGGTCACGGTCGATGATCTCACGATCAACATTGACAAAAAGTTCGTCAAGGTCGCTGGAACCTCGATCAACCTCACGACCAAGGAGTACCAGATGCTGGAACTCCTTGCTCTGCGGAAGGGCACGGCGATCACCAAGGAGATGTTCCTTAACCAACTCTACGGCGGCATGGACGAACCCGAGTTGAAGATCATCGACGTGTTCATCTGTAAGTTGCGCAAGAAGCTCGCCAACGCTAGCCAGGGCAAGACCTACATCGAGACCATCTGGGGCCGCGGCTACGTGCTGCGTGAGGGTGTGCCTGAGATGCGGGCCATAGCGAGCTGAAGCGCCAATCCACAAGCTTCATGTGGTCTGCCACGAACCTGATCCGCCTTGCACCGCGCGATAGCCGCCGCGCTCCGGCTCCTGGCTTTGGCGCTCAACGATGCGGATGGGTTTGGTCCAACAGCGTTTAGACCTAATGAGATAGAATAGGACCATCGCATGGCGGTCCACATGAACCCACTCGATTTTCGTGCCGTCGATGCAATGGCTTTGCGATACGGACGTGTCGTGACACTCCTCCCCGATGAGCAGCTTGCATAGACTGATCGGAACCATCGCCCGACACCGCCCATCGCCGGGCATTCGCTACGGCGTACCGTTGCTGCTCGTCACGTTCATGACGTTCGTGCGCTTCCTGGCGCCGGCCTATATCGCTCCCTTCCTCCTCTACATCCCCGTTCTGTTGGCGGGAAGCCTCGCCTTCGGCCGGGGGGCCGGAACGTTGGTCCTCACGCTCTCCACGTTGATCGCCACTTGGTTCTACACGCGCGACGGGAGCCTCGACGGTGTCGATGTCTCGCTCCTGTGTCAGTACGTGTTGATTGGTGCCGTCATGATCTGGATCTGCGACTCGCTGCGTCGGTCCGTTGTGCAGAACGAGGCGACGCTGGAGCGCCTTGACGGTGCGAACCGCACCCTTGTTAGCAACCAATCGGAATTGACCGCTACTAATGCTCGGGCCGAGGCGGCGAAAGAGGCTGCCGAGGAGCACAGCCGGGCCAAGAGCCGGTTCCTAGCCAACATGAGCCACGAGTTGCGCACGCCGCTATCCGCGGTGATCGGCTATTCGGAGATGCTGGAGGAGGAGGCGGAGGAACTCGGCCAGG
>NZ_VRUU01000016.1 GCF_008039875.1 Methylobacterium sp. WL119 | reverse complement strand
GGTACGCCTTCTCCTCGTCGTTGCAGAACGAGATCGCTCAGGCCGAGGAGCGCCGTCCCGACACCCGCGGCCAGCGTCCCGGCGGCGGCCGTCCGGGCCAGCGTCCCGGTGGCCGGCCGGGCCAGGCGCCCGGCGGTCGTCCCGGCCAGGGCCGCCCGTTCGGCGGCGGCAACCGCACCGCCGAGGCCGGCCGCGGCCCGGGTCGTCCCGACGGCGCCCGCCAGCCCGACACCCGCAACGCCCGCCCGCAGGGCGAGCGCCCGAGCAACGGCCCGCGCCCCGAGCGCGCCGCCGGCGATCGTCCGCGCCAGCCCGCCAACAACCGTCCGCGCAGCGGCGGCGGCGGCAACGGCGGCGAGGGCCGTGCCATCGGCTGGCTCGACCGCAGCCCGCGCTCCTGAGCCAGCTCGCCTCCTGACCTGATCGAGAAGGCCGCCCCGGATGCCCGGGGCGGCCTTCTGCTTTTTCGTATCCGGTGTCCTGCCGCTGGCGCGGGAGCATTGCCGGCGGTGGTCCCGCGCCCCATCTCGACGGCATCGAGACAGGAGCAGCCCCGATGCGATTCGAGATCTACCGCGATGCGCCGGGCCATTGGCGCTGGCGCCTGCGGGCGCAGAACGGCAACGTCGTCGCCGATTCGGGCGAGGGCTACGTTCGCCGCGAGGATTGCGAGCACGGCATCGCGCTGGTCCGTCAGAGCGAGACCGCGAAGGTCATCGACATGACGACGCAGATCGCCTGATCACAACCGAAAGTCGGCTTTCGCGACGAAACGCTTTTCGCGGTTCGTGCGTTTCGACGGCTCGGGCTCAAGCCCCGCTCGTACGTCTCCCATCCACGAAAGAGTTGAGATCCGCGATGAGGAAATTCCTGCTGGCCGCCCTGCTCGTCCTGGGCTTCGCGGCCGCCGCCCCGCAGGGCGCGTCCGCCGCTCCGGTCGGCCCCGGCCTCGCCCTTCAGACGGAAGCCGCCCCCGCGGTCGCCGAGAAGGCCCAGTACTTCTACCGCCGCCGGTTCGGGCCGCGTCCGTTCTACCGCCGCCCGTATTACGGCCGCCGCTTCTACGGCCCGCGTCCGTTCTACCGTCGTCCGTATTACGGCCGCCGCTTCTACGGCCCGCGTCGTCGGTTCTTCTACTGATCGCACGGCGAGCCTGCGTCGAAGTCTGAACCCGGCGGCCCTTGGGGCCGTCGGGTTTTTTCCATGACTTGGGCAAACGGGCTGCGTTCGCGCGCGATCCGGTGTAGGGTCTCGCGTTCGGGACGGCCGGCATCAGATCGGTCCGCCCGGGAGGAACGCCCCATGGACGATATCGCGACGCGCGAGGTGGTCGCGCGTGACCTCTGGCAATCGATCCCGCTCGAATGCCTGGTCTGCGCCGCCGCCGTCTTCCTGGCGGCCGGCCTGAAACTCGCCGGCCTGATGCCCTGACCCCTTTCGACATCGCGGCGTTCGCGCATAATCGGCGCCGCGCCCCGAGCGCGTCGGTGCGCTTCGCGCCAAGGAACAGGACCGCATGGACCGGGACAGCGCCGAGGAACCGCAGGGCGATCTGACGGTGCGCACCATCGCGATGCCGGCCGACACCAACGCCAACGGCGACATCTTCGGCGGCTGGGTGCTGTCGCAGATGGACCAGGCCGGCGGCATCGCCGGGGTCGACCGGGCCGAGGGCCGCGTGGTCACCGTGGCCCTGGACGCCATGACCTTCATCCGCCCGGTGCGGATCGGCGACGTGCTCTGCGTCTACACCCGAATCGGGCATGTCGGGCGCACCTCGATGAAGATCGAGGTCGAGGCCTGGGCGCGGCGCTTCCGGACGCAGGTGCGCGAGAAGGTGACGTCGGCGACCTTCACCTTCGTCGCGATCGACGACGAGGGTCGGCCGAGGGCGATCCCCAAGGCCGCCCCGGTGGCGGAGCCATCATTCACGCCAGCGTGATCGACGGGTTCCGTTCCGACGCGGTTCCGGCTAGGCATCGCGCGAGCGGATCCCCGAGGGGGCGGGGGGATGCGACAGCTGGCCCGAGGATTGTGCCGTTGCCCGACCCGTCGCACCGCGCCGACAACCTGACCTGGAAGACCCTTCAGCCCCGCGAGACGCGCTGGCGTAGCCTGAGCCAGCGCCCGGCCATCGCCTGGTTCACCGGGCTGTCGGGGGCGGGCAAGTCGAGCATCGCCAACGCCGTCGACCGCTCGCTTACCGAGGCGGGGCGGCACGCCATGGTGCTCGACGGCGACAACCTGCGCCACGGCCTCAACCGGGACCTCGGGTTCACCGCGGCCGATCGCGCCGAGAACATCCGGCGGGCGGCCGAGACCGCGCGCCTGATGGCGGAGGCGGGACTGGTGGTGATCGTGTCGCTGATCTCGCCGTTCCGCGCCGAGCGCGCGACAGCGCGGCAGATCGCGGGCGACATCCCGTTCCTGGAGGTCTTCATCGACACCTCACTGGCGGTGTGCGAGGCGCGCGACCCGAAGGGCCTGTACGACAGGGCGCGGGCCGGCACGATCCCGAACTTCACGGGGATCTCGGCGCCCTACGAGGCGCCGCTCGACCCCGACATGACCTTGGTCACCGACGGGCTGAGCGTTGCGGAGTCGTCGAGGACCCTGATCGCGGAGCTGATGCGGCTCAGCGCAGGCTGACCCCAAGCGTCTCGCGTTCGCGGCAAACCCCTCACTCCGCCGCGAACAGCCCCCAGCTACCCCCGGGATCGGGCGCGTCCGCCGCCGCCGGCTCGGCGACGTCCGCCTTCGGGTCGCCCGGTGCGGTCTCGC
Source organism: Methylobacterium sp. WL119 (assembly GCF_008039875.1). GTDB lineage: Bacteria > Pseudomonadota > Alphaproteobacteria > Rhizobiales > Beijerinckiaceae > Methylobacterium. The sequence goes on along the minus strand of NZ_VRUU01000016.1, from coordinate 67,168 downwards.
AGCCGAGCGCCGGCAGGGCGATGATGCGGTTCTTCGAGAAGTCCACGCGGCAGACGATGGCGTTGCGGCTTTCCATGTAGCCGAGCAGGCGCCGGGCGCGGCCGGGAGAACGGCTGCCGATGGCCCGGGCCAGCGCCGCATCGCCGGGACAGGGCTCGCCCGCGAGCGCCGCCCGCGCCAGCAGCAGGAACAAGCCCTGGACCTCCTCCGGCATCCCGGCGGCGGCCCCCTGCGCCTGGGTCCAGCGTTCGTCCCCGTCGGTCGCGGCGGGCGCCGCATCGATCCCGGCCCGTGCCACGCTCAGGGACCGGCGGAAGGCCTGGAGCCCGACGCGCTCGCCGTCGAGGCCGCGCATCCGGCAGCGGACCAGGAAGTCCTGGTAGACCACGGCGACGGACTGGCGCCCGGCCTCGGGCTCCGCGACCAGCCCGCGCAAGATCGCCTCGCAGCCGGCCCGGTTCTCGGCCTCGTCGAGCACGGGCGGGGCGGCGGCCGGCTCCGGACGGTGGGCGGCGAGCTCCCGCATCAGGTCGGCGGGGCTGACGCGCGGCGTCGCCGGCGCCCGCGACGCCCGCGTCGGGTAGGCGAAGCCGGCTTCGGCCGGCGCCAGGATCTGGGCGCGCAGGTCCGCGTCCGCCGCCTGCGGCAGCGGGATCAGGGTCGGCGAGGCCGCGCGCGACGAGGTGGTGACCGGACCGATGCGGAGGGCGAGCGGACGGCGGCTCAGCGCCGGCCCGAGCGCCACGAACTCGCCCCGCGCCAGGTCGCGGAAACGCTCCGCGCCGCGCCGGTCGAGGCCGAGCAGGTCGGCGGCCCGCGCCATGTCGATGTCGAGGAAGGTGCGCCCCATCAGGAAGTTGGTGGCCTCGGCCGCGACGTTCTTGGCGAGCTTGGCCAGCCGCTGCGTCGCGATAATGCCGGCCAAGCCCCGCTTGCGCCCGCGGCACATCAGGTTGGTCATCGCACCGAGCGCGATCTTGCGGGCCTCGTCGGAGACGTCGCCGGCGGCGGCCGGCGCGAAGATCTGCGCCTCGTCGACCACGACGAGGCAGGGATACCAATGCGCCCGCTCGGCCTCGAACAGCCCGCCGAGGAAGGCGGCGGCGGCGCGCATCTGCGCCTCCATGTCGAGGCTCTCGAGGTCGAGCACCACCGAGACGCGGTGCCCGCGCACCCGCGCGGCGATCGCCTGCAGGTCGCCCTCCCCGTGGCTTCCGTCCACCACGAGGTGGCCGTGCGCCTCGGCAAGGGTGACGAAGTCGCCCTCGGGGTCGATCACCACCTGCTGCACGTGGCCGGCGCTCTGCTCCAGCAGGCGGCGCAGCAGGTGCGACTTGCCCGAGCCGGAATTGCCCTGGACGAGCAGGCGCGTCGCGAGCAGCTCCTCCAGGTCGAGGCGGGCCGGCTGGCCGATGCCCTGCCCGTCGAGCCCGAGCCCCATCTCGATGCCGAACGCCATCGTCGCTCCGGTTGCACGCCGCGGGAAATCCCGAGCCTCCCGTTAACACGCGAGCACCCTTCGCGATGCGTCCGGCGCGCCGCGCGTCCACAGGCGCGGGGTCGCGGTGGACGAAGGGCTCAGAGCGGCTTGCGGTAGACCACGAAGCCCGAGCGGTCGCCGACCTGATCGTAGAGCCGCATCGCCGTCGCGTTGGTCTCGTGCGTCTGCCAGTAGACCCGGGGCGATCCGGCGCGGCGCGCCGCAACGTAGACGGCCTCGATCAGCGCGCGGCCGACGCCCCGCCCGCGGGCGTCGGCCGTCGTGAACAGATCCTGCAGGTAGCAGAACGGCGCGGTGGCCGTGGTGGTGCGGTGGTAGAGGTAGTGCGTCAGGCCGATCAGCCGGCCGTCGCGTTCGGCCACGAGCGCGTGCATCGGCTCGTAGGCGTCGAAGAACCGCTCCCAGTTCGCCTGCGTCACCGCGGGCGGGATCGCCGCCGGGCCGACGCGCTCGTAGAACAGGTTGTAGCCCTCCCAGAGCGGGAGCCACTGCGCGTGGTCGGCGCGGGCGACGGGGCGGATGACGACATCCTGGGGCATCGTCGCGATCCTGCACCCGCCCGCATCGCCGCTCAAGCCGTGCGGCCCGCGCGCGATCGTGGCATGCTGCCATCCATGCGGAACGCCATCACCGACATCGCCGGCATCCGGGTCGGCCACGCCGCGGACGCACGGGTCGCCAGCGGCGTCACCGCGCTGGTGTTCGACCGGCCGGTCACGGCGGCGGTGGACGTCCGCGGCGGCGGGCCGGGCACCCGCGAGACCGATTTGCTCGACCCCGAGCGCACCGTCGAGGGCATCGACGCGCTGGTGCTGTCGGGCGGCTCGGCCTTCGGGCTGGACGCCGCCGCGGGGGTCGTGGCGTGGCTCGCCGAGAACGGGCGCGGCTTTCCCGTCGGCGGGATGCGGGTGCCGATCGTGCCCGGCGCGATCCTGTTCGACCTGCTCAACGGCGGCGACAAGGCGTGGGGGCGCTATCCGCCCTATCGCGAGCTCGGGTTCCTGGCGGCCCAAATGGCCTCGGAGGACGTGGCGCTCGGCTCGGTCGGGGCCGGCACCGGCGCGCGCACGGCCAACCTCAAGGGCGGGATCGGCTCGGCCTCGGCCGACGTTCCGGGCACCGGCTTCCGGGTCGGCGCGCTCGCGGCGGTCAACGCCTTCGGCCGGGTGACGGTCGGCGACGGCCCGCATTTCTGGGCGGCGCCGTTCGAGCGGGCGGCGGAGTTCGGCGGCCTCGGCTGGCCCGGCGCGATGCCGGACGACGCCCTCGCCTTTCCCGTCCGCGGCCTGCCCGGCGCCGCGACGACGCTGGCGGTGGTCGCCACCGACGCGGCGCTGACCAAGGCGCAGTGCCGGCGCCTCGCTGTGGCGGCGCAGGTCGGCCTCGCGCGGGCGATCCAGCCGGTGCACACGCCCCTCGACGGCGACGTGGTGTTCTCCGTCGCGACGGGGGCGGTGGCGCCGGCGGACCCGATCGGCGACCTGGCGCGCCTCGGCAACATGGCGGCCCAGGTGCTGGCCCGTGCCGTCGCGATCGGGGTGTACGCGGCGGCGTCCTTGCCCGGAACGCACGGCCTTCCGCCGGCTTGGCGCGACCGGTTCGGATCGGGCGCGTAGGGCGGCGGGCTTAGGCCTCGTCGCGGGCGTCCTGCAGCAACTGCGAGAGGCCGGCATCCACCTCCGCTCCGAGCATCGCGCGCTCGGCATCGGTGAGGTCGCGCGCCCATTTCGGGCCGGCGAACCCGGTCGCGCACTTGTCGCGCTCGGCGGCGATGTAGGCTTCGACCTCGGCCGGGCGGGTCCGCATCGCGTCGACCATCCCGAACCAGGCCGCACGCTCGACCACCGCGAGGCGGGCCCGCAGCCGGATCATCACCGCCCGCTCGGGATCGACGTCGTCGCTCATCGGGGCGGGATCCTCAGCGCCGCGGCTCGCAGCGGGTCTTCACGTAGCTGTCCTTGCCGTTGCCGAGGCCGGCATTGGCGGCCAGCACCGGGCCCTGGATCAGGCATTCCTGCAGGGTGTGGGCCGGGCCCGTCACCACGTCGAGGGCGTTGTCCCGGCTGCAATCCTGGACCTGGACCGACGAGGCGCAGATCAGGGCGACGACGACGATGGGATTCATGGGCGCGCTCCAAGGCCCCGCCGCGACGGGCGCGTGCCGGGATTGCAAAGGGACGGGCCGGCGGAAGGTTCCGCCGGTGCGCCGATCCGCGCGCTAGCGCTCCTGCGCGGCGAGCGCGTCGAGGAGCCCCTGCATGCTCTTCGGCACCGGCGCGGAGACCTCGCGCGCGTAGAGCACGCGCAACTGCCGGCCGATCTCGGCGAGGCTCAAGGACCCCTTCTCGATCACCCGGTCCGCCTGGGCCTGGAGGCTCCTGCGCTCGGCGTCGGTGATCTCCTTGGCGGTCAGCACCACCACCGGCACGTCGCCGTCGGGCCGCGCCCGCAGCGCGCGCAGGAACCCGAACCCGTCCATCTCCGGCATCATCAGGTCGAGCAGGATCAAGTTCGGGCGCTGCGCCTCGAAATGCTCCAGCGCCGCCCGGCCGTTCTCGGCCTCGTCGACGCTCCAGCCGTCGCGCGCGAGCGTCCGGCGCAGGCGCTCGCGGGCATCGGCGTCGTCGTCGACGACGAGGACGCGGGCCTCGACGCCCTCCGGCCGGTAGCGGTCCATCAGGCCCTTGAGCCGGTCCCAGTCGATCGGCTTGACGAAGTAGTCGGTGGCGCCGAGCGCCTGGCCGAGGCCCTGCTCGGCCACCACCGAGGTCATGATCACCGGGATGCCGGCGAGCTCCGGGTCGTTGCGCACGGCGTGCAGCACCGCCCAGCCGTCCATGCGCGGCATCTCGACGTCGAGCAGGATCGCGCGCGGCTTCAAGGCCCGCGCCAGCGTCAGCCCGGCCCGGCCGTCGTTGGCGGTGCGGACGCGGAAGCCCTCGCGTTCGAGGAAGCGCTGCAGCAGCTCGCGCGCGGCCGGGTCGTCGTCGACGAGCAGCACCGCGTCGTGCTCCTCGTGCGCGTGCACCGGCGCGGGCACGGCGAGCTCGGCCGCGACCTGCCCCTCGTCCTCGACCGCCAGGATCGCCGGCAGCTGCAGGGTGAAGGTCGAGCCCTGCCCGGGCACGCTGGTCACGCCGATGTCGCCGCCCATGGTGCGGCAGAAGGCGCGGGTGATGGCGAGGCCGAGGCCGGTGCCGCCGAACTGCCGCGTGGTCGATTCGTCGGCCTGGGCGAAGCGCTCGAACAGCCGGCCGATCTGCTCCTCGGTGAGCCCGATCCCGGTATCGGCCACCGAGAAGCCGAACCAGTCGGCGCCGGCCTCGCGCTGGCGCTCGACCTTCAGGGTGATCGTGCCGTTCTCGGTGAACTTGGCCGCGTTGCCGATCAGGTTGAGCAGGCACTGGCGGATCTTGGTCTGGTCCTGGTGCATCGCGCCGAGGTCGTCGGCGAGGTCGAGGACGAAGCGGTTGCCCTTCTTCTCGACGAGCGAGCCGGTGGCGTCGGAGACGTCCGAGATCAGGTCGGCGACGGTGAAGTGCTCGGCCGAGGCGGTCATGCGCCCGGCCTCGATCTTGGAAATGTCGAGCACGTCGTTGATGAGCGAGAGCAGGTGGCGGGCCGCCGCCTCGATCTTGCGCAGGTCGGGCAGCAGGGCGGCCTGCCCGATATCCTCGAGCTCCTCCCCGAGCATCTCCGAGTAGCCGATCACCGCCGAGAGCGGCGTGCGCAGCTCGTGGCTCATGTTGGCGATGAACTGGCTCTTGGCGAGGTTGGCGGCCTCCGCGGCCTGCCGCGCCCGCTCGACCTCGGCCTCCGCCTCCTTCCGGTCGGTGATGTCGGTGTTGGAGCCGACCCATTCGCGCAAGGAGCCGTCGGCGGCGAGCACCGGCACGCCGCGCACCTCCATGTCGCGCCACTGCCCGTCGTGCCGGCGCAGGCGGTAGTCGACGGCGTAGGGCGTGCGCGCCTCGATGCAGCCGGCCCAGACCTCGGCGGCATGCGCCCGGTCGTCGGGATGGACCGCGTCGATCCAGCCCCAGCCCTGGAAGGCCTCCTCGGACTGGCCGGTATAGGCGCTCCAGCGCGGCTGCGGCGGCAGCAGGGCGCCGGCGGCGTCGGTGTTCCAGATCACGGCCGTGGAGGCGTCGACGAGCGCCCGGAACCGCTCCTCGGATTGCAGCAGCCGGTCCTCGGCTTCCTGCTTGTGGGTGATGTCGGTGTTGGTGCCGTACCAGCGCAGGATCCGGCCCGCCGCGTCCCGATGCGGCATCGCCTGCGACAGGAACCAACGGAAGGTGCCGTCCTTGCCCCGCAGCGGGAAGGTGTCCTCCCAGGCATCGCCGCCGGCGATCGCCGCCTTGAAGCGCTCCGTCACCGCCTCGACGTGGTCGGGATGGTGGACGTCGCGCCAGCCCCAGCCGCGCATCGTCGCGAGGGTCGTGCCGGTGTAGTCGTACCAGCGGCGGTTGTACCAGATGATGTCGCCGGTCGCGGTGGCGATCCAGGCGAGCTGCGGCAGCGCCTCGGCGAGGTTCTCGTAGTCGGCCTGCGTGACCGTGGCAGGCTCGCTGGGATCACTCATCGCAACACTCGGACTGGCTTCCCGCGGCGGATGCCGGGCACGAAGCGGCCTTATACACGCATCGCGCCCGGGTTCGGCGCGGCGGTTTCGCCCGGCACGCCATGCGCTCGCGCCGCCCGGCCGGCGCGGAGAAGGTCGAAGGCGTAGAGCGCCAGCGCCAGCCAGATCAGCCCGAACATCGGGATCGCGTGCGGCGCCACGTGCTCGCCATAGGCGAGGACGCTCAAGGCCAGCAGGCAGGTCGGGGCGATGTACTGCATCAGGCCGAGCGTCGCGAGGCGCAGGCGGTCTGCGGCCGCCGCGAACCAGATCAGCGGCAGGGCCGTCGTCACCCCCGTCAGCGCCAGCAGGGCGAAGTCCCGCGGATCGGGCGGCAGGGCCGGCTCGGGCGACAGCAGCACCCAGACGAAGGCCGCCGGCGTCAGGATCAGCGTCTCGGCGAGGAACCCGACCGCCGGGTCGACCCCGACCACCTTCCGCACCAGGCCGTAGAGGGCGAAGCTCATCGCGAGCTCGAGCGCCACCAGCGGCAACGTGCCGGCCAGCACAACGGCGATGGCGACCCCGGCCGCGGCGATGCCGACGGCGACCCGCTGCAGCGGGCGCAGGCGCTCGCGCAGGACCACGGCGCCGAGCGCCACGCTGACCAGCGGGTTGATGTAGTAGCCGAGGCTCGCATCGAGCAGGTGGCCGCTGTTCACCGCCTGCAGGTACAGCAGCCAGTTCACGCCGATCAGCCCGGCCGAGACGAAGAGCAGCGCGTGCCGGGGCCGCAACGGGAACGGGGTGCGCACCCGGTTGCGCCACAGCAGCACCAGCGCGACCGCGAACAGGCACGACCACAGGATGCGCACCGCCAGGATGTGGCTCGGGGAGAAGCCCGAGAGCAGCCGGAAATGCACCGGGACGACGAGGCCCCAGCTCAGATAGGCGCCGAGCGCGTAGACGAGGCCCACGGTGTCCGTCCCGATCGCGTCCGCCGGCATCCGGCGCGGAGAAGTCCTGGCGATCTAGCCCGCGCCGGCCGCTTCGGTCAGGCCCGGCGGCGCAGGTCAGGCATCCGCCCCGCCCGCGCCGTCAGCGCTTCGTCGGCAGGATCGGGTCGCCGCGCATCAGCGCGTTCAGGCGCTCGGTGTCGAACCCGTTCGGGATCTTCGCCGGCGCCGGCTTCACGGCCGCGACCGGCTTCTCCGGCGCCGGGATCGATCCGGTCGCCGAAGGTTCGGGCAGGACGATGCGGGCGACCGGGCTCGGCACCGTGTGGGCCAGCCGGTCGGCGCAGACGAACCCGATCACGAGGATCGAGGCGCCGGCCGAGACGCCGGCGGCGAGGAGACGCAGGATACGCAAGCGACGGGTTCCGGCAACGCGAACGACGACGGAGCCGAGGATGGCCCAAGGCCGTTAACGAAGGGACACCTCACAGGGAGATCCCATGAAACCCGAAGCGAACGACCAGGCCACCGCCAGCGACAGCCCGTTCATCCAGGGCCGCAACGCCCGCCTCTACGGCAAGCCGATCGACGATTGCCCCTACGCGGAGGGCTCGGAGGAGCGCACCGCCTGGCTGCAGGCCTACGAGGAGGCCACCGTCACGGACGCCGGCTGACCGAAAGGGCGGCCCGGGCGCACGCTTGACCTCCGCCGGGTTGCCGGGCTTCGTCGTCCGATCGCAGCCCGAGAGCCAAAGCGCCCATGTCCAAGCCTTCGTCCAAGACCGCCGAGTCGTTCGGGGTCGCGACGCGCCTCGTCCATGCGGGGCGCGATCCGTCGGCGCAGCACGGGTTCGTCAACACGCCGATCTATCGCGGCTCCACCGTGCTGTACCCGACCTACGACGACATCGTGCACCGGCGCGGCCGCTACAATTACGGCACCAGCGGCACGCCGACGATGGACGCGCTGACCGATGCCTGGAGCGAGGTGGCGGGCGCTGCCGGCACGGTGGCGACGCCCTCGGGCCTGTGCGCGCTCACCGTCGCGCTGATGGCCTCGGTCTCGGCCGGCGACCACCTGCTCGTCACCGATTCCGCCTATCGCCCGACCCGGATCTTCTGCGACGGGCTGCTCGCCCGCTTCGGCGTCGAGACGACCTATTACGACCCGCTGGTCGGCGCCGGCATCGCCGGGCTGATGCGCGACAACACCAAGGCCGTGCTGGTCGAGGCGCCGGGCTCGCAGAGCTTTGAGATGCAGGACGTGCCGGCGATCGCCGACGCGGTCCACGCCCGCGGCGGCACCGTGATCATGGACAACACCTGGGCGACGCCGCTGCTGTTCCCGCCGCACGCGCGCGGCGTCGACATCGCCGTCGAGGCCGGGACCAAGTATCTCAGCGGCGGATCCGACCTGCTCCTCGGCCTGACCTCGGCCAACGCCGCGCATTTCCCGGCGGTGCGGCGGACCTTCGACCAGATCGCCCCCTGCGCCGGCCCCGAGGACCTGTTCCTGGCGCTTCGCGGCCTGCGCACCATGAACCTGCGGCTGCGCGAGCACGGCCGCGCCGGCCTCGAGATGGCGCGCTGGCTGCAGGAGCGGCCGGAGGTGCTGCGCGTCCTCCATCCCGGCCTGCCCGAGGATCCCGGCCACGCGATCTGGAAGCGCGACTTCTCCGGCGCATCGGGCCTGTTCGGCGTGGTCCTCGAGCCCGTCTCGGAGACCGCCCTCGCCGCGATGCTCGACGGCCTGGAGCTGTTCGGGATGGGCTTCTCCTGGGGCGGCTTCGAGAGCCTCGTCATTCCCTTCGACTGCAGGCCCTACCGCACGGCGACGCAGTGGGCCCCCGGCGGTCCCGCCCTGCGCTTCCACATCGGGCTCGAGGACGTCGCGGACCTGAAGGCCGATCTCGACGCCGGGTTCGCGCGGTTGCGGGCGGCGGCCTGAGGCGCCCTCACGGCACCCGCCATTCGCCCCGCCACCCTTCCCCGTCGCGGCGCCAGCCGGCGCGGCGATGGCCGCGACGGTCGAGGTAGAGGAAGTCGAGGGCGTCGGCGCGGACGAGGACGGCGGCGAAGTTCGGGCGGCCGACGGTCAGCGCCGCCGCCTCGTCGGGCACCGCGTAGCCGCCGCCGGCATCGAGCGCGGTGCCGGGCGCGGGCGCGATGCCGTAGCAGACCCGGCTCATCGCCCGCGAGCCGTCCCAGGCCGCGTCCGCCACGGCATCGTCGACGTGGAGACCCGCGCTGCCCTCGATCCGGATCTGGATCTTCGCCGCGCGGTCGTAGGCGTGGAGCGCACAGGCCGGGTTGGCCGCGACCTCGGCCGCCTTGTCCGAGCGGCGGTCGCAGTGGAAGCGCAGGGTGCCGGTCGCGGCATCGGCCTCCCGCAGCACCACCGTGCGGCTGCGCGGGCGGCCCGCCTGGTCCAGCGTCGCGAAGCTCGGGGCGTGGAACGCGCTCCGTCCCTGCGCGACCCCGTCCGCCAGCAGCCGCCACGCTTCGGCGAAGGCCGCGTCGAGGTCGTCGTGGAACGGCGGGAGCGGGTGGCGGGCATCGTCCTGTGGCATCGGGCTCCGAACGGCGCGTGGGTGGGGCGAGACGAGCACGGGCGCGACGGGGGATCAAGCGCGGCATCGCGGCGTCGCACGCTTAACGCTGTGGTGCCAAAACTAGGCGTCGTGTCCTAGGATGCCTTGACGCGTTCCTAACATGCATTACCCATTGTGCACCGCGTCGACGAGAGCCGCGCGGCTTCCGCTCTCAGATGAGACGTCGACGCTATGCCGTGGATGATGGTTCTGCTGTTCGGGCTGCCCTGCGCCCTCGGTTTCCTCTGCCTCTACGCCGATCGGCATCTCGCCCGGTTCTCCGAGTCCCACGACGACCTTTGGCAGCTGCCGCGGCCGTCTTCGCTGCGGCGCTGATCCCCGAGCGGACCCGGCTGCGACGCGGCAGGGCTCGGTCCGGCACCGGCCTTGGGCCGGTCGGCTCGGGCGCGGGAATGCCGGTTCAGCCCGCCTTGGTTTCGGTTCCGCGCCGGTTGCGGAAGATCAGGGCGAGGTTGCGCAGGTAGATCCCGGTCGAGAGGCCCTGGCCGATGATGATCACCGGCTCGCGGCGCACGAAGCCGTAGACCAGGGTCATGATTCCGCCGGCGATCGACAGGAACCAGAACGACAGCGGGATCACGCTCCGGCCCGCCCGCTCGCTGGCGATCCATTGCAGGATGAAGCGCGAGCCGAAGACCAGCTGCGCGACGATGCCGAAGACCAGCCAGAAGTCGAACCGCGTCACGAACACGTCGTAGAAGTAGTCCGGCAGGTCTCGCGCCAACTGGATCAGCATCGGAATCAGACCTCGGTGACGGCGGGCGTCGGACGCTTGCGGCGGATCAGCCACCACACGCCGGCCAAGTCGAGCAGGCCGACCCAGAGGCGGTCGAACAGCCCGTAGTTCGAGACGCCGGTGAAGCGCGGGCGGTCGACCACGTCGCGGTGCACGATCGCGAAGCCCTCGCGCACCACGAGCGCCGGCATGAAGCGGTGGAGGGCGTCGAAGTACGGCAGGCGCAGGTAGACCGCGCGGCGGAAGACCTTGAGGCCGCAGCCGGTGTCGCGGGTGGAATCGTTGAGGATCCGCCCGCGCACGCCGTTGGCGATGCGGGACTGGATCATCTTGAAGCGCCCGTCCTTGCGGCCCTTGCGCTGCCCCTGGGCGAGGCCCGTCCCCTCGCCCGCCTGCTCCAGCGCCGCCACCAGGACGGGGATGAAGGCCGGGTCGTTCTGGCCGTCGCCGTCGAGCGTCGCGACGATCGGGCCGGCGGCCGCCGCGACCCCGCTGCGCACCGCCGCCGACTGCCCGCCGCTGCGGGCGTGGCGCAGCACCCGCAGCCAGGGCCGGCCCTGACGCGCGGCGTCGAGCGCGGCCGGCGTCGCATCGGTCGAGCCGTCGTCGACGTAGATCACCTCGAAGGGCGCCAGCGCCCCGCAGGCGGCTTCGATCTCGGCGACGAGCCCCGCGATGTTGCCGGCCTCGTTCTTCACCGGCACCACGATGCTGAGGCGGGGAGACGTCGCGTTCATGGGGTCACCGTCTGAGCCGTGGGCGTCACCGCGTAGGCGGTGAGGTCGACCCGGCGGCCGGCGTTGATGTTGAAGCCCGACACCTGCCCCACCGCCTTCGGGCCGACGCCGCCGACGGGCCAGGCATCGGCGAAGTCGGCGGCCGAGCGCTGCTCGACGAAGACGAGGCGGCAGCCGCCCGCATGGAGGAAGGCCAGCGCGTCGGCGCCGGTGTTCGGGGTGGCGAGGTCGGTGCCGATCAGGAACACTAGGCTCGGCTCGCGGTAGCCGAGGCTCGCGACCTGCGGCAGGCACGGCAGCGCGTCGCGGATCGCGGCGAGCCGGTTCGAGACCTTCAGCGCCGGGATCTCGGTCTGCGCCAGCCCGAGCACCGCGGGCGAGAGCACGCAGGCGGAGAGGATCGCGAACACCATCGCCCGCTCGGCGCCGTTCCGCGCATAGGCCATCCAGGCGGCCAGCGCGAGCGCGCAGGCGGCCCCGAGCAGCGGCAGCGACAGCACGGGCAGCACCCGGTCCAGGCGCCACGCGACCACGGCGAGGCCGATCGTCAGCCCGATCGGGATCGCCGGGACCAGCAGCGCCATCGCCCGCGCGCCGCGCCGCGTCGGATCGAGGGCGCCGGCCCGGAGCGCCAGCACGGTGAGGATCGCCACCATCGGCATCAGCGGCAGGACGTAGTGCGGCAGCTTGGTCGGCACGGCCTCGAACATCAGCCACGCCGGCACGATCGACGCGACCAGGAACGCGACCGCATCGTCCCGGCGACGGCGCCACGCGAACGGGATCGCCAGAGCCGCGAAGGCGGCACCGGGCCAGAAGGTCGCGAAGAACACCAGCGCGTAGGTGCCGGGCGGCGCCCAGTGCTTCTCCTTGGCGCTGCCGACCTTGGCCAGCATGTCGTGGCCGACCGCCTCGGTGAAGAAGGCGCTGCCGCTGCGCCAGGCGATCGCCAGGAACCACGGGGCGACGACCGCGACGACGATCGCGAGGCCGGACCACGGCCGCAGCGCCAGGATCCAGCGGCCGGAGCGCGCCTTCCACGCCAGGGCCAGCATCGGCAGGCCGACGAAGAGCGGCACCATCGGCCCCTTCACCAGGATGCCGATTGCCAGGCCGAGCCAGAACGCAAGCCGCCCCGCGGTCGAGGGGCCGGGGCCGGATCGCCCGAGCCAGGCGCGGGCGAGCGCGCCGAGCGACGCGATCGCGCACGCGGTCAGCAGCGTGTCGGTCTTGGCGAGATGCGCCTCCGCCGCGAGCATCAGGCAGGCGCCGAACAGGGCGGCCGCGAGGAAGGCGCCGCGCCGCGGCAGGAAGGCGAGCGCCGCCCAGTAGGCCAGCAGCACGGCGGCGGTCGCGCCGACGAGCGAGGGGATGCGGTAGAGCGCGATCTCGGTTCGCGCCTGGGGCACCCCGAGCGCCTCGCCGGCCGCCACCGAAGCGGCCTGGGCCCAGTAGATGCCCACCGGCTTCTTGTGCCGGGCCTCGCCCTGGAAGCGGATGTCGACGCCGTCGCCGGTCTCGAGCATCTGCTTCGAGGCCTGGGCGAATCGCGGCTCGTCCCGGTCCATCGGCTGGAGCGAGATCTGGCCGGGCAGGAAGCAGACGAGGCAGAGCGCCACCAGCCAGGCGCAGGCCCGCGCGTGGCTCGCCGACACGGTGTTCAGGAGGAAGTCGCCGAACGCGAAGCCGGGGCCGGTGGCCGGGACGGGCCGCGTGGCCGGGACGGGTCGCCGCGCGGCTTGGCTGGGGATCATGAGCGCGGTGCGGAACGGAAGGAGGGGGCCGAGAAGGCGGTCATGCGCGGCTCCGGAACCGGCAACCGGCCTCGTCGTTCGGTCGATGCCCAGACGGCCGGCGGTGTCGATGATGCGGCCGGGATTGTCAAATGCCGGCCCCGCCGCCCGAGGGACGGGGCCGGCCGCGCGGCGCGTGTCAGGCCCGGTCGACGCCGCGGCGCCGATCCCGGCGGTCGTGGTGGCGCCGATCTGGCGCATGATCGTCTCGAACTCACGCTGCATGATGGCGAGCACGGCGGCGACCCCGGGCTCGCCGAAGGCGGCCAGCCCCCAGACGGAGGGGCGGCCGATGCACACGGCGGTGGCGCCGAGCGCCAGGGCCTTGAGGACGTCGGTGCCGCGGCGGAAGCCGCCGTCGATCAGCACGGGCACCCGGCCGTTCACCGCCGTCACGATCTCCGGCGGCACGCCGATCGTGGATTGCAGGCTCGCCTCGGCCCGGCCGCCGTGGTTCGACACGATCAGCGCATCGACGCCGTGGTCGAGCGCGCTCTTCGCGTCCTCCCTCGTGACGATGCCCTGGAGCACGAGCTTGCCCTTCACGAGGCCGCGCAGGCGCCGCACGTAGTCCCAGGTCATGCCGGTGCCGTGTCCGAGCGCCGCTAGTTCAGTCGTTTCCAAATGTTTCCAAGATGTCGAGCTTCGCTTCCAGGGCGAGCTCATGCCAGCTCAAGACATAAATCGTTACACACCGCGTATTAACGATGAAATCCTCAAATCAGGGTGGCCGGGGAATGGTCGGCCGACGTTCTGGTCGGGCCCGGTTGCACCGGGCCGTTCTTGATGGAGATCCGCGATGAGCCTGATGGATGCGCTCTCGAACGCCATCACCGGGACCTCGGCCCAATCCTTCGCGCTGAACAACATCTCGGGGAACATCGCCAACAGCACCACGGCCGGCTTCAAGAGCACGGATACGAGCTTCGCCGACATGCTGGCGCAGACCGAGGCCGGGACGCAGCCCGCCGGCGGCGTCGCGATCAGCACGCGGTCGAACCTGGGGCTCCAGGGCACGGTGGCGTCGACCGGCATCGCGACGAACCTCGCGATCGGCGGCGACGGCTACTTCGTGGTCCGGCAGAATCTCGGGACCGCGTCGGCGCCGAGCTTCGGCTCGACGCTGGCCTACACCCGGCGCGGCGACTTCGCGCCGGATGCCAGCGGGTACCTCGTCAACGGGGCCGGGTACTACCTGTTCGCCGGGGCCTCGACGGGCGCGCCGGTCCAGGTGCCGGCCACCGCCACGAGCGCGCTCTCCAGCCTGTCGGTCTCGCCCGCCGGCGCCCTCACCGGCACCCTGTCGGACGGCAGCACCCAGGCGCTCGGCACCCTGGCCCTGGCCCAGTTCGGCGCGCGGGACACGCTCGCCTCGCTCGACGGCGGCGCCTTCGTCGCGACCGCGAGCACCGGGGCGCCGAGCTTCGGCCTGAACGGCGCGACCGTGACCGGCGGCTCGGTCGAGCAGTCGAATGCGAGCATCTCGGACCAGTTCTCCAAGATGATCGAGACGCAGCAGGCCTATTCCTCCAACACGAAGGTGATCAGCACCGTCAACGAGATGCTGCAATCGGCCATCGCGATGTACGTCTGACGCGGCGCGCGCCGCTACCCGTCCGCCTAGCGCGCCGTTCGGAACACCTGCAGGTCGAGGTCGCGCACCTTCTTGCGCAGGGTGTTGCGGTTGACGCCCAGAAGCTCCGCCGCGCGGATCTGGTTGCCGCGGGTGGCGGCGAGCGCCGCGCCGATCAGCGGGCCTTCGATCTCGCGCAGGATCCGGTGATACAGGCCGGGCGGGGGCAGCGTGTCGCGGTATCCGGAGAAGTAGTCCGAGAGGTGGCGCTCGACCGCGCCGGACAGGGTCTCGTTGTCGGCGCCGGCCTTGCGCGCGGTGCCGTTCCCGGCCGAGGCCGGGGGGCTGAGCGGCAGCGTGTCGAGCTCCGCCTCGATCACCGGGCCGGTGATGGTCTCCTGCGGGTAGAGGGCGGCGAGCCGCCGGACGAGGTTTTCCAGCTCGCGGACGTTGCCGGGCCAGCGGTAGCGCTTCAGGCGCTCCATCGCCTCGCCGTCGAGCATCTTCCGCGTGAGGCCCTCGCGCTCGACCTGGATGAAGAAGTGGCGGACGAGGTCGGGCACGTCCTCGGACCGCTCGCGCAGGGCCGGCAGCCGCAGCGGCACGACGTTCAGGCGGAAGAACAGGTCCTCGCGGAAGATGCCCTGCTGGATCGAGATCCGCAGGTCCTTGTTGGTCGCCGCGATGATGCGGACGTTGGTCTTGATCGGCACCCGGCCGCCGACGGTGGTGTACTCGCCCTGCTGCAGCACGCGCAGCAGCCGGGTCTGCGCCTCCATCGGCATGTCGCCGATCTCGTCGAGGAACAGCGTGCCGCCCTCCGCCTGCTCAAAGCGGCCGGCCGAGCGCTGCAGCGCCCCGGTGAAGGCGCCCTTCTCGTGGCCGAACAGCTCCGATTCGATCAGGTCGCGCGGGATCGCGGCCATGTTGACGGGCACGAACGGGCCGGTGCGCCGGCGGCCGTAATCGTGGAGCGCGCGGGCCACCAGCTCCTTGCCGGTGCCGGACTCGCCGGTGATCATCACGGTTAGGTCGGTCGGCATCAGCCGGGCGAGCGCCCGGTAGATCTCCTGCATCGCCGGCGAGCGCCCGACCAGCGGGATGTCCTCGTTGTCGGGCGGCGCGGCGGCGGCGGCCGTGCCGCGCGGGCGCGACAGCGCCCGGCCGACGATGGCGATCAGCTCCTTCAGATCGAAGGGCTTGGGCAGGTACTCGTAGGCGCCGCGCTCGGAGGCGCGGATCGCGGTCATGAAGGTGTTCTGCGCGCTCATGACGATGACCGGCAGCTCCGGCCGCACCCGCTTGATGCGCGGCAGCAGGTCGAACACGTTCTCGTCGGGCATCACCACGTCGGTGATGACGAGGTCGCCCTCCCCTTGCGCCACCCAGCGCCACAGGGTCGCGCAGTTGCCGGTGGAGCGGACCTCGTAGCCGGCCCGCGACAGCGCCTGGTTGAGGACGGTGCGGATGGCGGCGTCGTCGTCCGCGACGATGATGTGGCCGTTGGGCATGACTCTTACTCGGGCTCCGCGACCGCTTCGCGCCCGTCGCGGGCGCTCGACATGGGCAGGAGGATTCGGAAGGCGGTGCGGCGGGGCGCGGGATCGCACTCGACGATGCCCCCATGATCGCCGACGATCTTCGCGACCAATGCAAGACCGAGGCCGGAGCCTTGCGCCTTCGTCGTCACGAACGGGTCGAACAGATCCGGCAGCAGCTCGGCCGAGATGCCCGGGCCGTTGTCGCGCACCGCCACCTCGATCGGCAGGCTCACGCGCTCGCGCGAGCCCGGGACCTGAAGCCGCAGGCCGGTGCGGAAGGCGGTCGACAGGGTGATCTCGCCGTCGACCGCGTCGGCGCCGATCGCTTCCGCCGCGTTCTTCACCAGGTTCAGGATCACCTGCACGAGCTGATCGCGATTGCCGAGCACCGGCGGCAGCGACGGATCGTAGGTCTCGACGAAGCGGATGTGGCGCCCGAACCCGGATTGCGCCGAGCGCTTCACCTGATCGAGCACGCCGTGCACGTTGACCGGGCCGCGCTCGACCGGGCGCTCGTCGCCGAACAGCTCCATCCGCTCGACGATCCGCACGATCCGGTCGGTCTCCTCGCAGATCAGGCTGGTCAGCACCCGGTCCTCTTCCGGCCCCGACTGCTCGAGCAGCTGGGCCGCGCCGCGGATGCCGGCGAGCGGGTTCTTGATCTCGTGGGCGAGCATCGCGCCGAGCGCCACCATCGAGCGCGCCGCGCCGCGATGCGTCAGCTGGCGGTTCATCTTGTCGGCGATGGTGCGCTCCTGGAGCATCAGCACCACCGCCTCGCCGTCGTCGCCAAGCGCGGTGGCGAACACGTCGACGCTGCGCTCCGCGCCCGAGCGCGGTTGCGTCAGCTCGACCCGGTACTCGCTGACGCTGGACCCGCGCCGGCGCACCTCCGCCACCAGCGCGATGATCGGCGAGGCGAAGGGGATGATGTCGCGAAGCCGGCGCCGCTGCATCAGCCGGGCGGAATAGTCGAAGAACGTTTCGGCCGCGTGGTTGCAGTGCATGATGCGGTCGTCCGCGCCGATGGTCAGCACCGGCAACGGCAGGGCGTTGATCACCGCCTCGGCGCTTGGCATGCCGCGGGGTTTCGCCGCGGGCTCCTTGGCGGCGGGGTCGAGACCGATCGGCATCGCCTCGTCCCTGGGTTCCCCGTCGCTCATGCGGCCTCCGCGATCGCCGGGGCGGCCTCGAAGGCGGCGCGCAGGAGCCGGTCCGCCACCTCCGGGTCGGTGGTGGTCAGGAGCCGCGTGCGCTCGGCCGCATCGAGGCCGCCCGCCGCGTCGGCATAGGCCGCCAGATGCTTGCGGGCATGACGCACGCCCATCGCTGCGCCGTAGAGCGCGATCAGCCCGGCATAATGCGCCGCCGCCAGCCCCGCCCGGGCCGACCGCGACAGCGTCGGCACCGGGCGCCTGGCCAGCCCCGCGGCGAGGGCGCCGACGAGCCAGGGGCGCCCGACCGCCGCGCGGCCGACCATGATGCCGGCAGCACCCGAGGCCGCCAGGCACGCCCGGGCGCTGGAAAGGTCCTTCACGTCGCCGTTGGCGATGACGGGGATCGACACCGCCGCGACGACCGGCCGGATCGCGTCCCAGTCGGCGCTGCCCTTGTAGAATTGCTGCCGGGTGCGACCGTGGACGGTGACCGCGTTCAGCCCCAGCGCCTGGGCCCGGCGGGCGAGCTCCGCGGCGTTCAGGCCGTGGTGGTCCCAGCCGAGGCGCATCTTCACCGTCACCGGGATCGACACCGCCTCGCGCACGGCGCCGAGGAGGCGGGCCGCATGGTCGAGGTCGCGCATCAGCGCGGAGCCCGAGGCGATGCCGGTGACGATCTTGGCCGGGCAGCCCATGTTGACGTCGATCACGTCGGCGCCGTTCGCGGCGGCGATCCGGGCGGCCTCGGCCATCGGCTCGGGGGCGCAGCCGGCGAGCTGGACGATGTGCGGCGCGATGCCCGACCCTTCCGCCCTGAGCCGCGCCTCCTCCGAACCGCGCGCGAACTCGGCCGCCGCCACCATCTCCGACACCACCGCGCTCGCGCCGGCACCCTGCGCGATGCGGCGCATGTGCAGGTCAGTGACGCCCGATAGCGGCGCCAGCAGCACCACCGGATCGATCGAGCGCTCCCCTCGCAGGACGCTCAAATAATGATCAGCCATCATTCTGCACAACAAATAGACAAAACCAGCCCGGCGCAAGCCCCCGGGCGAGGGTTGGGCGGGGAACCGCGCGATTTGATTTCGCTTCATCCCCCGCATAAACGACAGGCAGATTTTTGAGGACCCGAACCGGCCGCATGGCAGGCGGTCTCGGCCCCGGCACGACGGAAACCCCCAGGCATGTCCGAACCCGGATCGAGCGTCGCCGTCGTCGTCGTGGCGGCCGGTCGCGGCATCCGCATCGGCGGCGGGATGCCCAAGCAGTACCGTCGCGTCGGCGGGCAGGCGGTCCTCACCCGCACCCTCGACGCCCTCGGCCGCGACCCCGTGATCGGCCGGATCCAGGTGGTGATCGCCGCCGACGCGGCCGCGTTCTACGACACCTGCCGCACCGAGCTCGCGCCCGCCATCGCAGACAAGCTGCTGCCGCCGGTCGAGGGCGGGGCGACGCGCCAGGACTCGGTCCGAGCCGGGCTCGAAGCGCTCGCGGCGGCGGGCGCACCGGACGTGGTCCTCGTCCACGACGCGGCCCGGCCCTTCGTCGATGCCGGGCTGATCGCCCGCGCCGTCGCCGCCGGGCGCGACCACGGCGCGGCGGTGCCGGGCGTGGCCGTCGCCGACACGATCAAGCTCGTGGACGAGCAGGGCGGCATCGGCCGCGTGCGCGAGACGCCGGCCCGCGAGCACCTGCGCGCGGTGCAGACGCCGCAGGCCTTCGTCTTCGGGACCTTGCGCGACGCGCACCGCGCCGCCGCCGCCGAGGGCCTGCACGGCTTCACCGACGACGGCGCCCTCGCCGAATGGGCTGGCCTCGCCGTGGTGGTGTTCGCCGGCGACCCGAAGAACCGCAAGATCACCCAACCCTCCGACCTGATCGAGGCCGACCGGGCCTTTTCCGGCTCAGGCGAGGAGACGGCGAAGGACAGTGCGAAGGACATCGCCATGACGACCTACGTGACCCGCCTCGGCACCGGATTCGACGTGCACGCCTTCACCGACGGCGACCATGTCTGGCTCGGCGGGGTGAAGATCCCGGCCGACCGCGGGGTGCTCGCCCATTCGGACGGCGACGTCGCGCTGCACGCCCTCACCGACGCGCTGCTCGGCGCCATCGCCGACGGCGATATCGGCACCCATTTCCCGCCCTCGGACGAGCAGTGGCGCGGGGCGTCGTCGGACCGGTTCCTGGCCCATGCCTGCAAGCTGGTGCGCGACCGCGGCGGTCGCATCGACCATCTCGACATCACGGTGCTGGCGGAAGCGCCCCGTATCGGCGCCCACCGCGAGACGATCCGCGCCCGCATCGCCGAGATCTGCGCCGTGCCGCTGACCGCGGTGTCGATCAAGGCGACGACCACGGAGAAGCTCGGCTTCGTCGGCCGCGCGGAAGGCCTCGCGGCCCAGGCCGCCGCGACCATCCGCCTGCCGGAGGAGGTGGAGACGAGCCCGGTGGACGCCCAGGCCGAGACGGCCATGCGCCAGGGCTGACGGTTGGGCGGACGCGCGTCCGCTGCATCATCCGAAGGCCGCTTCGAACGAAAAAGGGATTCGCGCGATGTTCGACGACGCCCTCCTCGCCCGCGCCACCGCCCTGGTCGGGGCCTACGCCGAGGCCGGCACCCGGATCGCGACGGCCGAATCCTGCACCGGAGGGCTCGTCGCCGGGTTGCTGACGGCGGTGCCCGGCTCGTCGGCGGTGGTCGAGCGCGGCTTCGTCACCTACTCGAACGAGGCCAAGTCCGAAGCGATCGGGGTGCCCGCCTCACTCATCGGCGTGCACGGCGCGGTCAGCGAGGCGGTCGCCCGCGCGATGGCGGGCGGCGCGCTGGCGGCGTCGCGGGCCGACGTGGCGGTGGCGATCACCGGGATCGCCGGCCCCGGCGGCGGCAGCCCGGGCAAGCCCGTCGGCCTCGTGCATTTCGGCCTGGCGACCGGCGGCGGCGTCCGCCACCTGGAGCGGCGCTACGGCGATCTCGGCCGTGCCGAGATCCGACGTCGCGCCGTCGTCGATGCGTTGGACCTGTTGGAGGCGGCGCTCGTTTCCTGATCGGGGCGCTCGTGTCTCCTGATCGGAGCGGTCCTGCGGCGAACGCCGCCGAACCGGAGGCGCGGTTCCATGGACAGCCTGTCGGCACAAATCTGCATCGTCGGCGGTGGACCGGCGGGGATGATGGCGGGTCTGCTGTTCGCCCGCGCGGGCGTCTCGGTCGTGGTGCTGGAGAAGCACAGCAACTTCCTGCGCGATTTCCGCGGCGACACCATCCATCCCTCGACCCTGGCCGTGATGGACGATCTCGGCCTCGGCGACGCCTTCCGCGCCCTGCCGCAGCGCCGGGTCGAGACGTTATCGGCGGTGATGGGCGGCCGGACGTTCCGCGTCGCCGATTTCCGCCGGCTCGCGACGCGGAACCGCTTCATCGCGCTGATGCCGCAATGGGATTTCCTCGACTTCCTCGGCCGCGAGGCGAGGAAGCTGCCCGGCTTCCGGCTGCTGATGGCGACCGAGGGGCAGTCGCTGATCGAGACGGATGGCCGGATCGCCGGGGTTCGTGCCGCCGGCCCCGACGGTGCGATCGCGATCGCCGCCGACCTCGTCCTATGCGCCGACGGCCGGCATTCCGCGATGCGACGTCGGGCCGGCTTCGTGCCGCGCGACTTCGCGGCCCCGATCGACGTGCTGTGGTTCCGCCTGTCGCGCCGCCCCGGAGACCCGGAGGCCGCGGCCGGTCGCTTCGGGGCGGGCCGCATCCTGATCACGATCGATCGCGGCGATTACTGGCAATGCGCCGCAATCGTGCCGAAGGGCGGCGACGAGGCGATCCGCACGCGCGGACTCGTGGCGTTCCGCGCCGGCATCGCCGACCTCGCGCCGTTCCTGGCCGACCGCACCGGCGAGATCGGGACCTTCGACGCGGTGAGGACGCTGACGGTGACCGTGGACCGGCTGGAGCGCTGGCACCGTCCGGGGCTGCTCTGCATCGGCGACGCGGCGCATGCGATGTCGCCGGTCGGCGGCGTCGGCATCAACATCGCGATCCAGGATGCGGTCGCCGCCGCCAACCTGCTCGCCGGGCCGTTGCGGGCCGGACGCCTCGCCGAGGCCGACCTCGCGCGGGTCCAGGCCCGCCGAAGCCTTCCGACGCGGCTGACGCAACGGGTCCAGCGCCTGATCCAGGATCGGATCATCGCCCCGGTGCTCGACCACGGGGACGCGCGCCTCAGCCCGCCGCTCGCGCTCCGGCTGCTCGACCGCCTGCCGTGGCTTCAGTGCATCCCGGCCCGGATCGTCGGCCTCGGCTTCCGCCCGGAGCATCCGCGGTGAGGCGCACGATCCAGCGCGTCCTCTTCGTCTGCGGTCGCGCCCCACTCCGCAGCCCGACGGCCGAGCAGGCCTTCTCTCGGGTATGCCCAACCGGATGCCGCCGGCGCGGCCGGCCTCAGGCCCTACCGTAGACCCGGTCCGCCCGGCTCTCGAACGCGTCGGTGAACTTGCGGAAGGCGCGGTCGAACATCTTGCCCATCAGCAGGCCGAGGGCGAAGCTCTTGAACTCGTAGGTGATGAAGAAGTCGACGTCGCAGCCGCCGTCGCGGCCGGGCTTGAACGCCCAGCGGTTCTCGAGATGCCGGAACGGGCCGTCGATGTACTCGGCCGTGATCTTGAGGTTCGGGCGGTCGAGGCCGACCCGGGTGGTGAAGCGCTCGCGGATCGCCTTGTAGCCGACGCCCATCTCGGCCACGAGCACCTCGGTCCCCTCCCCGGTGCCGGGCTGGCGGCGCAGCACGCGCAGCGATTCGCACAGCGGCAGGAACTCGGGATAGTGCTCCACGTCGGCGACGAGGTCGTACATCTGCTGGGGCGAGTGACGCACCCAGCGGGTGATCCGGAAGGATGGCATGACGACTCAGGCTGAGAGGGTGTCGGGGGCGAGCCGCGCGTTGCGGGCGGCCTGGAGCCGCGAGAAATCCTCGCCGGCGTGGTGCGACGAGCGGGTCAGCGGCGTCGCCGAGACCAGCAGGAAGCCCTTGGCGTAGGCGGTGGTCTCGAACGCCTTGAACTCGTCCGGCGGCACGAAGCGGACGACCTCGTGGTGCTTCTTGGTCGGCTGCAGGTACTGGCCGATGGTGAGGAAGTCGACGTCGGCCGAGCGCAGGTCGTCCATCAGCTGCACGACCTCGTTCCGCTCCTCGCCGAGGCCGACCATGATGCCGGACTTGGTGAAGATCGTGGGGTCGAGCTCCTTGACCCGCTGCAGCAGGCGCACCGAGTGGAAGTAGCGGGCGCCGGGGCGGACCGTGAGGTAGTTGCCGGGTACCGTTTCGAGGTTGTGGTTGAACACGTCGGGCTTGGCGGCCACGACCGCCTCGAGCGCGCCGTCCTTGCGCAAGAAGTCCGGCGTCAGGATCTCGATGGTGGTGCCGGGGCTGAGCCGCCGGATCGCCGCGATGGTGCGGGCGAAATGCTCGGCACCGCCGTCGGCGAGGTCGTCGCGGTCCACGGAGGTGACGACGACGTGGTGCAGGCCGAGCTTGGCCACCGAGTCCGCGATCTTGTCGGGCTCGTGCTGATCCAGGGCGTTGGGCAGGCCGGTGCGCACGTTGCAGAAGGCGCAGGCCCGCGTGCAGGTGTCGCCCATGATCATGAAGGTGGCGTGGCGCTTCTCCCAGCACTCGCCGATGTTGGGGCACCCGGCCTCCTCGCAGACCGTGACGAGGCCGTGCTCGCGCACGATCGCCCGGGTCTCGGCCCAGGCCGGGGAGCCCGGCGCCTTCACGCGGATCCAGTCGGGCTTGCGCAGCTGCACCGGCTGGTCCGGCCGGTGCGCCTTCTCCGGGTGGCGGATGCGGGCCGGAAGCGGTGGCCGCGGATCGTTCTTCAGGAGATCGAGGACGGTCGCCATGACACACCGCGTGCGAGGCACCCGCGGTGCGGGTATCGGGGAGCACCTGCGACTTAAGACGTCCGGCCCCGCGCCGCAAACCGGCGCGACCGCAGGTCGCCCACGATCCCGAGACAGGGCGCGCGGATTCGTCATGGCCGGCGGGCCCGCGCGATCCGCCGCAACGCCCGCCCGGAACCCGGCGTGACGGATCCGGTTCCTTGGGGTCAACGGCCGCCGCACGGCCCTCACCGGAAGGAAGATCGCTTGACCCGGATCCTGCGCCGCGCACTCGCCGCACCCGTGATGCTCGCGCTCGTGTTCCCGGCGCTCGCCGGCGTCGGCCCGGAGGACAAGCCGGCGCAGAGCGACGGCATGGTGGTGCAGGGCACCGGCCCGGGCACCAGCGCAGGCGGCAGCCCGTCCGATGTCGGGATCAAGCGCGCCGGATCGAAGGCGGATGCCGAGGGCCGCAACAAGCTCAGCCCCGCCGGCTTCCTCACCACCGACGTAATCGGGATCAAGGTCTCGGACAATGCCGGCAACGCGCTCGGCACGGTGGTCGACCTCGTGATGGAGGACGGGCGCACCCTGACGGCCGTGGTGCTCGACATCGGCGGGTTCCTCGGCGTCGGCACGCGCTACGTCGCGGTGCAGCCGGCCGCGCTGATCCTGTCCCCGGGCGGCGAGCGCTACGCCGCCACGCTCGACATGAGCAAGGAGCAGCTCGGGGCCGCGCCGGACTTCAAGTACAGCAAGTACAAGCCGCAGAACTGACGCGGCATCAGCGTGTGGCAGGCGGCGATGCGTCGTCGGCCACGCCGATCCCGGCCGCGCTAGGGCAGGGAAATCCGCCTTCAAGAATGTCGCTTGCGGTCAAGCTTGGCTATGGCGATGTCCACGGGATTTTCGGTGGGAACGGTGATGGTCGAGGCCTTGCGGAAGGCGATCCGGTTGCGGGCGACGCGGCGCTCGCGCGACCTGCGGATCGGAACCAGCGGCTGCGCCCGCACGCCGCCGGTCGGCACCGCCGACCGCGGCACGGCCACGGCGCACCGCCTCACCGCCCGCGAGCTGATCGCGATGGCGCAGGCCGCGCGTCGGGCGCGCGGCAGGGAAGAGCCGGAGGGCTGAGCCGCCTCAGCCGCCGCCCGGAAGCGCGCCGAGGCCCGCCACCTGGCAGATGTCGCGGGCGGGTTCGGCCAGCACCGTCTGCGCGGCCGCGACCTCGGTCTGCGCCGGGCCGGCCGGGGCGATGGTCGCTGCCGGCGGGATCGCCTCGGCGTAGGCCATCGCGGTCGAGGCGGGCGGCGGGGTCTGGGCCTGGCTCCCGGCCTTGCGCTTCTCGTAGAAGGCGTTGCCGCCGGCCACCGCCACGTAGTGCATGTTGTCGTACGGGTATTTCCGGCCGGCGGTGTGGAAGTACATCGCCCGGCCGACCTTGGGATGGCGCTCGCCGGCAAGGATTGCGTCGGCGGCGTCGGCGACCTTCTGCAGGTCCTTCTCGGCCATCGGCTTGGTCAACACGCCGGTCGCGAACTGCCGCGGCTGGCCGACCACCGAGCAGATGCCGCCGTTCGGGAAGGCGGCGTTCTCCAGGCGGTTCATCACCACGGTCCCGACCGCGAGCAGGCCTTCGGAATCGCTGCGGTTCGATTCGAAGTACATCGCACGGCCGAGGCAATCGCGCTCGGTATCCGACACCACCATCGGCTTGCCGCGCGTCGAGCCGGTGCTGAGAGCGGTGTTCGCGCTGGTGTTGCAGGCGCCGAGACCTGGTCCGAGCAGGAGGACCGACAGGGCCGGCACCGTCAATCTCGTCCCGATACCCTGCATGCCGCCCGGCCTCCCAGCCCATTGCCTCGCCGATGCGATGCGTTCCGGCCAAGCTCGGCCCGAAAGGTGCGGATTTTGTGGCATCATGGTGAACCGACGGTTGCGTCAGCGCGTCGTCGCCTGCGCTTTCAGCATCGCCGCCGCGGTCTCGCGGAATGCGGCGGTCGGCACGGCGACGGACGGAGCCCGCCCCTCCTCCCGGCTGCCTGCCACCAGCACGCCGATCACCACGGGGTTGCCCGCCTCGACCTGCAAAAGCGCCGAGCCCGATTCGCCGGGTACCGCCCGGCAATCGTGCAGCAGCAGGGGCGCCGGGCCGGGGTCCCGCCACGCGCTGCAACCGCCCTGCGCGGTCATCAGCTGGGGCTTGAGCCGGCTGTAGCCCGCCCGCCGGATCTCGCGGCGGATCGCGGCCGGGTCGGCTTCGGCACCGGGATCCTCCAGCGTCAGCGGCGTGCCGGGGATCGGGTCGGCGAGCTCGATCAGGACCCAGTCGCCCTGCATGTTCGGCCGCGCGGTGCCGTAGGCGAAGGCGTAGTCGTCCGGCTTGCGGTAGGCGGCGGCCAGGCTGTGCGCGCGATACGCGCCCTGGCGGTACCCGGCCACGAAGTGGACGACGCCCGGGTTGACCCAGCGCTTGCGCGGCTCGTCCCACAGGCAGTGCGCGGCGGTGAGCGCGAGCCGCGGACCGATCAGGGTCGCGGTGCAGGATTGGAGGCGGTTGGTGCCGAGCACCACGTTGAGCTTGCCGATCGCGCTGTAGGGCCATGCCTCGGCATCGAAGGCCATGTCCTCCGCACGCGCCGCGCCGGCCCACAGGCATGCGCCGACGAGGACCAGGGCGCGCACCTTCCTCAGCCCGCGACGTGCCGGGCGAACGATGCGAGGTCGATGTTGCCGCCGCTGATCACCACGCCGACGCGCCTGCCCCGCACGTCGAGGCGGCTGTGCATCACCGCCGCCGCCGCGAGGCAGCCGGTCGGCTCGACCACGAGCTTCATCCGCTCGGCGAAGAAGCGCATCGTGGCGACGAGCTCGGCGTCCGTCACCGTCACGATGTCGGCGACCCGCTCCTGGATGATCGGGAAGGTCAGCGATCCGAGGAACGTCGTCTGCGCGCCGTCGGCGATGGTGCGCGGCACCGGGATCGTGACGATCCGCCCCTCACGGAGCGAGCGTTGCCCGTCGTTGCCGGCCTCCGGCTCGACGCCGATCACGGCGCAGCCGGGCGAGCGCTCGGCGGCGACGAGGGCGCAGCCCGACAGCATGCCGCCGCCGCCGAGGCAAACGACGAGCATGTCGAGCGGCCCGGTCTCGGCGATCAGCTCGAGGGCGAGCGTTCCCTGGCCGGCGATCACGTCCGGATGGTCGTAGGGCGGGATCAGGGTGAGGCCGCGCGCCTCCGCGAGTTCGCGGCCGAGGGCGACGCGGTCCTGGGTGTAGCGGTCGTAGCGCACCACCTCGGCGCCGTAGCCTTGCGTCGCCGCGACCTTCATCGCCGGCGCGTCCTGCGGCATCACGATGGTGGCCGGCACGTTCAGCAGCCGGCTCGCGAGGGCGATCGCCTGGGCGTGGTTGCCCGAGGAGTAGGCGATGACGCCGCGCGCCCGCGCGTCGCCGGCGAGCGCCGCGATCGCGTTGTAGGCGCCGCGGAACTTGAAGGCGCCGGCGCGCTGCAGGTTCTCCGCCTTGAAGAACAGGCTCGCCCCGGCGCGTTCGTCGGCGGTGCGCGACGTGAGCACCGGGGTGCGGTGGGCCACGCCGGCGATGCGCTCGGCGGCGCGCGCCACGTCGGCGAAGGTCGGCTGGCCTGGGGGCGCATCGGTCATCGAGGGCTCGCTCGGCGCCCGCGCCGCTCGCGCCCGGAGCGCGACCCTTCGGCGAGGGGCCCACGCACCGTCCTATACGCGTCCCCGGGCGCCGCCGGCACCCTCGGCGTGCGAACGGAGCCAATTGCCCGCTCGGTTCTTATCCTCGGACAAGATCATCATCCGGCAGGGCCGGTCCCGTCCGATCGGCGGGGCAGGCCGCCGGACGAACGACGGACTCACGGAACGACATGCGGACATTGGCAAAACTCGGGCTCGCGGCGCTGGCCGTGGTCCTCCTCGGCGGCGCGGCCTTCGTGCGCTTCGCGGTCTATCCCGAGAGCGCGTCGCTCCCGCTCGCCGACGGCCAGGGGGCGAGCCCGACGCTGCCCGCCCCGAACGCGACGCCGCTGCCCACCGTCAACATCGCGCCCGCCACCGGCTGGGCGAAGGGCGCCAAGCCCGCGCCGGCCGCCGGCCTCTCGGTCGCAGCCTTCGCCGAGGGGCTCGACCATCCGCGCTGGCTCTACACCCTGCCGAACGGCGACGTGCTCGTCGCCGAGAGCAACACCCCGCCCTCCGACGGCACGTTTCCCGGCGTGAAGGCCTGGATCGCGGGCAAGATCATGGATCGGGCCGGCGCCGGCGTGAAGAGCCCGGACCGGATCGTGCTGCTCCGCGACGGCGACGGGGACGGCGTCGCCGAGGTGAAGACGGTCTATCTGAAGGGCCTGACCTCGCCGTTCGGCATGGCGCTGGTCGGCAGCGACCTCTACGTCGCCAACGCCGACGCGCTGGTGCGGGTGCCCTACGAGGCCGGCGGGACCGAGAACGGCGCGACGCCCGAGAAGATCGTCGACCTGCCGGCCGGGATCAACCATCACTGGACCAAGAACGTGGTCGCGAGCCCCGACGGCGCCAAGCTGTTCATCACCGTCGGCTCGAACAGCAACGTGGCCGAGAACGGGCTCGAGGCCGAGAAGGGCCGCGCCGCGATCTGGGAATACACGATCGCGACCAAGGCCTTCCGCGAATATGCCACCGGCCTGCGCAACCCGAACGGGTTGGGCATCGAGCCCGAGACCGGCGCGCTCTGGGCCGCGGTCAACGAGCGCGACGAGATCGGCAGCGACCTCGTGCCGGACTACGTCACCGCGGTGAAGGAGGGCGGGTTCTACGGCTGGCCCTACAGCTATTACGGCCCGCACGTCGACGAGCGCGTCACCCCGCAGCGCCCGGACCTCGTCGCCAAGGCGATCGTGCCGGACTACGCCCTCGGTCCCCACACGGCCTCGCTCGGCATCGCGTTCTCGCGGGGCGCGAACCTGCCCCCGGCCTGGACCAGCGGCCTGTTCGTCGCCCAGCACGGCTCGTGGAACCGTCGTCCGAAGAGCGGCTACAAGGTGATCTACGTGCCGTTCGCCGACGGCCGGCCCGCGGGCACGCCGGTGGACGTGCTGGCCGGCTTCCTCGACGCCGACGAGAAGGCGCAGGGGCGCCCCGTGGACGTGGCCTTCGACAAGACCGGGGCGCTGCTCGTCTCGGACGACGTCGGCAACGCGGTCTGGCGGGTGACGGGGGCGGCCGCCTCGCAGTGAGGCGGACGCCTCAGATCCCCGCGTACCAGCTGAAGCCGAGTTCGGAGACCATGCTGCCGCGGCCCTGGCCGAGGCCGTCCACGCGATCGACGGCCTCGATCGAGGCGAGGTACTTCAGCGACTTGTAGCCGAGCTGCCGCTCGACCCGGAGCCGCACCGGCGCGCCGTGCGCGATCGGCAGCGCGCCGCCGTTCATGCCGTAGGCGAGGATCGTCTGCGGGTGGAGCGCGTCGAACAGGTCGTAGGTGTCCCACCAGCCGTCGACGGTGCGGATCACGATGAAGCGCGCCTCCGGCTTCAGGCCGGCGACGGCCAGGACGTGGGCCAGCGGAACCCCGGTCCATCCGCCGATCGCCGACCAGCCCTGCTCGCAGGAATGCAGCGTGATCTGGGTGCGGGCGGGCATCGCCTTCAAGTCGGCGAGCGAGAATTCGGCCGGGTTCGCCACCAGCCCGCGCACCGGCAGGCGCCAGTCCGAGAAGCCGATCTCCTTCGAGCGGCGGTAGGCGGCGTCGTCGGGGTCGGTGGTGTTGATCGTCGGGAAGACCGCCGAGATCGCGTCCGGGGCGAACTCGCGCACCAGCGGCTGATGGCGCAGCAGGAAGCGCTGCACCGTGAAGCTCAGGCGCTCGCTGATCCCGTAGAGGCCGCCGCGGCTCGGGCCGCCCTCCCCGATCCTCTCGCAGCTGGCGAGCAGCCCGGTGCCGCCGAGGGCCGAGGCGCCGAGGATCAGCTTGCGCCGGGAGATGTCGCTCATCGCTTCGCCTCGCGCTCGTGCCGCCGCGCGGGTTCCGCGGCCGGCGCCCGGCGCCCGATGGTCATCCCGCGCATCAGCGCCGCCGGGCCGTTGGCCAGGACCTGCCAGACATGCACTGCGAGGAACGCCACCAGCAGGGACGCGCACAGGAAGTGCAGGGTCCGGGCCGACTGCCGTCCGCCGAACAGGTCGAACAGCTCGGGGATCGCCGTCGTGACCCCGGGCGACATCGTCAGGCCGGTGAGCAGCATCAGCGGCGACAGCACCAGGACGACCGCCAGGTAGGCGAGCTTCTGCAGCACGTTGTAGCGGGTCTGCGTCGGCCCCGGGCCGCGCAGGTGCAGGTGCTCGCGCACCGTGCCGGCGATGTGCGCCGGGCGGACCTGGTCCGCATCCGGTAGCAGCCGGCGGGACAGGTGGCGCGTCGCGAGGCTCCAGGCGAGATAGAGCAGCCCGTTGAGGACGAAGATCCAGGCGGCGAGGAAGTGGATGTTGCGGCCCCAGCCGGTCTGTTCGAGGTTCACCGGCAACGGCAGGGCGATCCATGCCGGGGCATCGAGCGCGCCCGTCTCGCCCCAGAACAGCCGCGGCAGCGCCAGCAGGATCGCCGTGCCGCTGACCGCGAGCGCGACGAACGCGGCGGCGTTGATCCAGTGCGTCGCCCGCACCCAGGCGGGATGGCGGATCCGGCCGTCCTCGCGTCCCGTCATCGTGCGCCGATCGGATGGTCCTGCATCATAGCGCAGGATCGCACGGCCCCTCGATTGATCCAATGTGAAAGTCCGCCGCGGCCCCGGCGCCGCGAGACCTGTGCCGCCCGGGCGTATACGATGGCAGCCCGCTGTCCCCAGCACCTTGCGTTGACGCGGGAACCGTTGCGGTCATCCTCGGCTTCCGGGATGGTCGGTGAATCAGCAATGTTGCATCCGTTCATCCTGCACACAGACAGGATATGCGATGTGCGACCACGGCCTCCGTCGCTGGAAAACGAGCTTCCGTGAAGATCGCTCTCATCGCCCACCTGAAGTTCCCCATCGCGCAGCCGTATCCGGGCGGTCTGGAGATGCACACGCATCTCCTCGCCGGCGCCCTGATGCGACGCGGGCACGACGTGACGTTGTTCGCCTCGGAGGGATCGGATCCGACACTTGCGCCGGTCTGCGTCTGCCCGCCGACCGGTGACGGGCTCGGCGATCCACTGCGTCATGCGTCCATCGATCGCGCCGAGAACGCAGCCTATGCGCGGATCATGGAGATGGTGCGGGCCGGCGACTTCGACATCGTGCACAACAACAGTCTTCACGACCTGCCGCTGCGCCGAAGCCGGGACCTCGCGGTGCCGATGGTGACGGCGCTTCACACGCCCCCGTTCGACTCGCTTGAGGCGGGCGTGCGCGCCGCCCCCGCCGGCATGCCGTTCGCCGCCGTCTCGAACCACACGGCCGACGCGTGGCGCGAGATCGTCGCCGAGCCGGTCGTCATCGGCAACGGCGTCGAGCTCACGGTCTTCGTCTACCGCCCGGCGCCGGACCCGGTGCCCTACGTGTTCTGGTCCGGCCGGATCGTGCCGGAGAAGGGGCTGCACCTGGCGATCGACGCCGCGCGCGCCGCCGGCCTCCCGCTGCACTTCGCCGGCCCGCGGCCCAATCCCGCCTACTGGGCGGAGTGGATCGCCCCGCGCCTCGGGGACGACCTCGTCGATCTCGGCCATCTCGGCCATGCCGAGCTCGCGCGTCACCTCGGCGGGGCGCGGGCGGCCCTGGTCACCCCGCGCTGGGAGGAGCCGTTCGGGCTGGTGGTCGCCGAGGCGCTGGCCTGCGGCACGCCGGTCGCCGGCTTCCGCCGCGGCGCGCTCCCCGACATCCTCGACGCCACCTGCGGCGCGCTGGCGGCGCCCGACGACGTCGCGAGCCTGTCGGATGCGATCGTCCGCGCCGTCGCCCTCGACCGCCGCGCCTGCCGGCAGCGTGCCGAGGACCTGTTCGACGCCGACGCGATGACCGCCGGCTACGAGGCGCTCTACGACGCGGCGCTCGCCGCGCACGACCTCTCGCTGCTGCCGGTGCCGCGCCTGCGCCGCGTCGCCGGCGCGCAGGCCTGACCATGCGCCCGTCCGAACAAGCGGTCGTCTGCGTGCCCGCCCGCGACGAGGTGCGCTGCCTGCCGCGCCTCCTCCGCTCGCTGGCCGCTCAGGACGGCCTCTCGGCCGGGACGCCCCTGCGCGTCCTGATCGTGGCCAACAACTGCACCGACGGCACGGTCGCCGCCGTGCGCGCGATGGAGGCGGCGGGCGAGGCGCCCGCGCTCGCGATCCGGGTGATCGAGGCGCATCTCGAGCCGGCGGAGGCCCATGTCGGCACCGCGCGGCGGATGGCGCTCGATGCCGGCGCCGCCTGGCTCGACGCCGACGGGCATCCCGACGGCATCCTGCTCACCACCGACGCCGACGCGCGGGTGCCGCGGACCTGGCTCGCTGCCAACCTCCGGGCGCTGGAGGGCGCCGAGATCGTCGGCGGCCGTCTCGTGATCGACCCGGAACAAGAGACCGATCCGGCGCTCGCCGACCTGCATGACCGGATCGAGCGTTACTGGGCCGCCGTCCGCCGGATCGAGGACGCGCTCGATCCGCCGCCGCACGATCCCGCCCCCCGTCACGGCGACCATACCGGCGCGAGCCTCGCGCTGCGCGCCGCGCTGTATCGCAGCGTCGGCGGCCTGCCGGCGCTGCCGCGCGGCGAGGACAACGCCCTCGTCGCCCGCGTCCGCGAGGCCGGCGGACGCCTGCGCCACTGTCCCGAGGTGTCGGTGATGGTCTCCGACCGCGCCGCCGGCCGGGCGCAGGGCGGCATGGCCACCGAGATGGTCCGGCGCGCCGTCACCGCCCGCGCCGGCCTCCCCTACCGCCTGCCCGCACCGAGCCACTGGGAAGCCGTGATCGCGCGGCGCGCGGCGCTGCGCAGCGTCTTCCGCGGCACGGCCGGACCCGGGCGCCTTGCCGCCCTCGCGGCGTTCGGCCTCACCGCCGCGGACCTCGCATCCATCAGCCCGGATGCCTGCGTCAACGACATCGCCTTCGTCGAGCGGGCGGGCCCGCTGTGCGAGGCCGCCGACGGACCGGCTCCGGAGATGGAACTCGACGCAGCCCTCGCCGCCTTCGACACGATCCTCCGCCCGAGCGCGGCCGCGTGAAGCGGCCGGTCGGCTACTACGTCCACCATCAGGGCGCCGGCCATTGGCAGCGCGCCTGCGCGATCGCCCGGCACCTCGACCGGCCCTGCACCCTGATCGGCACGCTGGCCGGCCTCGATCGCGACGCGGCGCCGGGCAGCGTCCTCGACCTGCCCGACGACCGCTTGCCCGAGGCCCGTTCGCCCGAGGCCGCTTTCGACGGCCGTGACGGGGCGGCGACGCGCCCCGAGGCCTTCCACTACGCGCCCCTCGGGCTGGCGGGCCTGCGCGACCGCATGGCGGCGATCGCGGCCTGGATCGCGCGGGAGGACCCCGCCCTGATCGTGGTCGACGTCTCGGTCGAGGTCGCGCTGTTCGCGCGCCTGATGTCGGTGCCGGTGCTGATGGTGCGGCTCGCCGGCACCCGGACCGATCCGCCCCATCTCGAGGCCTTCCGCAGCGCCGAGCGCCTGATCGCACCGTTCCCGCGCGCCCTCGACGGCGCGTCCGTCCCGGCCTGGGTGCGCGACAGGACCCATTACGCCGGCTTCATCGGCACGACCGCCCGCCCCGGCCCTGCCCCGGACCCCGACGGCCCGATCGTCGTGGTGTTCGGCCGCGGCGGCGCGGGCGGCGACGCCGCCGAGCTTGCCGCCGCGGCGCGAGCGGTGCCGGATCGCGCCTGGCACGTCCTCGGTCCGGTCGCGGGCATGGTCGCCGATCCGCCCCCGAACCTGCACCTGCACGGATGGGTCGCCGAGATCGGCCCGCATCTCGCCCGCGCCGCCCTGGTCGTTGGGGGCGGCGGCGACGGCGTGGTCGCGGCGGTGGCGGCTGCGGGACGCCGCTTCGTCTGCCTGCCCGAACCGCGGGCCTTCGGCGAGCAGACCGAGAAGGCGGCGGCGCTCGAGTGCCTCGGCGCCGCCGTGGTGCGCCCGTCCTGGCCGGAGGCGTCCGCCTGGCCCGGCGTCGTCGCGGCCGGCCTCGCCCTCGACCCCGCGGCGATGTCCGCCCTGCACGATCCCGACGCCGTGCCGCGGCTGGCCGCGACGATCGAGCGGATCGCCGCCGGCCTCGACGCGCGCTGAGCCCGCGCTCAGAACGGCCGGTCGGCGGTGACCTGCGCCGCGGCGATCTCGGCCTCGGTCGGGGAACGCAGCACGGCGAGGCCGCCGGCGCGGTCGGCCGCCACCAGCCCGAGCCCGGCGAAGGCGTCGAGCCAGCCGTCCATCGGCCAGATCCCGTGGCGTCGGTGGAAGCGCCGGGCGTTGGCGACGATGTCGGTGAAGTGCTGCAGCGGCGGGTCGCAGGACAGGTGGTGCTGGTGGAAGGCGTGCATCCCGCCGGCGAACAGCACCGGCACCCCGGCCTGCGCCGCGCGGAAGGCGAGGTCGGTGTCCTCGGCGCCGTAGCCCGTGAAGCCCTCGTCGAAGCCGCCGATGCGGTCGTAGGTGGCGGCCCGCATCGCGAAGGCGAGCGACCAGAACAGGCCCGGTTGCGGCGCCGGGATCACGCCGGCCTCCGGGAAGCGGCGCGCCGGATGGCGGTGGCCGACCCGGTCGAGGCCGGCTTCGGTCCAGCCGTCGGAGACCGCCGCGCCCGGAAGGTAGCGGATCTCGCAGCAGATCAGCCCGTCGTGCTCGGCGACGGATGCGGCGAGCCCGGACACCAGGGTCGCGGACGGGATGCAATCGACGTCGAGGTAGACCAGGACGTCGCCGGACGCCGCGCGGCGTCCGGCGTTGCGGGCCGCGGCGAGGGGCAGGCCGTCGCGCCGCAGATGCGTGCGCCGCACCGGGAAGCCGAGATCCGGCAGCGGGCCGTCGTCGCCGCCCATCTCGACGATCACGGCCTCCGCCGGCGGCGCGCCGCGCCCGAGGCCTTCGAGCAGGCGCGCGAGATGGTGCCCGCGGCCCTTGTTCAGGGTGACGACGCTGACGCTCACGCCGAGACCTCGGCCGCGACCCCGTCCACGTGCAGCACGTCGAGGCGGTACTCGGCGGCGCGGATCCGATGCACCGGCCGTGCGAAGCGCGCATCCGCGATCAGGGCCTCGGCCGCGGCGTCGCCCGAGAGCGGATAGTCGGTCTCGCCGAGCCAGTGCACCAGCACGATGTGGCCGCCGGGCAGGATCGACGACCCGATCCGCGCCGCGATCCGCGCGACGTCCGCGCGCGAGAAGAAGTACGCCACCTCCGACAGCACGATCAGGTCGAACCGGCCCGCCGGCCACGTATCCGGGATCGCGCAGGCCTCGAAACGCACCCACGGCATCGCGGCGTTGCGGGCGCGGGCGGCGGCGAGCGCGGTCTCGACCACGTCGATGCCGAGCAGCGCCGCGCAGCGCGGCGCGAGCCGGTGGGTGAGGACGCCGATCGAGCAGCCGATCTCGAGGCCCGAGGCGTAGCGCTCGCGCGGCAGGGCTTCGAGCGTCGCGGCGTACTTGGCGGCCTCGTAGGCGCTGGTGGTGAAGCCCCACGGATCGGGATCGGGGTCGGCGCCGTAGAGCCCGGCGAAGTAATCCGGCGTCAGCGAGTCGGCGCGGCGGCTCATCGCGGCAGCTCCACGAAGCGTTCGTAGGGGCCGCACAGGCGCTCGACCATCGCCTCCGATAGGCGGAAGCCGTCCGGATCGTCGGCGATCAGCCGCGTCGTCTGCGAGGCGTGCGCCGCGACCGCCCGGCGCTTGGCGGGGCGGTGCGCCTCGACGTCGAGCCGGAATCCGGTCGGCGCCGGCCCGACCTCGCGCTCCGGCGGCAGGGTCCAGCCCCAGACCGGGTAGGCGTAGGCGCGGATGCCGGGGATCAGCGGGCGGGCGAGCCCGACGATGTCGGCCGCCGCGGTGTGATCGCAATGCGGGTCGTGGCGCCAGGTGACGAAGACCGCATCGGCCCCGCTCTCGCGCACGGCGTCCGCGATTACCTCGGCCGCGGCCTGCGCCGTCGCGCCGGTGCTCGGCACGTGCGCGTCGGGCAGGCGCAGGAAGGCGACGTGCTCGGGCGCCATCCCGAGCTCGCCGACCGCCCGGCGGGTCTCGTCCTCGCGCAAGTCGCGCAGCCGCTCGGGCGGGTACAGGCGGGAATTCGGATGCGAGCCGCAACCGTCGCTGACGACGACGAGCCGGACGGGCAGGCCGCGCGCCCGCGCCTCGGCGATCAGGCCGCCGCAGCCGAGGCTCTCGTCGTCGGGATGGGGGGCGACCACGACGAGGCCGCGCGTCGCCATCGCCGAGAGGTCGGCAACGGGCAGGGTGTCGAGGAGGGGAAGGAAGGCGTCGGCGCGCATCGGGTCTCGGCGGTTCGCAGGGCTCGGCGCGACGGGGTCGTGCGTCGATGCGGCTGTCAGGTCGGTTCGGGGTCGTGCCAGAGCGCGTGGACCGGGGCGTCGGCCCCGGCGACGTAGGCCGCCGCGCTGACGAGGGCGCCGTCGGGGGCCGGCTGGCGCAGGTAGGTCGCGAGGTCGCGCACCAGCCGCTCGAGCGGGTGGGCTTCGAGGAAGCCGGAGAGGCCGACCGAGCGCTGGGCCAGCTCGATCGCGTCGAGGCCCGCCCGCTCGACCGCGCCGCGGGCGAGGGCGACGTAGGCGACCGCCCGGTCGCCCTCGACGGGCTCCGTCGTCGCCAGCCGGGCGGCATGCTCCACGAATAGGCGCGCGGTCTCGGCGGCCGTGGCCGCCTGCCCGAGGCGGGCGCGCTGGTGCGGATCGCCGCCGCGGCCGGTCGCGGTCAGGTGGCCGCGATGCGCCTCCAGCACCGCTTCGATGCCGCCGCACTGGACCGCGAGGAAGCGCCACGCCCCGGCGGCGAAGAACGGCTGGCGATAATAGTCGTCCGGGGCGCCGATGCGGTCCAGGGGCTCGACCCGAAGGCCGGAGAAGTCGACGGTGCCGGTGGCGGAGGCGCGCATCCCGTGGGCGCGCCAGTCGGCGAGCTCGGCGCGGGCTTCCGGATCGAGCGGCACCACGAGCATCTGGCGGCGCCCGTCCGGAAGCCGCGCGGTCACCAGCGGGCGCGTGACGTGCCCGGCCCCCGAGGCGTAGGACTTCGCGCCGGTCAGCACCGCCGGATCCGCCTCCGTGCCGAGCGCGAGACCACCTGGCTCCGCCGGCTCGGTGTTCCACACGCCGAACAGGTGCCCGGCACGGGCATCGGCCGCGAAGCGCGCGCGCACCGGATCGCTGCCGTAGCGCAGCACCAGCGCCAGCGCGTTGACGTGGCCCTCGTAGATCCGCCCGACCGCGAGGTTGCCGCGCCCGATCCCGCGCAGCACGTCGCGCAGGCGGTCGGCGCCGCCGGGCGTGCACAAGCCCGCTCCGCCCAACGCCTCGGGCAGCGGCGCGACGAGCAGCCCGGCGCCGCGCAGCGCCGCGATCGCCTCGACGGGGAAGCTGCCGTGCCGATCGGGCGCCGGCGCGCGCGCCACCGCGGAGGCGGCGAGCTCGGCGATGCCGACGGGGCGCGCGTTCACGAGCGCGATGGGGAGGGGAATCGTCATGTTCGGATCCGCAGAATGACGCGTGCGCGTGAACGCGCCATGTACGGACGCGCGAAGGTTCAATCAGCGGTAGGCGCGGCACGTTCCGGTCGCCCGGAAGGCTTGACCGTCGCACCAGCATGATCCTTGCTCCAGGTCCGAACCGGCCGAAATGAGTCCGGACCAGCCGAAATCCGAGAGGGCTCCTCGTGCTGCTGACGCCTCGCGAAAAAGACAAGCTCCTCGTGGCCATGGCCGCGCAGGTCGCGCGGAACCGCCTCGCCCGCGGCGTCAAGCTCAACCACCCGGAGGCGATCGCGCTGATCACCGACGTCGTGGTCGAGGGCGCCCGCGACGGGCGCTCGGTCGCCGAGCTGATGCAGGCGGGCGCCAACGTGCTCACCACGGACCAGGTGATGCCGGGCATCGCCGAGATGATCCACGACATCCAGGTCGAGGCGACCTTCCCCGACGGCACCAAGCTCGTCACCGTGCACCATCCGGTGCGCGGCGCGCCCTCCCCCGACGTGCCGGGCGCCGTCACCACGCTGCCGGGCGAGATCGTGTTCAACGAAGGCTGCGAGCGCACCGTGGTTGAGGTCGCCAACGTCGGCGACCGGCCGATCCAGGTCGGCTCGCATTACCATTTCTTCGAGGTCAACCCGGGGTTGCGCTTCGACCGGGAGAAGGCCCGCGGCCGGCGCCTCGACATCGCGCCGGGCACGGCGGTGCGGTTCGAGCCCGGCTCGACGCGGGAGGTGGCCCTGGTGCCGCTGTCCGGCGGGCGGACGGTGTACGGCTTCCGCGGCGACGTGATGGGGGCGCTCTAGCATGGCCAACACGCCCCCCCGCGCCGCCCTCCCCCGCGCCGCCTATGCCGACATGTTCGGGCCCACGACCGGCGACCGCATCCGGCTCGCCGACACCTGCCTGGAGATCGAGGTCGAGCGCGACTTCACCACCTACGGCGAGGAGGTGAAGTTCGGCGGCGGCAAGGTGATCCGCGACGGGATGGGGCAGAGCCAGGTCACCAACGCCGACGGCGCGGTGGACACGGTGATCACCAACGCGGTCGTGCTCGACCATTGGGGCGTGGTGAAGTGCGACGTCGGGATCGTGAAGGGGCGGATCGTCCGGCTCGGCAAGGCCGGCAACCCGGACATCCAGCCGGGCGTCGACATCGTCGTCGGCCCGGGCACCGAGGTGATCGCCGGGGAGGGCAAGATCCTTACCGCCGGCGGCTTCGACAGCCACATCCACTTCATCTGCCCGCAGCAGATCGACGAGGCCCTGTGCTCGGGGATCACCACCATGCTCGGCGGCGGCACCGGGCCGGCGCACGGCACCTTCGCCACCACCTGCACGCCGGGCCCCTGGCACATCGCCCGGATGATCGAGGCGGCCGACAGCTTTCCGATGAACCTGGCGTTTGCCGGCAAGGGCAACGCCTCGCGCCCCGACGCTCTCGTCGAGATGGTGCGGGCCGGCGCCTGCGCGCTCAAGCTGCACGAGGATTGGGGCACCACGCCGAAGGCGATCGACACCTGCCTGACGGTCGCCGACCAGCACGACGTGCAGGTGATGATCCACACCGACACGCTGAACGAGTCGGGCTTCGTCGAGGACACGATCGCGGCGTTCGCCGGCCGCACCATCCACGCCTTCCACACCGAGGGCGCCGGCGGCGGGCACGCGCCCGACATCATCAAGGTGGCGGGGCTCGCGCACGTGCTGCCCTCGTCCACCAACCCGACGCGGCCCTACACGAAAAACACCATCGACGAGCATCTCGACATGCTGATGGTGTGCCACCACCTCGACCCGTCGATCCCGGAGGATCTCGCCTTCGCCGAGAGCCGCATCCGCAAGGAGACGATCGCGGCCGAGGACATCCTGCACGACATCGGCGCGCTCTCGATGATGTCGTCGGACAGCCAGGCCATGGGCCGGGTCGGCGAGGTCGCGATCCGCACCTGGCAGACGGCGGACAAGATGAAGCGCCAGCGCGGCGCCCTCCCCGGCGACGCCTCGGGCAACGACAACCTGCGGGCGCGGCGCTACATCGCGAAATACACGATCAACCCGGCGATCGCGCACGGCGTGTCGGCCCATATCGGCTCGGTCGAGCCGGGCAAGCTCGCCGACCTCGTGCTGTGGTCGCCGGCCTTCTTCGGGGTGAAGCCCGACCTCGTGATCAAGGGCGGGATGATCGCGGTGGCGCCGATGGGCGATCCCAACGCCTCGATCCCGACGCCGCAGCCGGTGCATTATCGCCCGATGTTCGGCGCCTACGGCCGCGCGCCGTTCGCGACCGCGCTGACCTTCGTCTCGAAGGCCGCGATCGCGGACGGCCTGCGCGAGCGCCTGGGTGTCCAGAAGCAGCTCGTCGCGGTGGAGAACGTGCGCGGCGGCATCTCGAAGAAGAGCATGATCCTCAACGACGCGACGCCCGAGATCGAGGTCGACCCCGAGACCTACGACGTGCGCGCCGACGGCGAGCTGCTGGTCTGCGAGCCGGCCGACGTTCTGCCGATGGCGCAGCGGTACTTTTTGTTTTGAGGTAGGATCGGCACGTTCGAGGAGAGCCACGATGTCGAACGCCGCGCTGAGACCGCCTCCGGCGGCCGATCCCTATGAGACGGACTTCTATCTCTGGACGCAGGCCCAGGCCGAGCTGCTGCGGGCACGCCGGTTCGACGAGCTCGACCTGAGGAACCTGATCGACGAGGTGAGGAGCGTGGGCGGCAGCGAGAAGCACCAGATCGAAAGCCGCCTGGACGTTCTTCTCGGCCATCTCCTCAAGTGGAAGTACCAGCCGGGATTGCGCAACAACAGCTGGACGGCCACGATCTTCGAGCAGCGGACCCGGATCGGCCGTGTTCTGCGCGCCAGCCCCAGCCTCAAGCGCTACCCGGCGGATGTCTTCGACGCGTGTTACCTGTCCGGCCGCCTGCTGGCGTCGAAGGAGACCGGCATCGACTTCACGCTGTTTCCCGAGGTGCCGCCGTTCACGGTCGTTCAGGCGCTCGACCTCGACTACCTGCCCAAGGAGCCCGACCTGCTGGATCAGTCCTGACCCCATGATCCGCGCCACCCGCGTCATCCGCGCCGACGTTCTCGCCGGAGCCGAGATCGTCGACCGCATTGTGCTCGACCACGGCGACCGGCATCGCCGCCGCATGGCGATGCGCGGCGTCGGCGGGCTCGCCTTCCTGCTCGACCTGCCCGAGCCCATGGTGCTCGACGACGGCGACGCGCTGGCGCTGGAGGATGGGCGGCTCGTCTGGGTCGAGGCCGCGCCCGAGCGCCTGCTGGAGGTCCGGGCCGGGTCGGACCACGCCCTGAAGCGGCTGATCTGGCATATCGGCAACCGGCACATCCCGGCCGAGATCACCGCGGACGCGGTGTTCATCGCCTTCGACCATGTGCTGGCCGAGATGGTGCGGGGCCTCGGCGGCAGCGCCGAGCCGGTCGAGCGCCCGTTCCGGCCGGAAGGGGGCGCCTATGCCGGCGGCCACGCCCAGGCGCATGGCCATGATGCCGGCGACCCTGGCGAGCCCGCGGGCGGCCGCGCCCATCATCACGGCGACGGGCGCTACCACACCCATGATTGAGCGCATCCGGCTGATGGCGTGGCTGTCGCCGACCTACCCGGTCGGCGCCTACGCCTACTCGCACGGGCTCGAATGGGCGGTGGAGGCGGGCGACGTCGCCGACGAGGCGGGCATCTCCGGCTGGCTCGGCGACGTGATGGAGCACGGGACCGGCCGCAACGACCTGATCCTGGCGGCCCACGCCCACCGCGCCGCGGCGGCGGCGGCTCTGCCGGACCTCGCCGGGATCAACGATCTCGCCCTGGCGCTGGCACCGTCGCGCGAGCTTCACCTCGAGACGAGCCAGCAGGGCCGCAGCTTCCTCGACGCGACCCTGGCGGCTTGGCCGTGCCCACCCCTCGACGGGGTCGCCGGGGCGCTGCCGGGGGCGGTCGCCTACCCGGTCGCGGTCGGGGCCGCCGCGGGCGCGCACGGCATGGACCGGCCGGGGATGCTGGCCGCCTACGGACTCGCCTTCGTCCAGAGTCTCGTCTCGGCCGCGTTGCGCGCCGCGCCGATCGGGCAGGCCGCGGGCACGCGGATCATCGCCGGCCTGAGCCCGCGCATCGCCGCGCTCGCCGAGCAGGCCGAGGCCTGCAGCCTCGACGACCTCGGCTCGGCGACGCTTCGCCTCGATCTCGGCTCGTTCCGGCACGAGACCCAGTATTCGCGGATCTTCCGCTCGTGATCCTCTGACGGAGCTTGCCCGCATGGCATCGAACAATGGACCCTTGCGCGTCGGCATCGGCGGGCCCGTCGGCTCGGGCAAGACCGCGCTGATGGAGCAGCTCTGCAAGCGCTTCCGCGACACCTACGAGATCTGCGCCATCACCAACGACATCTACACCAAGGAGGATGCCCGCATCCTCACGGTGGCCGGCGCGCTCCCCGAGGAGCGGATCATGGGGGTCGAGACCGGGGGCTGCCCGCATACGGCGATCCGCGAGGACGCCTCGATCAACCTGGCGGCGGTGGCCGAGATGCGCCGGCGCTTCCCGAAGCTCGACCTGATCCTGATCGAGTCGGGCGGCGACAACCTCGCGGCGACCTTCTCGCCGGAGCTCGCCGACATCACCCTCTACGTCATCGACGTGGCGGGCGGCGAGAAGATCCCGCGCAAGGGCGGCCCCGGCATCACCCGCTCGGACCTGCTCATCGTCAACAAGACCGACCTCGCGCCGCTGGTCGGCGCCGATCTCGGGGTGATGGAGGCGGACACCCGGCGCATGCGCGGGCCGCGGCCCTACGTGTTCGCATCCCTGCGGGAGGGCGCGGGAGCCGACGCGGTCGCGCGCTTCGTCGTCGAGGCCGGCGGCCTCGGTGGGATGCCGTCGCGTTAGTGCTCGGCGTTGGCCGAGCGGGAGCGGGCCGTCCCCGGGCTCTGCGGGACGCCGCCCATCAGCGCATCGAGGCGGCTCATGCGGGCGGAGAACTTCTGGGCGGTCTCGAGGGCGGCGCGGTCGCGCGGGCTCAGCGGCTTCAACCGGGTGTCGCCGGCGTGAGCCGAGGCGATCGGCAGGGCGGCGAGGACGAGGGCGGCGATGCGCAGGGACGATGTCATGATCATCACTCCATGCCGGCTCGGCCGTTCACGCGCGAGCACGGGTCGGCCTTCGGCAGGACTTCAACGTAGGGGTGAACGTGCGGCCAAGCTGTGCGCTGTCGCACCGCGGCCGGCGACCGCGCGCATCTCGACAGCCGGATCGATCGATGCAAGGTTTCGTCCGGAATAGCGCCGGCCGGAGGCATCGTGTCCGCCGGCTGTGATGGAGCGGGCATGTCGCCGGAATTGCAGGAATCGCGTGCGGCCCTGATCCTGATCGCCGTCGTGGTCGTATCCGTTCTGATCTTCGGGGCCGTGACCCTGTTCAGCCAGATCGGCTGATCGTCCCCCCTCGTCCGGTCTCGGGCCTCGCCCGAGCGATGTCGGGAATCGAACGGGGCGACGTCTCGGCCTCGTCGGCCGGGCCTGCGCGCCTGCACTGGGCTCGAACAGCATTCCCAGCATCGGATAGCCCTGCATCCCCCATGAATCGGTAGAATGCAGCGGTGTCGAGCCTGATCCGAGTGTTGAATTAACGCGTTGTTAATTCCATCTTGGGTTGTATATCGGCGGTTCCCAAGCGAAACTGCAACCGAACCGTGGAGGTCCTCCATGCGCTCAGAAACGATCGACCGGTCCCGCTCGCGGCCCGTCGACCTGACGGCGGCCCTGTCGGCCTCCGGCGTGGTCGGAACCTGGGCCTGGTCGGCCCAGCCCGACCGCTGCATTCTGGATGCCGGGGCCGCCGACGTTCTGGCGGGAGACCATGCGATCGCCGGGCTGCCCGTGCCGTTCGAGCGGGCCAAGGCCCGCGTCCATCCCGACGACTTGCCGAAGCTGTCGCGCCACTTCAAGCGCCTGCGCCGCAGCGGGGGCCTGTTCGTCGCGGAATACCGCACCGTCTCGACCGCCGGCCGCGTCCGCCGGATCCTCGATCGCGGCCGGCTCGTCCGCAACGAGTCGGGGACCGTGCTGCACGGCCACGGGATCATCATCGACGTCACCGAGGGCGATCTCGACCTCGGCGCCTTCGCCGAGATCGAGCGGAAGGACCCCTCGGCGATCCTCGACACCGCCGCCGCTCACGCCTTGGCCTGCCGCGAGACGATCGATCAGCTCGACAACTCGGAGTTGCGTCTTCTCGTCGACGTGCTGCTCCTCAGCCTCGGCCAGCAGATCGCCGCCCTGTCGCGCGGGCCGGGGCGCGGGCACTGATCGTCGAACCGGCCGGTGCGGCGCGCGTGCCGCCGCGCCGCCGGCGAGGCCGGGCTTCGGCACATCGATCGTGCCGGGCCGGGCGTCCGGCAGGCGCCGGGCCGAAGCGGCGGCGTGCTACTGTACCAGCACGGCCTGGTTGCACATTGTGCCGTCGACGGTGACGTCGGCGTAGCCGAGGCGCAGCCCCAGGATGCGCAGCGTCGTGTCGAGCACCATGTCGAGGGCCGGGGTCACCGCCATCAGCGCGGTCGACAGCAGCGGCCCGAGCAGGGGCGGCACGATCAACCCGTTGATCGAGAGCGACAGGCCCTGGACCAGGCTTCCGGTCAGCGATTGCGTCAGGCCGGTGGTGGACACGGTCTTGGTGACCTGCCGCGTGATCTCGTCGTCGGAGAAGGTCAGGGTCTGCGGCGCCGGGCTGGCGATGGTCGTCCGCGCCGTTCCCTGCACCGTCAGCAGCGGCAGCGCGATGAGGTTCGCGAACCGGCTCAGGTCGGGCGTGCCGGCG
This sequence comes from Methylobacterium sp. WL119, assembly GCF_008039875.1. GTDB lineage: Bacteria > Pseudomonadota > Alphaproteobacteria > Rhizobiales > Beijerinckiaceae > Methylobacterium. The sequence continues at coordinate 23,617 of NZ_VRUU01000016.1, read as the reverse complement.
CCGACCGCGATGCTGCTGCGCGGGACGTTGGCGACGGCGAGGGTCGCGAGGCCGGGCTGCGCATCCACCGTCGCCTGCCGCCGGGTCGAGGCGGTCCAGGGGCAGGCGACCCCGCGCAGGGTCGCCGAGGCCTGCGCCGCCTCGAGATAGATCGGCAGGGTCACGGTTCCGAGGCCGAGCGGCGCGGTCAGCGTCGTCTCGAGCAGCATCCGCACCTGCGCGGTGTGGACCGTCGCGTTCGGCGTGCCCGGCTGGACGTAGCCGGAATCCTGGCGCCGCTCGCCGATCGCCAGCGTCAGCCGCGTGTTGAGCAGGCCCGGGACCGTCGCGCCGAGGTCGAGCGCGATCTGGTTCTGGCCGTTGGCGTTGGCGGCGATGTCGGAGATCACGTCCATCAGGCCGACGAGGGGGCCGGCCGCGCCCCGCGCCGGGGACAGGGCGGCCGCATCCCCGAGGTCGACGACCTGCGCCACGGGGATCAGCGCCCCGGCGTTGGGCAGCGCGCCCATCAGCTTCGTCAGCGCCGTCACCGCGGCGCCCGCCCCCGACGTGCCCTGTGCCGCGACCTTGAGGGCGGCGGTGAGCTGCCCGACGCTGGCGTTGGCGGCGACGAGGTCGGTGTAGTCCGCCGCCTGGAGGTTTAGGTTGGTCGCCAGCGCGTCGAGGAAGCGGAAGGCGTCGACATGCATCGACAGCAGCGCGTTGTAGTCGAGGACGGAGAGCGAGAGCTTCGTCCCCAGCATCGCCCCGAGCAGGGCGTTGGCGATGCCGCCATCGAGCGCGGCCACGCCGGAGCCGATCGAGATGGCGGCGAACTGCGCGCTCGCGGCCGTGCCCGTCACCTGGATCGGCACGGTCCTGGGCAGGCCGAGCACCTGGGCGAAATGCACCGGCACCCCCGTCCGCAGCCCGACGCGGACGGCGTTGGCGGGGCTGGCGCCGGCCTGGAACCGGCTGGCGGGCGCGATCCTGGCGTTGCCGGCGTAGCTCCCGGGCGAGACCGTCACCGTGGCGGCGGCGTAGCCGTTGTCGGCCAGCGAGCGGCGGGCGAGCGCGTCGGCCCCGCCGCCGCCGGCGGCGGCCAGCATCGCGGCGATGTCGACGGCGCCCTGCGCCTTGCGCTTGGCCTGCACCACCATGCCGAGATCGATCCCGACCGCGGCCGCGCCCATCAGCGCGGTGGCCCCGAGCGCCACCAGAACCGCGACCGAGCCGCCCCGGGCCGATCGCAGGTCGCGCGCCCGGCGGCTCACAGCCCGCCCCGGCGCACGCTGACCGTGCTGGTGAAGATGTCCGGCGGCAGCGGGACCAGCTTGCCGAGGGACTTCAGCCCGAGCCCGGAGGAATCGTAGGTGAGCGTGACCGTGTAGACGGTGGCGTCGCTCGGGCTGGTGCCGACCGAGACCCCGACGCTGCCGGCCTTGAACATCGCGCTGGCGGCGAGGCTGCGCTGCACCACCGCCTGGGCGAGGGAGGCGCGCTCGCCGTCGCTGACGCCGGCGACCGAGGCGCGTGCCGCCTCCGCCGCGATATCGCGCAGGGTGTGCGTGGCGCCGAGATAGATGCCGAAGGCGGAGATGCCGGCGAACAGCAGCAGCAGGAGCGGCGTGACCAGCGCGAACTCGACCGCCGCGTTTCCGCCGCGGCAGGCCGCCAGCCTTCCGCCCCCGCGTCCCGCCCTCGTTCCCATCGCACGCGATCCCATGAGCTTGCATCGCAAACCGGCTATGCAACCTACCGTATGGGTTTCGGCTTAAGGAAAGATGTAAATACAATCCGGAGTTGTATATGCCGGTCTCAGGCTGCGGCGGCTTCGTCGCGCGCGGCCGTCAGCATCGCCGCGATCTCGTCGGCCGTGCGCGGCCGGCTGAACAGGAAGCCCTGCATCTCTTGGCAGCCCTCGGCCCGGACGGCGGCGAGCTGTTCCTCGGTCTCGATGCCCTCGACCAGCGTGGTGATGCCGAGGCTGGTGCCGAGGCTCACCAAGGCGCGGATGATCGCCCCGGCCTCGGTCGCCTTCCCGGCATCCTGGACGAAAGACCGATCGATCTTGATCTTGTCGAAGGGGAAGCGGCGCAGGTAGGTCAGGCTCGAGTAGCCGGTCCCGAAATCGTCCATCGAGATGCGGATGCCGGTCCGGCGCAGCAGATGAAGGGTCTCGAGGTTGGCCTCGGTGTCGTCGAGCAGGACGCTCTCGGTGATCTCGAGCTCCAGCCGGTCGGACCGCAACCCGCTCGCGGCCAGGGCGAGCAGCACCGTCTGCGCGAAGGTGCGGTGGCGCAGCTGCACGGCCGAGACGTTGACGGCGACGCTGATCCCGCCCGGCCAGGCGACGGCGTCGCGGCAGGCCCGGTTCAGCACCCATTCCCCGAGGGCGACGATCAGCCCGGTCTCCTCGGCCACCGGGATGAAGGTGGCCGGCGGGATCAGCCCGCGCTGCGGATGGCGCCAGCGGACCAGGGCCTCCAGGCCGGTGACCCGGTTGCTGTCGAGGTTGACCAGCGGCTGGTAATGCACCTCGAACATCCCGTGCTTCAGGGCGTCGGCGAGGTCGCGCTCGATCGCGCGGCGGACCTCGGCGGTCTCGTCCATCGCCGCCTCGAACAGGCAGGCGGTGCCGCGGCCCTTGCCCTTGGCGTGGTAGAGCGCCGTGTCGGCGTTCTTGAGCAGGCGGTCGATGTCGTCGGCCGCCTCGTCGGCGATGGCGATGCCGACGCTCATGCCGATCTCGACGGTGTAGCCGTCGAGATCGTAGGGCGTGCTCACCAGCTCGATCATCCGCTCGGCCAGGGCCAGCGCGCCGGCCGCGTCGGCGACGCGGTGCAGCACCGCGAACTCGTCCCCGCCGAGGCGCGCCACCAGGTCGCCGGTGCGGACCCGCGCGCAGAGCCGTTCGGACACCGCGCGCAGGAGCGCGTCGCCCGCGCCGTGCCCGTGCGTGTCGTTGACCGCCTTGAACCGGTCGAGGTCGAGGCAGAGGATCGCGAGCCGCGTGGTCTCGCCCGCACGCCGCGGCTTGCCGAGCATGCTGAGGCCGTGCTCGCGCAACGCCGTGCGGTTGGGCAGGTCGGTGAGCGCGTCGTGGCGCGCCATGTGCGCGATCCGCGCTTCGTTGCGGCGGCGCTCGGTGATGTCCTCGAAGGTCGAGACCCAGCCGCCGTCCTCGATCGTCCGATAGCACACGGCGAGGATCCGGCCGTCGGCGAGCTCGCGCTGGATCGGCTTCGGGTCCGGGTCGAGCAGGGCCTGGCGCGTGCCCTCGCACAGGACGTCGACGGTGGTGCCTCCGCGATAACAGCCGGCCGCCACCAGCATCGCGCAGATCTCGCGCTGGGACATCCCGATCCGCAGGGCCTCCGGTGCCAGGCCGAAGATCTCGCAATAGCGCTGGTTGTAGACGACGAGGCGCGCCGCCTCGTCGAACAGGCACAGGCCCTGGGTCATGTTGCTCAGCGCCGCCTCGAAGCGCTTGTTCTGCTCCACCAGGCTGGCGTGCGAGGTGCGCAGCTCCGCGAGCGCGTCGGCGAGGGCACTGCGCGCCTGGCCCTCGGAGCTGATGTCAGTGCCGGTGCCGCGATAGCCGCAGAAGGTCCCGTCCGGCGCGACGACGGGCTCGCCGCTGATGCGGAACCAGCGCACGTGGCCGTCGGGATGGGCGTAGGGATAGATGAAGCCGGTGAAGGCCTGCCGCCGGTCGAGCGCCGTGAAGTAGGGCTCCCAGAAGCTGCCGTCGCCGCCGTTCGCGGCGATCGTCATCCGCGACGTGCCGGTCAGCGCGCCGGCGGTTCGGCCGAGGAAGCGTTCCACCTCGGGAGACAGATAGGTGAAGTTCTGCGCGGCATCGGTCTGCCAGACCCAGTCGGAGTCGATCCTCGCGAGCTCTTCCAGGGTTTGAACGGGCATTCGGGCACCATCAGTCGTGATGCGACCCTCCACGACAGGGATTAAGATTTTATTCGCATTCCCTGCCGCGCGTGGGCGCATCGCCGCCGGAGCCCGACGCCCCTGAGCGCGTTTGACGCTGGCGCGCGACGCCGCCACCCGCGGGTCGCGATCGGCGAAGGTTGGAGCAAGGCCCATGTCGAGCGGTGGCGACGATCTGTTTCCCGGGTTCGAGGCGCTGTGGACCGAGGCGGCCTGGGGCAAGGCCTTCGCCCGCGTCGGCGGCCCGGCGGATGCGCCGCCGCTCCTGCTGCTCCACGGCTTCCCGCAGAGCCACGCGCTCTGGCACCGCATCGCCCCCGACCTCGCCCGCGACCACCGCGTGATCTGCCTCGACCTGCCGGGCTACGGCTGGTCGGCCGCTCCAGAGGGCGATCCGGCCCACGACGGCTACTCCAAGCGCCGGATCGGCGGGGCCATCGTCGCGCTGATGGAGCGGATCGGCCATGTCCGCTTCGCGCTCGCCGGGCACGATCGCGGCGCGCGGGTGGCCTACCGCCTCGCCCTGGACCAGCCCGCCCGCGTCTCGACGCTCGCGCTGCTCGACGTCGTGCCGACGGCGGTCCAGTGGGAGCGGATCGAGGCCGCGCCGGGCGCCAACCCGCACTGGCCGTTCCTCGCCGAGCCGGCCCCGAACCCGGAGACCGCGATCGGCAGGGATCCCGACGGCTATTTCCGGACGCTGATCGCCGGCTGGACGTCGGCCAAGGACCTCTCGGCGTTCGACCCGCGCGCGCTCGACCTCTATGCCCAGGCCTGGTCCGTGCCCGAGCGCATCCATGCGATGTGCGAGGATTACCGCGCGGGCGCCGGCCCCGACCGCGCAGCCGACCGGGCCGACATCGCCGCCGGGCGGACCTTGGCGATGCCGGTCCTCGTTCTCGCCAGCAGCCGCTACCTGGATCGCGACAAGCCGGAGACGGCGCTCGCGGCGTGGCGGCGGACGCTGGCGCCGAACGCGGTCGGCGCCGAGATCGAGTCCGGCCACTTCCTGGCCGAGGAGAACCCGGCCGCGACCCTCGCGGCGCTCCGCCCCTTCCTCGAGAATGAAGCTCCGCGCAAAGCGTAACACGGAGGGCTACGCCCGCCGTGGTTGCGCGGCCGCCCTTCGCCTAGCATGCGCCCCGGACCGCCCGAACGGCGGCCGATCGACAAGATCACGTCTTCCGGGAGGATACGCATGACCAAGGGACAGGTCCGTCTCGCGCTGGCGGTCGCGCTCGCCGCGCTCGCCGCACCCGCCGCCGCGCAGGGCTTCTCGGACGGGGTCGTGAAGATCGGCATCCTCAACGACCAGTCCGGCACCTACGCCGAGTTCGGCGGCCGCTCCTCGATCGAGGCGGCGCGGATGGCGGTTGAGGATTTCGGCGGCTCGATGAACGGGACGCCGATCGAGCTCGTCTCCGCCGACCACCAGAACAAGCCCGACATCGCGTCGGGCATCGCGCGGCAATGGTACGACCGCGACAACGTCGACGCGATCATGGAGCTGACGACCTCGTCGGTGGCGCTCGCGGTCCAGGGCCTGTCGAAGGACAAGCGCAAGATCACCATCACCACCGGCGCGGCCACCGCCGACCTCACCGGCAAGGCCTGCACGCCCTACGGCTATCACTGGGCCTACGACACCCACGCGCTCGCGGTCGGCACCGGCGGCGCCCTGGTGCAGCAGGGCGGCGACACCTGGTTCATGCTGACCGCCGACTACGCCTTCGGCTACTCGCTGGAAGCCGAGATCGCCCGCTACGTCACCTCGAAGGGCGGCAAGGTGCTGGGCAACGTCCGCCATCCGCTCTCGGCGCAGGACTTCTCCTCGTTCCTGCTCCAGGCGCAGGGCTCCGGCGCCAAGGTGATCGGGCTGGCCAATGCCGGCCTCGACACCTCCAACAGCATCAAGCAGGCCGCCGAGTTCGGCATCGTCGAGGGCGGGCAGCGGCTCGCGGCGCTGCTGTTCACCCTGGCGGAGGTGAAGGGTCTCGGCCTCAAGGTCGCGCAGGGCCTGACGCTCACCGAGGGCTGGTACTGGGACCTCACCGACGAGACCCGCGCCTTCGGGCAGCGCTTCATGAAGCGCACCGGCAAGATGCCCAACATGATCCACGTCGGCACCTATTCGGCGGTGCTGCAATACCTCAAGGCGGTGAAGGCCGCCGGGACCGACGAGACCGAGGCGGTCAACACGCTGCTGCACACGATGCCGGTCGACGACGTCTTCGCCAAGGGCGGCAAGGTGCTGCCGAACGGGCGCATGGTCCACGACATGTACCTGTTCGAGGTCAAGAAGCCCGCCGAATCCAAGGGCGAGTGGGACCTCTACAGGAAGCTCGCCACCGTGCCCGGACCGGAGGCCTTCGCCACCGCCGAGGCCAGCGGCTGCCCGCTGACGACGGCGGCGAAGTAGGACCGGAAAGCAGGGACGAAGCGGCCGACCCGTGGCGGCCGACTCCCATCCACCCCCCTGATCCTGAGGTGCGGCGCGAGCCGCCGCGAAGGAGACCTCGAAGGAGACCTTGAGGGATCGCGCGTCGGCGGGAGGCCCCCTTCGAGGGCCGCCGAGGCAGGCGCCTCAGGATGAGGCGGCGGGTGGGAGTGACCCTTGCCGAAGGCGCATCGGGGAGACTGTCGCGACGGCCGCCGCTCAGACGGCCATCAGGCGCAGAACGCCCTCGCCGCGGCGGTGGCCCACGGCGGTGACCGCGACCTCCGACAGGCCGCGATCGGCCACGAGCCCGGCTGCCAGGGCGGCCCCGAACGGCGCCGTCACCTCGAGGCCGTGGCCGATCAGGTCGCCCAGCGCATGGACCGGCCGGTCGGGCGCCAGGGCGGACAGGCACGCGTGCTCCTCGCCGGTGATCGCCGCGACGCCGGTGGCGCCGGAGACGACCGCTTGCGCCTGCCCGATCCCGGCCTGCCGCCACAGGGCGTCGAGGCTGTTCGAGACGCTGCCGGGCGCGCGCCGGGTGCGGTCGCTCGCGACCGGCCCGAGGCGGGCGAGCGCCCGCGCCCCGCGGGCCGCGGCGGTCTCGGCGGCCTCGAGCATCAGGAAGGCCGCGCAGCTGCCCAGGATGAACCCGGGTGCGTCCTCGCGTGCGAAGACCGCCGCATAGTCGGGCTTGCGCAGGAAACCGCCCATCTCGTGGACGACCATCACGTCCGGCCGCTCGGCGCTGTAGGACCCGCCGACCAGCATCGCGTCGATCTGGCCGGAGGCGATCCGCGCCTGGCCGATGCGCAGCGCGTCGACGCCGGCCGCCTCCTCGCCCATGAAGGTGCGCGACGCGCCGCTGACGCCGTGGACGATGGCGATGTTGCCGGCGAGCAGGTTCGAGAGCTGCGCCAGGAACAGCGTCGGCCGCAGGTCGTTCTGCAACCGTTCGTTGAGATAGGCGCCGGGATCGGCGGCATCGCGCAGGCCGGTGAGGATCGCCCCGTCGACCGCGTAGTCGCGCTCGCCGCCGCCGGCCGCGACCACGAGGTGGAGCGCCTGCTTGAAGGCGGCGTCGTCCTTCACGCCGGCCGAGTCGAGGGCGAGCCCGGCGGCGTAGACGCCGAGGCGCTGCCACGCCTCCATCTGCCGCTGGTCGGACTTCTTCGGGATCTGACCGTCCCAGGCGAGCGCCGGCGCCGGGTGGACGGGATAGGGCGCGAACGTCGTCGCGTCGGTCCGCGGCGGCGTGCCGGCCGCGAGCGCTTCGAGATGGGCGGCCAGGCCCTCGCCGGCACAGGAGACGAGGCCGATCCCGGTGACGACGACGGCGCGGCTCATGCGGGTTCTCCTGCCGGGGCCTCCGCCGGATCCCCGTCCATCACCAGGCCGATCTTCGCGGTGCGCGCGCGCATCAGCGCGTCGAGCCCGTCCGGGAACGGCATGGTGCGGAAGCGGAGCTCGGCATCGGCCAGGAGCTTGCCGTCGTGGCGGATCGCGGCCTTGGTCACGGCGTAGCCCGAGCCGTCATGCTCCAGGCTCGCGGTGACGCTGAGCGTCGCCCCGGGGCCGACGAAGGAGCGGAAGCGCGCCTTGTCCACCGCCATCAGGAACGGCATCTGCGCGAAGTTCAGGTGCGCGAGCACGAGGTAGCCCGAGGCCTGCGCCATCGTCTCGGTGAGCAGCACGCCAGGAACCAGCGGATGGCCGGGGAAGTGCCCTTCGAAGACCGGGCTCTCCATCGGCACCTGGGCCAGGGCCTCGATCCGGCCGGCGGCGCGGTCGAGGCTCACCACGGAATCGATCATCTCGAAATATTCGAGGCGCATGGGCTGCCGATCCGCAGGCTTTCGGAGGGTCGTTCGGTCCGGGCGTCGCCGCCCGGGTCTTGCCGGTGCCGGTCTCGGTGCCGAGACCCCGGGATCAGACCTTGGCGGCCTTCTCCGCGACCAGCGCGTCGATGCGGGCGCAGAGGTTCTTCAGTACGAAGTACTCCTCGGCCGGGACCTTGCCCTCGTTGACTTCCTGGGTCCAGCGCTCGAGCGGCAGCTTGATCCCGAAGGCCTTGTCGACGGCGAACGCGATGTCGAGGAAGGCGAGGCTGTCGATGCCGAGATCGTCGATCGCGTGGCTCTCGGGCGTGATCTTCTCGCGCGGGATGTCGGCGGTGTCGGCGATGATGTCGGCAACGCGCTCGAAGGTGGCGGTGCCGGTGCTGGGCTGGTCTGACATGCGTTCTCGCCGAATCGGGATTGGTGCGACGGGCCGCCGCCGGTGCTCGACGCGGCGCCCCCATCCGCACGGCCCAGTGGCGGAGGGCGCCGCGCGCCGCCCCGTCATGTGGCCGCGACCTCTACACGAGGGGGTCCGGCCCGGCAACCGTGCCGCCCCCGGGGCCCGGATTCCGCGTATGGCAAAGGTCCCGCGGCGGCCTACATGAGCGCGCGGCGGATCGCGCCGGAGGACCCGCCTGATGGACCAGACGCTTCGCACCGAACACGCGCCGCCGCTTCCGCCGGTGGAGAAGGCCAGGGGCCAGGGCGTCGCCCGCGTCGTGCTGGTGCTGGCGCTCGCCGCCCTCGGGCTCTGGATCCTGTCCGGCTTCCTGCCGGCGCTGGCCTGGGCGGTGGTGCTCGCGATCGCGCTGTGGCCGCTCTACGTGCGCGTCGAGCGGCGCTTCCCGCCGGGCGGACACAACGTCGTGCTCCCGCTCGTCGCGACGCTCCTCGTCGCCCTCGTCTTCCTCGCGCCGCTCGTCGTCCTCGGCATCCAGGCGGCGCGCGAGGCCCACGACGTCCTCGACTTCGTGCGCGCGGCCGAGAAGGACGGCATTCCGGTGCCGGACGTCGTCAACCACCTGCCCTACGGCGCGGCGCAGGCCTCGGCGTGGTGGAGCGCCAACCTCAGCCATCCGGATGCCGGCTCCGACATGCTGCGCAGGCTCGACAACAATTCGGTGATCGGGGTGTCGCGCAACGTCGGCAAGGAGGTGGTGCACCGCATCGTGCTGTTCGGCTTCAGCCTGGTCGCGCTGTTCTTCCTGTTCCGCGACGGCCGCACCATCCGCGATCAGGTCCTCGTCGCCTGCAACCGCCTGTTCGGGCCGCGCGGCGAGCGGGTCGGCCGGCAGATGGTCGCCTCGGTGCACGGCACGGTCGACGGCCTCGTCCTCGTCGGCCTCGGCGAGGGCGTCGTGCTCGGCATCGTCTACTACTTCGCCGGCGTGCCGCACCCGGTGCTGCTCGGCGCGTTCACCGCGGTCGCCGCGATGATCCCGTTCGGCGCCGCGCTCGCCATCGCCATCGCGGCGCTGCTGCTGGTGGCCGCCGGCTCGGTGAAGGCGGCGGTGATCGTGGCCGTGGCCGGCTTCGTCGTGACGTTCGTGGCCGACCACTTCGTGCGCCCGGCGCTCATCGGCGGCACGACCAAGCTGCCGTTCCTGTGGGTGCTGCTCGGCATCCTCGGCGGGGTCGAGACCTTCCACCTGCTCGGTCTGTTCCTCGGCCCGGCGGTGATGGCGGCGCTGATGCTGCTGTGGCGCGAGTTCACGGTCGGCGCAGACGCGAAGGCCCCCTGACATGCGAACGGCCGCGGGATCCGAGATCCCGCGGCCGTTCGGACATGATCAGTCAGGCGCGGCGGCACTGACCCGCGTGCCGCCGGCGCCCGGGATCACATCGGCGGGGTGAGGCCGTCCTTGCCGACGGCGATCAGCTTGCCCTCGATCTTCGATCCGGCCTTGTCGACCACGGCGAAGATCTTCGATCCGGGCATCAGGATCGCCTTGTCGGCCGGCTCGAAGGCGACGATCGGCGCGGTCGGCGGCACCTCGATGGTCTTGGCCGCACCGTCCTTGCCGTAGCCGACGGTCAGCGTCTTGGTGCCAGAGGCGCCGGCCGTGTCGGCCTTCACCGTGCCGTTGGTCATCGCGCTCTTGACGCGCGGCGTACCCGACTCGGCCTTGACGGTGCCGTTGGTCATCGAGCTCTTCACCGCCGTGCCGCCCGCGGCGGTGTGATCGGTGATCGAATCCCAGCCGTAATGGCCCTCGCCGGTGCCGCGCATCGACTCGGGGAACAGCACCACCTCGAGCGCCGTCATCGGGTTCTCGCCCTTGGTCGCGGTGCCGATGAAGACGCCGTCCTTGATCTGGTCGAGGCTCGACTTCACCACCCAGGCGAACTTGGCGCCGCCGACGTCGACGGTCTCGGTCGCGCCGTCGACGGTCTTGATCGTCACCATGCCGCCGTCGGCCTTCTCGATCGTGCCGCGGACGCGCTCCAGCGCCTGGGCCGAGAGGGCGGCGCCGGACAGGGTCATCAGGCCGGCAAGGGCGAGGACATTCAGGGTCTTCATGGGGCATCTCCCGGTTGTGGTCGGGAGGTTATGGGGCGGCGGCGGCCGCAAAACACCCTTGCGCACAATCTATTCGCGGTCGCCGGCTCTTATTTCTGGCTCAGACGCGCATCGCCCGGCCGGCGGGCCCGGCCCGCATCATCCGCGGCGGCCGAGCTCGGCGACGTAGCTGCGCAGCAACGCCACCCGTCGCGGGCGGAAGCTGGTGCCGGCCGGTTCCGCCGCCGCGATGCGGTCGGCGCGGAACATGCGGAACGCCGCGCGCAGGCAGCACCAGGCCAGCACCGTCATCTTGTCGTCGAGGTAGACGATGGAGAGCGGCAGGATCGTCCGCACGGTCGTCGCTCCGTCCTTGTCGGCATAGCGGATGGTCACCGCCTCCTCGCGCCAGCACCCGGTGCGGATCGTCGTCATGTCGAAGGTCGCCGGGTAGCGCGTCCCGAAGCGGCGGACTTGCGACACCGCGTGGAGCAGGTGCTGCTCGCGCCGGTCGGACAGCGTTGCCGCGACCTTCGCCAGCACCGAGGCGGCGGCCTCCACGAGCGCCGGGTCGCCCATGTGGCGGACCTCACCGAGACCCAGCACCAGGGCCTCGATCTCGATCCGGTCGAAGGTCTGCGGCGGCAGCGCGACGTCCTCGACGAGGCGATAGCCGTAGCCGCGCTCGCCCTCGATCCCGGCGCCGGCCGTGCGCAGGCTGTCGATGTCGCGATAGATCGATCGCAACGACACCCCGGTCTCCTCGGCCAGCCGGGCCGCCGTCACCGGCGCCGGCAGGACGCGCATCGCGTGGAGCAGTCGGAGAAGCCGATCGGCTCGGGCCATCGTACAACTGACGGAAACTGGCAGGAGACCTTGGCTAGACCATCCCCTGCCGACCCGCCAGCAGGAGATCGCCGTGATCACGCTCTACCATTCCCCCAACAGCCGCTCGACCCGCATCGTCGCCCTGCTCAAGGAGCTCGACGCCCTCGACGACGTCCGGATCGAGCGGGTGACCATCCCGCGCAGGGACGGGTCGGGGACCCGCGATTCCGGCAACCCGCATCCCGAGGGCAAGGTGCCGCTGCTCGACCACGACGGCACGCTGGTCCGCGAATCGAGCGCCATCGTGCAGTACCTCGCCGAGCTGTTCCCGAAGGCCGGGCTCGCCGTCCCCCACGGGCACAGGCAGCGCGGCGCCTATCTCGGGTGGCTCGCCTGGTACGCGGGCGTGCTGGAGCCGGTTCTGGTCGTCGAGGCCGCCGGGCTGGATCACCCGTTCCTGACGCAGACGTTCCGGAACGGCGCGGAGGCCAGGGCACGCCTGGCCTCCGCACTCGCCGGCGGCCCGTTCCTGCTCGGGGACCGCTTCACCGCGGTCGACCTGCTGCTGCACTCGCCCTTCGCGTGGTTCGGCAAGCCCGGCGTGCCGGCCATCGATGCCTGGGTCGATCGTTGCACCGCGCGGCCCGGCGCCGCCTTCGCGGCGGCGTTCGACGCGGCGCAGGCGGCCGCCTGATCCGACCGGCACGCACCGCATGAAAAGAGCCGCCGCGGGACGGACCCGCGGCGGCTCGACGACGTGTCGTGAGGCCGGGCGACCCGAGGGCCGCCCGAACCGAGCTTCAGGCTGCGAGCGAGCGCAGCACGTAGGGCAGGATCCCGCCGTTGCGGAAGTATTCCAGCTCGTCCAGCGTATCGATGCGGCAGGTCAGCGGCACCTCCTGCTTGGTGCCGTCGGCCGCGGTGATCTCGGCCGTCAGGGTCTGGCGCGGCTTCAACTCGCCGGCGAGGCCCTTGATCGTGACGGTCTCGTCGCCCTTGAGCCCGAGCGAGGCCCACGAGGTCTCGCCCTGGAACACCAGCGGCACCACGCCCATGCCGACGAGGTTCGAGCGGTGGATGCGCTCGAAGCTCTCGGCCACGACCGCGCGCACGCCGAGCAGCTTCGTGCCCTTGGCCGCCCAGTCGCGCGACGAGCCGGTGCCGTACTCCTTGCCCGCGAAGACCACGAGCGGGGTGCCGGCTTCGGCGTATCTCTGCGCCGCGTCGTAGATGTACATCTGCTCGCCCGAGGGCTGGAACAGGGTCCAGCCGCCCTCGACCACCTGGCCGGCGGGATCGCGCACCATCTGGTTCTTGATGCGGATGTTGGCGAAGGTGCCGCGCATCATCACCTGATGGTTGCCGCGGCGGGTGCCGTACTGGTTGAAGTCCTGCACCCGGACCTGATGCTCCTGCAGGTAGGCGCCGGCGGGCGAGGCCGCGCGGATGTTGCCGGCCGGCGAGATGTGATCGGTGGTGATCGAGTCGAGGAACAGGCCGAGGATGCGGGCGTCCTGGATGTCGGTGATCGGCGCCGGCTCCTTCTGCATCCCCTCGAAGTAGGGCGGGTTCTGCACGTAGGTGGAGCCGCCGTTCCAGGCGAAGGTCTCGGCCTCGGTGACCTCGACCCCCTGCCAGTTCGCGTCGCCGGTGAAGACGTCGGCGTAGCGCGACTTGAACAGCGCCGAGGTGATGTTCGCCTCGATGAACTGCGCCACCTCGGCCGTCGTCGGCCAGATGTCCTTGAGGTAGACCGGCTGGCCGTCCGAGCCGGTGCCGAGCGGCTCGGTGGTGATGTCGATCTGCATCGAGCCGGCGAGGGCGTAGGCGACGACGAGCGGCGGCGAGGCGAGGTAGTTCGCCCGCACGTCGGGGTTCACGCGGCCCTCGAAGTTGCGGTTGCCCGAGAGCACCGCCGCGGCCACGACGTCGTTGTCGTTGATCGCCTTCGAGATCGCGGCCGGCAGCGGGCCGGAATTGCCGATGCAGGTGGTGCAGCCGAAGCCGACGAGGTTGAAGCCCAGCGCATCGAGCGGCTGCTGCAGCCCGGCCTTCTCGAGGTACTCGGCGACGACCTGCGAGCCCGGCGCCAGCGAGGTCTTCACCCAGGGCTTCGAGCGCAGGCCCTTGGCCACCGCGTTGCGGGCCAGCAGCCCGGCGCCGATCATCACCGACGGGTTCGAGGTGTTGGTGCAGCTCGTGATCGCCGCGATCACTACGTCGCCGTGGCCGATGTCGTAGTTCGCGCCCTCCACCGGGTAGCGCTTGGCGATGTCGGCCGCCTTGCGGAACTCGGTCTCCATCGAGCCGGCGAAGCCGGGCTTGGCGGCGTCGAGCAGCACCCGGTCCTGCGGGCGCTTGGGGCCGGCGAGCGAGGGCCGCACGTCGCCCATGTCGAGCGCGAGCGTGTCGGTGAAGACCGGGTCGGGGGTCTGGGCGTCGCGCCACATGCCCTGCGCCTTGGCGTAGGCCTCGACCAGCGCGATGCGCTCGTCGGTGCGGCCGGTGACCTTCAGGAAGTCGATGGTCTTGCGGTCGATCGGGAAGAAGCCGCAGGTCGCGCCGTATTCGGGCGCCATGTTCGAGATCGTGGCGCGGTCGGCCACCGCCATCTCGTCGAGGCCGGGGCCGTAGAACTCCACGAACTTGCCGACCACGCCCTTCTTGCGCAGCATCTGCGTGACGGTGAGCACGAGGTCGGTGGCGGTGGTGCCCTCGGGCAGCTTGCCGGAGAGCTTGAAGCCGACGACCTCGGGGATCAGCATGGACAGCGGCTGGCCGAGCATCGCGGCTTCCGCCTCGATGCCGCCGACGCCCCAGCCGAGCACGGCCATGCCGTTGACCATGGTGGTGTGCGAATCGGTGCCGACGAGCGAGTCGGGATAGGCGATCTCGGAGCCGTCCGAGGCGTCGGGGTCCCGCTTCGTCCACACGGTCTGCGACAGGTACTCGAGGTTGACCTGGTGGCAGATGCCGGTGCCGGGCGGGACCACGGAGAAGTTGTCGAACGCCGACTGGCCCCACTTGAGGAAGGTGTAGCGCTCGCCGTTGCGCTCGTATTCCAGCGCGACGTTGTCGGCCAGCGCCTTCGGCGTGCCGAACTCGTCGACGATCACCGAATGGTCGATCACGAGGTCGACCGGCACCAGCGGGTTGATCTTCTGCGGGTCGCCGCCGAGGGCCACCATCGCGTCGCGCATCGCGGCGAGGTCGACGACGGCGGGCACGCCGGTGAAGTCCTGCATCAGCACGCGGGAGGGGCGGAAGGCGATCTCGGTCTCGGTCTTGCCGCGGTTGTCGACCCAGGCGACCGTCGCCTCGATGTCGCCCTTCCTGACCGAACGGTCGTCCTCGTAGCGCAGGAGGTTCTCGAGGATCACCTTCATCGAGAAGGGCAGGGCCGTGGAGTTGGCGAGCCCGTTCTTCTCGGCCTCGGGGATCGAGTAGTAGGTGTAGGTCTTGCCCGCCGCCTGAAGCGTCTGTCGGGACTTGAAGCTGTCGATGGAAGCCACGGCTGGTCTGATCCTCGCTGGCGTTTGTCGAACACGCGCAGGCATAACCCGCGCCACGAAACCGGTGTTCGGCCTGACTGCGCTCGCAGGGAGCGCGCGCCGCCCCGGGGGTGCCCGGGCAGGAGGGTGCGCGAGGAGCGAATTGGACGCTCGAAGGTCGCGCGGCGCAGCCTGGGGACCGTATAGAACGATTCGAATCTGCCCGCTACCGGGTCGCGGGTGACAGTGCCGCGAGGCTGTCCGCCCGCGTCCTCGGTCCCGTCCGGCTCAGGCGGCGGCTTCCGGCGCCGGGCCGCCGAAGCAGCGCCGCACCGCCGCCCAGAACGCGGCCTGCTCGTCCGCGGTGCAGCGCGCGACCCGCGCCTCCACCATCGCGCGGCCGGCGAGCGCGTCGGGATCCCGGGCCATCTCGGCTTCGGTGCGGACCCGCGGGTCGTTCACGCGCAGCTTCGCGGATTGCGACGGCTTGGTCATGGCGACATCCTCCGTGTCGGCGGTGCGTCCCGGCGTCCCACGATCGCGGAACGCCGCTTGCCCGATGACGGTGAGGTTGCGCGGCTCCTTCGTCTTGCGCAATCGGGCAAGGCGGCGCGGGTGCCGTGGGCTCGTCGTGCAAGAGGGCTTGGTGCCGAGAATGGACGGATGCGCGCCGCCATCGTAAGCCTGACGCGCCTCGGAGACTTCCATGCTCGCCCTCGACCTGCCGCCGGAGATCGAACGCCGCCTCGACGCCCTGGCCCGACGCACCGGCCGCAGCGCGGACGATCACGTGCGTGAGGCGATCCAGGACCACCTCGACGAGATCGAGGACGTCGAGCTCGCGGAGAGCCGGGTCGCAGCTCTGAAAAGCGGCGAGAGCCGGACCGTCACGCTGCAGGCGGTGATAGATCGGCATGGCTTGTCGGATTGAGTTCGAACGGTCCGCGGAACGCGAACTCGATAGGCTCGATCGTGAGGCCGCCGCGCGGATTCTCCGTTTCCTGCGGGATCGCCTGTCGCCCCTGGACGATCCGAGAAGCCTCGGTGAGGCGCTCAAAGGTTCGCGGCTGGGCGGCCTCTGGAAATATCGGGTCGGCGATTACCGGATCATCGCTGCGATCGACGACGCGACCGTCAGGGTCGTCGTGGTACGGATCGGCCACCGGCGCGCGATCTACCGGTAGATCGAAGCGTTTCATTCTCTGAACAGGCAACCTTCGTGCGGCTGACCGTCGATGCCCTCTGCTGCCGCCGCTCGGGGCGAAAAATCTTCTCCGGGCTGACCTTCGCCATCGGCCCGGGCGAGGCGATCACCGTCACCGGCCGCAACGGCGCGGGCAAGTCGAGCCTCCTCGCGATCCTGTCCGGGCGGCTGCGGCCGGATTCGGGCCGGCTCACCGTCCACGACATGGGCGAGGCGGCCCTGCCCGAGTGCCTGCACGCCGTCGGCCATCGCGACGGGCTGAAGAGCAGCCTGACGGCGGCCGAGAACCTCGCCTTCGCGCAAAGCCTTCTCGGGACGAAGCGGCTGAGCCCGCGGGCGGCGCTCGACCGGCTCGGCCTCGCCCACGCGCTCGACCTGCCGGTCGCCTACCTGTCCGCCGGGCAGCGGCGGCGGGTGGCGCTGGCGCGGCTCCTCGTCTGCGCGCGCCCGCTCTGGCTCCTCGACGAGCCGACGGCCGCCCTCGACACCGCCTCGCAGGGCGTGCTCGCCGGTCTGATGGCCGAGCACCGGGCGGCCGGCGGCCTCGTCATCGCCGCCACCCACCAGGCCCTCGGGCTCGAGGACGCGCGCAACCTCCACATCGCGCAGGCCGCCCCGCGGGCGCCCGAGCCGGCGGACGACGCGGAGGAGGCGTGGGCGTGATCCGCATCCTCGCAGCCCTCGTCGCCCGCGACTTGACGCTGGCCTCCCGCGTCGGCGGGTCGGGCATGCTGTCGCTGGTCTTCTTCCTGATGATCGTGGCGCTGGTGCCGTTCGCCCTCGGGCCGGACCTCAACCTGCTTTCGCGGATCGGCCCGGCCATCCTCTGGCTCTCGGCGGTGCTGGCGACGCTGATCGGCCTCGACCGGCTGTTTCAGGCCGACGAGGAGGACGGCTCGTTGGACCTGATGACCGCCGCGCCGGTGCCGCTCGAGCTCGTGGTGCTGGCCAAGGTGATCGCGCACTGGATCACCACCGGGCTGCCCCTGGCGCTGGCCTCGCCGCTGTTCGGCCTGCTCGTCGCGCTCGACGGGACCGCCATGGCCGCGACCGCCCTGACGCTGCTCGTCGGCACGCCGGCGCTGACCTTCGTCGGCGCGGTCGGCGCGGCGCTCACCGCCTCGATCCGCCGGGGCGGCCTGATCCTCGCCGTGCTGGTGCTACCCTTGATGATCCCGACGCTGATCTTCGGCGTCTCGGCCGCGCAGTCGGCCCTCGGCGGCACCGTCCCCTTCGCCACCCCGCTGATGATCCTGTCCGGCCTCAGCCTGATTGCCGCGCTGGTCGGCACCTTCGCGGCGGCGGCGGCCCTGCGCTGGTCGGAATGAGGGCGGGACGCTCGCGCAAGAGATCGGAACGGTCGTGCAATTTCCTTTGCGCCGCCCTGCCTTATCAGACGGCTGGCAGCGGCGGCGCGAAGGGTTCGGCCGCCCTGTCAAGCTCGATGGGGACGTAACGATGAAGACCCTGATGTCCGCGCTGCTCCTGGCGCTCCTCGCGACCGCTCCCGCCGCCGCGGCCGGCGCCTTCGCCGTGGACACCGAGGAGGGCCAGAAGGCCGGCGACGAGGGCTACGGCATCGGCTGGGGCGATTCGCGCGAGGCCGCGGGCGCCGCCGCGATGCGCCAATGCGCCAAGATGGGCAACGACAACTGCAAGGTGGTGGCCCGCTTCGACGCCTGCGGCGCCTACGTCTCCAATCGCACCACCTACGGCGTGGGCTGGGGCCGGACCGAGGCCGCCGCCAAGGAGATGGCCTTCGACAAGTGCCCCAGCTGCAAGCTCGTCCTCTCCGAGTGCGAATGACCGTTCCACCCTGCGACGCCGCACGACGGATCGGCGGCCTCCAGGGGTGATTGATCGACCGCTGCGTCCGCCGACCGGGCTCACCGGACGGCGCATGCGGCGACATCGACGCCTGCGCGCGTCGAGGGCTCAGGCCGCCGGTGCCCGCGCCGAGCGAGGCTGCGCCAGACGTGCGCATTGCCGCTGCACCGCACCCCGGGCTAAGACATCGCCCATGTCGACGCCCCTGTGGACGCGCCTGTCCAACCCGAGTCACTTCATGCGCTGGTCCGGCACGCTGGTGCCGTGGCTCGCCGCGATCTCGACCGCGATCCTCGCGCTCGGGCTCTACCTGTCCTGGTTCGTCGCCCCGCCCGACTACCAGCAGGGCGAGACCGTGCGGATCATGTTCATCCACGTGCCGGCGGCCTGGCTCGGGGTGTTCTTCTACGCGTCGATGAGCCTGTCGGCGATCGGCACCCTGGTCTGGCGCCATCCGCTCGCCGACGTGGCGCAGCGCGCCGCCGCGCCGATCGGGGCGTCCTTCACCCTGATCTGCCTCGTCACCGGCTCGCTCTGGGGCAAGCCGATGTGGGGGACCTACTGGGTCTGGGACGCGCGGCTCACCTCGATGCTGATCCTGTTCCTGATCTACTGCGGCATCATCGCCCTGTGGCGGACGATGGAGGACCCGAACCGGGCCGCCCGCTCCGTCGCGATCCTGACGCTCGTCGGCGCGATCAACCTGCCGATCATCAAGTTCTCGGTGAACTGGTGGTCGACCCTGCACCAGCCGGCCTCGATCCTGCGCATGGGCGGCTCGACCATCGACCCGTCGATGCTCTACCCGTTGCTGGTGATGATCGGCGCCGCCACCCTCGGCGGCACCACCCTGCACCTCTATGCCATGCGGACCGAGATCATGCGCCGACGCGTGCGGACCCTGACGATCCGCGAGGCCGAGCGCCTCGATGCCGGGTCGACCGTGACGACCTCGGACGCCGGGCGCGACCTGCCGCTCGGCCAGGCCGTCTGATCGCGAGACGCGTCCGCGTGCGGCGCGCCCCGCATCCCGGAAGGAGACGCGGCCCATGAAGACGGTGAGAACCTGCCTCTGGTTCGGCACCGATGCGGAGGCGGCGGTGCGCCGCTATGTCGGGCTCGTGCCCGATTCCCGCATCGATCACATCCAGCGCGCGCCGAGCGCGTGGCCGGGCGGCGCCGCGGGCGACGTGATCCTCGTCGCGTTCACCCTCGGCGGCCAGAGCTTCCAGGCGCTGAACGGCGGTACGCCGGTCGAGTACGGCACGGCGGCGTCGATCTCCGTCTCCTGCGCCGGTCAGGCCGAGGTCGACCGGCTCTGGGCGGGCCTGACCGCCGACGGCGGCACCGCGATCATGTGCGGCTGGCTCCGCGACCGCTGGGGCATTCCCTGGCAGGTCGTGCCGGAGGTGCTTCCCCGCCTCCTGGCCGACCCGGACCCCGCCGTGTCGGCCCGGGTCTTCTCGGCCATGCAGGGCATGATCAAGCTGGACGTCGCCGCCCTCGAGCGGGTGGCCCACGCATGAAACCGATCCGGATCGCCTGAACCCATGACCTTCGACCTCGGCAGCCACGGCGGCTTCATCCTCGCCTCCTACGCGTTCACCGCCCTGGTGATGGCGGCCCTCGTCCTCAACGCGATCCGCGACCGGCGGGCGCAGAGGCGGGCGTTGGCCCAGCTCCAGCCGGAGGATCGCCGGTGAGCGTCGAGGCCCCTCCGGAGCCGGTCCGCCGCTCGCTCCTCGTCGTCGTCCCGGTGCTGGCCTTCGCGGTGCTGGCCGGCGTGTTCTTCCTGCGCCTGCGCTCCGGCGTCGATCCGGCCGCCCTCCCCTCCGCGCTGATCGGCAAGCCGGTGCCGAGCTTCGCGCTCCCGGCGGTGCCCGGCCTGACCGCGGACGGCAAGCCGGTGCCGGGCCTGTCGAGCGCCGACCTGAAGGGCGGCGTCACGGTGCTCAACGTCTGGGCCTCGTGGTGCGCGCCGTGCCAGGTCGAGCATCCGATGCTGATGCGGCTGGCGCGCGAGCCCGGCATCCGGCTCGTCGGGATCGACTACAAGGACGCGGCCGAGAACGGGCGCCGCTTCCTTGCCAAGAACGGCGTCCCGTTCCAGGCGGTGGGTCACGACGAAACCGGCCGCGTCGGCATCGATTTCGGGGTCTACGGCGTGCCCGAGACCTTCATCATCGGCCCGGACGGCGTGATCCGCGACAAGCTCGTCGGCATCGTCACGCCGGAGAACCTCGCGGACGTGATCGCCAAGATCCGGGCGGCCGGGAAGGTGGCCGCGAAGTAGGAAGGGACGGTCCGCACCGGCCCGGGCGGGCCGTCCGCCGAGCCGGCGGCGCCGGTTCGGCTTGCGCCCGATTCACGCGTCGGTCTTCTTGCGCTCGTAGCGGGCGAGCAGGGGCGTCTGGGCCAGCGCGAACACCACGGTCAGCGGCATGATGCCGAAGACCTTGAAGTTCACCCAGAAATCCTCGCTTTGGGTCCGCCACACCACCTCGTTGATCAGTGCCAGCGCGAGGAAGAACAGGCCCCAGCGGAAGGTCAGCTTCCGCCATCCCTCCTCGGTGAGCGAGAACACCGAGTCGAGCACCACCGAGAGCAGGGACTTGCCGAAGGCGAGCCCGCCGAGCAGCACCAGGCCGAACAGGGTGTTCACGATGGTGGGCTTCACCATGATGAAGGTCTTGTCCTGCAGATAGAGGGTCAACCCGCCGAACACGACCACCACCACGCCCGAGACCATCGGCATGATCGGCAGCCGGCGCACCAGGGCGAAGTGCACGGCGAGCGCCAGCACCGTCGCCGCGATGAACACCCCAGTCGCCACGAACAGCTTCTGATCGGCGGCGACGCCGAAGCGCTCGGCATAGGCGTTGCCGAGGAAGAAGATCACCAGCGGCCCCATCTCCAGGGCGAGCTTCAGGGCCGGCGGCAGGTGGCGGTGCGGGGGGACGGATTCGATCTGCATGCGTCTGGCCAGGGAATCCGAGCGGTCCGTCACGTCCCCGAACGGTCCGTCACGTCAGGGCGTCTCTATCGACGGGGAATGGTGAGGTCTACCGGAGGCGATCGGCCTCAGCCCTTCTCCAGCCCCGCGATCGCCCGCGCGAAGTCCCGTGCCGCGAACGGCTCCAGGTCGTCGACGCCCTCGCCGACGCCGATGAAGTGGACGGGCAGGCCGAACTTCGCGGCGAGCGCGATCAGGATGCCGCCGCGCGCGGTGCCGTCGAGCTTGGTCATCACCAGGCCCGAGACCGGCGCGGCCTTGGAGAACAGCTCGACCTGCGACAGCGCGTTCTGGCCGACGGTGGCGTCGAGCACCAGCAGCGTGGCGTGCGGCGCTTCCGGGTCGCTCTTGCGCAGCACGCGGATGATCTTCTCGAGCTCCGCCATCAGGCCGGCCTTGTTCTGGAGCCGGCCGGCGGTGTCGATCAGGAGCACGTCGGTGCCGTCGGCCTTGGCGCGCTTCAGGGCGTCGAAGGCCAGGCCCGCCGCGTCCGCGCCCTGCGCCCCGCTCACCACCGGCGTGCCGGTGCGCGCACCCCAGACCTTGAGCTGCTCGATCGCGGCCGCGCGGAAGGTGTCGCCCGCCGCCAGCATCACCGAGCGCCCTTCCGCCTTGAGGCTGAGGGAGAGCTTGCCCAGCGTCGTGGTCTTGCCGGCGCCGTTCACGCCGATCATCAGGACCACGAACGGCTTCTTGGCGGCGTCGATCACCAGGGGCTTGGCCACCGGCTCCAGCGCGCGCTCGACCTCGGTCGCCAGGATCGCCCGGACCTCGTCGGGGGAGATGCCCTTCTCGTAGCGGCCCTTGCCGACGGCCTCCGAGATCCGCGTGGCGGTCTCGACGCCGAAATCCGCCTGGATCAGCGCGTCCTCCAGGTCCTCCAGGGTGTTGGCGTCGAGCTTGCGCTTGGTGAACAACCCGGTGACGCGGTCGGACAGAGCCGAGGAGGTCCGCTTCATGCCCGAGGTCAGCCGGGTCCACCAGCCGCGCTTCTCCGGCTCCGCCTCGGCCGGCGCCGCGTCGTTGACGGCGTCGTGGGCGAGGGAGGCGGCGACGTCGACCGGCTGGATGTCGGGCGCGCTGGCCGCCGCACCGGTCTCGGTCTCGGTCTCGGTCCCGGTCGCCGGTTCCCGGGCGACGGTGGTGGCGTCGGCCGGCCCCGCGCCGTGGGCGGGGTCGTCGCCCGCGGTGCCCGCCGGCGGCGTCTCGGGCTCGCCCTCGATCGGTTGCAGGTCTGCGCCCTCGGTCGCGTCGGGCACCGCGTTGCGGGCGGGGTCGACCGGCGACGGCTCGGCCGGCGGCAGCGGCACGTGCGCCACGTCGTCGGCGCCGGTGGCGAAGTCCGGCTGGCCCTCCGCCGGCGAAGCGGGCGAGTCCGCCGGCGGCTCGGGGGCTTCGGTCGCGCCCTTGCGCCCGAACAGGCGGCCGAACCAGCCCGGCTTCTCGTCTTGGCTCATGTCGTCCTTGCTCCCGCGCCCCGGCACCGTTAGCCGGGAGGCATGTCGTCGCCCGCCGCTATCCACCCTGACATAGGCGCGCGCCTGCTCTACCGCGATGCCCTGGTCCTCGTCATCGACAAGCCTGCGGGTTTGCCGGTGCATCCGGGGCCGAAGGGCGGCGAGACCCTGACCGACCACCTCGACGGGCTGCGCTTCGGCCTGCCGCGGCGCCCGGAGGCCGCGCACCGGCTCGACCGCGACACCTCCGGCTGCCTCGCGCTCGGGCGCCACGCGCAGGCGCTCGCCCGCCTGAACAAGCTGTTCGCCGACGGGCGGGCCCGGAAGGCGTACTGGGCCCTGGTCGAGGGCGGCCCGACGGAGGAGACCGGCAGCGTCGACCTGCCACTCGCCCGGCGCTCGAGCGATCCGCGCTCGTGGTGGATGAAGGCGGATCCCGCCGGCGATCCGTCGCTGACGCATTGGCGCGTGCTCGGCCGGTCCGGGAGCCAGGCCTGGCTCGAGCTCGTGCCGGTCACCGGCCGCACCCATCAGCTTCGCGTCCACTGCGCCGCATCGGGGTTTCCGATCGTGGGAGACCCGATTTACGGCACCGCGCCGCGCCACGGCGGCCCCGGCCTGAAGCTCCATGCCCGGCAGCTCGCCCTGCCGCTCTACCCGAAGAAGCCGCCGGTCGTCGCCGAGGCGCCAGCGCCGGAGCACATGCGGAGCGGGCTCCTCGCCTGCGGCTGGACCGCCTGAGCTGCGGGGGCGGGCGGGGTGCGCAGCCGACGGCCTGCGATCAGGCGGCGAGCAGCGCGCGGCCGTCGTGGCCCAGGATCGCCACCGTCCGGATCGTTCCCGGCTCCGCCGTGAGCCGCACCGGCGTGAAGCCTTCCGTGCGGCCGATGCCGCCGCGCTCGGCCAGCACCCGGTGCGAGCGCCCGACCTCGCCGTCGAGGTGGCGGACGAGGACAGCCGCAGGCGCGCGAGGGCCGGCACCGCGGCGAGGATCGCCAGCACCAGCGTGCCGAGGCTTTCGGACGCGCCGGCGAGGTCGCGGCCGTAGGCGGGGAGGTCGACGCCGGTGAGCACGACCTCGCGGCCGCCATGGGC
>NZ_VRUU01000169.1 GCF_008039875.1 Methylobacterium sp. WL119 | reverse complement strand
CGGCAAGTCTGCGGACGGCAAGTCTGCGGACGGCAAGTCTGCGGACGGCAAGTCTGCGGACGGCAAGTCTGCGGACGGCAAGTCTGCGGACGGCAAGTCTGCGGACGGCAAGTCTGCGGACGGCAAGTCTGCGGACGGCAAGCCGGTCGAGGCGAAACCGGCGGACGCCAAGCCGGCCCCTCCGAAACCCGAGATGTCCGAGGCGCTCAAGGCGGTCCGGGCCAGACTCGACGCGGCCAAGAACGACCTCGCCGCGCGCGAGAAGGAGCTGGCCCGCACCGATCTCGGCACGCCGGAGCTCTCCGCCATCCGCGACGGCGTCGGCCCGGTCACCGACGAGATCCGCACGATCATCGGCCGTCTCGACGCGCCGCTGGAATCGGCCCGGGAGCGCCTGACCCAGCTCGGGCCGAAGCCGAAGGACGCCGAGGAGAGCCCGGAGGTGGCCCAGGAGCGGGTCGAGCGCGACGCGGCGGTCTCGCGCATCGACGAGACCCAGCGGCTGGCGCGCTCGCTCCTCGTCCAGGGCGACCAGATCATCGACCGGGTCTCGAACCGGCGCCGGGAATCCTTCACCAAGGGGCTGTTCGAGCGCAGCCAGGCGCTGGTCAGCCCGCAGCTCTGGAGCCGGGTCGCGGCCGACGTCCCCCGCGACATCCGTTCGCTCCAGAGCGCGCTGTCCGACATCCTGCTGCTGTTCTCGCGCAACGGAACGCTCGGCAACCTGCTGATGCTCGGCCTCGCCTTCGGCGTGTCCGTGGCGCTGTATTTCGGCCGGCGCAACATCGCCCCGCGGCTCGGCCGGCGCGACGCGGCGATGACCGACCCGAGCCGGCGCCAGACCCTGCTCGGCGCGTGGCGGGTGCTGCTGCTCGGCACCGTGCCGGCGGTGATCGGCTCCTACACGGTGTACTACGCCCTCGACGCCACCGACCTGCTGCCCTCCCGGCTGCTTCCGGTGGCCGGCGCGATCCTGGCCGGCCTCGCCTTCATCGCCTTCGTCGAGGCCCTGTGCGACGGCCTGCTCTCGCCGGACAAGCCGCAGTGGCGGCCGGCGCCGGTGAGCGACGCGGCGGCGATCCGGGTGACGCGGCTCGCGGTCGGCATCGCCACGGTGATCACCGTGGTGAAGTCGATCGAGGCGCTGAACTCGGGCATCTCGGCGGCGCTGCCGATCTCGATCGCCACCCGCGGCATCGGCGCGGTCGCCACCGCGCTGATCCTCGCCATCGGCCTGCACCGCTTCGCCGACAAGGAGGAGGAAGAGGAGGCCTGCTTCGGCCCCTACGTGCCGACGAAGACCACCACCGGCATCGGCGGCCCGGCGCGGCTCGTCGGCTGGGCGGCGGTGGCCGTCATCGGCGTCGCCGCCCTCGTCGGCTACGTCGCCTTCGCGGCGTTCGTGATCGACCAGCTGGTCTGGACCGCGAGCCTTCTGGTGCTGCTCTACCTGCTGGTGCAGAGCGCCGACACCTTCGTCGGAGGCTCGCTCTCGGACGACACCCGGCTCGCCACCGCGCTCCAGGCCAATACCGGCCTGCGCAAGCGTTCGCTCAACCAGATCGCGGTGCTCTCCACCGGTGCCGCGCGGGTGCTGCTGTTCCTGATCGTGGCGCTCCTGGTGCTCGCGCCCTGGGGCCTCGATTCGACCGACATCGTCTCCTCGATCCGGCAGGCCTTCTTCGGCTTCAAGGTCGGCGACGTCACGATCTCGCTCTCGACGATCGCGCTCGGCCTCGGGATCCTGGTCCTCGGCATCGCCATCACCCGCGCGGTCCAGCGCTGGCTCGACCAGGTCTACCTGCCCGCCACCGACCTCGACGCGGGCCTGCGCAACTCGATCTCGACGGTGTCGGGCTATTGCGGCTTCCTGCTCGCCCTTGCGCTGGCCTTCTCCTATCTCGGCCTCAGCCTCGAGAAGCTGACGATCGTGGCCGGCGCGCTCTCGGTCGGCATCGGTTTCGGCCTGCAATCGATCGTCAACAACTTCGTCTCGGGCCTGCTCCTGCTCTGGGAGCGGCCGATCCGCGTCGGCGACCAGGTGGTGATCGGCGACTCGGAGGGCATCGTGAAGCGCATCTCGGTGCGCTCCACCGAGATCCAGACCTTCGACCGCTCGGCGGTGATCGTCCCGAACTCGAACCTGATCTCCGGCATCGTCAAGAACCGCGTCCGCGGCGACCGGACGGGCCGGGTCTCGCTGGTGGTCAACGTGCTGCGCAACCAGGACCCGGCGCGCGCCGCCGAGATGCTGCTCGCCTGCGCCGCCCAGCACGCCGACGTGCTGAAGGAGCCGGCGCCGCGCGTGGTGTTCCGCAAGATCGGCGACCCGTTCCTCGAGTTCGAGCTCGTGGTGATGATCGTCGACGTCAGCCTCGGCCAGAAGGTGCAGAACGACCTGAACTTCTCGGTGTTCAGGACCCTGTCCGAGGCGGGCTTCATCCCGCCGCTCGGGCCGGGCTCCAGCATCGTCACGGTGCAGGGCCTCGACGGGATGCAGGACGCGTTCTCGGAGATCGCCGGCCGGTTCCGCCCGCCGGCCGCCGAGGAGGGCCGCGACGGACGGCGCGACCTGAGCGCGATCGGCGCGCGGTAGCGCGCCGGCGGCGCCGAAAGCACGCCTCGGTAGATATCTCGCGCGATCATACTCGCTTGGGTTGCAGGGACGGGCGTCCTTGGCCAAACCTTCCGCATCGTTCGCGAGAGGGCGGGTTGATTCGCGCAGGCGGCGGACGCGCGACGCCGCGGGCGACGCGACGGCCGCCGGGGGCCCGGACCCGCACGCCGCCCGCGGATCGGCCACGGATGTCGGGCCGTTCACGCGTTGAAGGCCCGGATGCCGGCGGATATGCAGTCGCGAATCGCGGCGGCCTCTCGCTCATCGACCGACGGAATGTCACGTTCAGAGGGAGAGGCTTCGCAGATGAGCACCAAGACGGCACTGATCACCGGCATCACCGGGCAGGACGGGGCGTATCTCGCGCAGCTGCTGCTGTCGAAGGGCTACGCGGTGCACGGGGTGGTGCGGCGCTCGAGCCATGCCGGGGTGTTCGACCACCGACTGAAGTGGTTGGGGATCGAGAACGACGTCGCGCTGCACGACGGCAACCTGCTCGACCTGTCGAGCTTAGCCCGCATCGTTCAAGCCGTGCAGCCGGACGAGGTCTACAATCTGGCCGCGCAGTCGTTCGTCACCGCCTCGTGGCAGCAGCCGCTGCTGACCGGGCAGATCACGGGCTTGGGCGCGGTCAACCTGCTCGAATGCGTGCGCACCCTCAAGCCCGACGCGCGCTACTACCAGGCCTCGTCGTCGGAGATGTTCGGCCTGATCCAGGAGCAGGTGCAGAGCGAGGCGACGCCGTTCTACCCGCGCTCGCCCTACGGCGTGGCCAAGCTCTACGCGCACTGGATGACGGTCAACTACCGCGAGAGCTTCGCCCTGCACGCCTCGAACGGGATCCTGTTCAACCACGAGAGCCCGCTGCGCGGGGTCGAGTTCGTTACCCGCAAGGTCACCGACGGGGTCGCGCGGATCAAGCTCGGGTTGGCGAAGGAACTGCGGCTGGGCAACATCGACGCCAAGCGCGACTGGGGCCACGCCAAGGACTACACCCGGGCGATGTGGATGATGCTGCAGCAGGACAAGCCCGACGACTTCGTGATCGCCACCGGCCGCACCACCACGGTGCGCGACATGTGCGCGCTCGCCTTCGCGCATGTGAATCTCGCCATCGACGACCACCTCGTCATCGACGAGAAGCTGTACCGGCCGGCCGAGGTCGAGGTGCTGCTGGGCAACCCGGCCAAGGCCGAGGCCGCCTTCGGCTGGAAGGCCGAGATCTCCCTCGAGGCGATGATCCAGGAGATGGTCGAGGCCGACCTGAAGCGCCTGGGCGGGCGCGCGTGACCGGCCTGCGCCGCAGCGCGACGGCCCCGGCCCGCGTGCGGAGCCGCGTGCGCCCGTGAAGCGCATCCTGGTCACGGGGGCGGCCGGCTTCGTCGGGCGGCACGCGCTGGCGGCGCTGTCGGCCGGCACCGGGGCCGCGGACCGGATCCTCGGCATCGGCCGCGGCCGCCCGGCCGTCCTGCCGGAGCGGGTCGCCTACGAGACGGTCGACCTGCTGGACGAGGCGGCGCTGCACGCCAGCGTCGCCGCGTTCCGCCCGACCGACGTGCTGCACCTGGCCGCGATGGCCTCGGTGCAGCAATCGGCGGATGCGCCGGGGGAGACCTGGCGGGTCAACCTCGTCGGGCTCCTGAACCTCGCCGAGGCGGTGGCGCGATCCGCCCCCGGCGCGGGCTTCCTGTTCGTCAGCTCGGGCGAGGTCTACGGCCGGGCGTTCCTGGCCGGCCGTCCGCTGACCGAGGCGGCGGTGCCCGATCCGCAGGGGCCGTATGCCCGCTCGAAGTGGTTCGGCGAGACGATCCTGCGCGACCTGCTGGCCAAGGCGGAGGTGCGGCTGGTGATCCTGCGGCCGTTCAACCAGATCGGGGCCGGCCAGGACGAGCGCTTCGTGGTGCCGTCCTTCGCCGGCCAGATCGCGCGGATCGAGGCCGGGCTGGTGGCGCCGGTGCTGGCGGTGGGCAACCTCGCGGCCGAGCGCGACTTCCTGCCGGTCGGCGACGTGGTGCGGGCCTATGTCGATCTGATCGGGCGCGGCCTGGACATCGCGGACGGGTCGGTGTTCAACGTCGCCTCGGGGCGGCCGCGCAGCATCGCCAGCGTGGTGGACGACCTGCGCCGGCACGCGCGGGTGCCGTTCGAGGTCCGGGTCGCACCGGACCGGATGCGCCCGTCGGAGATCCCGGTGGCGGCCGGCGACGCGACGCGCCTGACGGAGGCCACCGGCTGGACGCCCAAGGCCGACTGGGACGCGGCGCTCGCCGACGTGCTCGAACATGCCAGGGCGACGCTGGGCCGATCCGTGCCGTAGGGGAATTTCGTCGACGATCGGTGAGAGGCGTGGAGAGGCCGTCGTGAGCAGCCTGAAGTTCGGGACGAGCGGCCTGCGCGGCCTGGTGACGGACCTCGTCGGGTGGCCGAGCTACGCCTATGCCGGGGCATTCTTCCGCTCCGTCGGCGCGGCGTGCTGCCCGGGCCGCACCGTGGTGATCGGGCGCGACCTGCGCGACAGCAGCGCCGGCATCGCCGCCACCGTCGCCACCGCCGCCGCCGCGACGGGCTTCGCGGCGATCGATTGCGGCGCGCTTCCGACGCCGGCGCTGGCGCTCGAGGCGATGCGGCGCGGGGCCTGTGCCGTGATGGTCACCGGCAGCCACATCCCGCAGGACCGCAACGGCCTTAAGTTCTACCGGCCCGACGGCGAGATCACCAAGGCCGACGAGGTCGCGATCCTCGCCGCCCTCGGCGACGTCGCCGAAGCCGGGACCATGGCGGCCCCCGTCGCCGCGACGCCGGACCCGGACGTGATCGACCGCTACCGGCGCCGCTACGGCGACGTCTTCCCGCCCGACACCCTGAGCGGGATCCGCGTCGCCGCCTACCAGC
>NZ_VRUU01000167.1 GCF_008039875.1 Methylobacterium sp. WL119 | reverse complement strand
CCGGGACCGCGAGGGACGCCGGCGCGGGGGCCGCCGGGGGCAGGCGGACCCCGTCCTGCATCGTGCTGACGGCGTCGACGATGCGGCGGGCGTCGAAGGCGTGAGCGACCCGGCGCAGGCCCATCGCCACCACCGCGAGGCCGGAGAGCACCGCCCCGGCCGAGGCGACGGTCGCGCCCGCGATCACCATGGAGAGCCCGCTCTCCAGGCGGACGAAGGGGAACCCCTGGATCACGGCGACGACGCCGCCGATCACCATCGCGGCACTGAGCGCGAACAGCGCAATGATCATGGAACTCTCGAAGTCGGGGCCGGATACGCCAGGATCGTAGTAAGACCTTGCCGGCGTTTTGCAAAACGCCGGCGACCCGGAGTCGGCCCCGCGGCGTGGCGGTTTCCACGGGCTTCGTGCCGGTTCCGGCGTTGCCGCGGCGGGGGCACCGACTTACCTTCCGGTCGTTACCCCGTCGAGCGCGGCGCGCGGCGCGATTCCGCACGCCCGTCCAGAAGACCTCGACAAGACGGAGAATCTGATGACCTTCACCCTGCCGGAACTGCCCTACGCCTACGACGCGCTGGCCCCGTACATGTCGAAGGAAACCCTCGAGTTCCACCACGACAAGCACCACAAGGCCTACGTCGACACCGGCAACAAGCTGCTCGAGGGCACCGGTCTCGAGGGCAAGAGCGTCGAGGAGATCGTCACGGCGAGCTACGGCAACAACCAGCCGCTGTTCAACAATGCCGGCCAGCACTTCAACCACCTGCACTTCTGGCAGTGGATGAAGCCCAACGGCGGCGGCGCGATCCCGGGCAGCCTCGCCAAGAAGATCGACGAGGATCTCGGCGGCGCGGAGAAGTTCAAGGCGGACTTCATCCAGGCGGGCATCGGCCAGTTCGGCTCGGGCTGGGCCTGGCTCGCGGTCAAGGACGGCAAGCTCGCCATCATGAAGACCCCGAACGGCGAGAACCCGCTGGTGCACGGCGCCAAGCCGATCCTCGGCGTCGACGTGTGGGAGCACTCCTACTACATCGACTACCGCAACCGCCGCCCCGACTACCTCAAGGCGTTCCTGGAGAACCTCGTGAACTGGGAACACGTCGAGACGCTGTACGGCGAAGCCACCGCCTGAGGCGGCGTAGCGGAGGTCGCCGCTTGGCGGGCCGGGCGTCGCACCTCGCGGCGCCACGTCCCGGATCGGCGACGGCCTTCACCCATCTCTTGGACGATCACGCCACCGCCTCTTCCCTCCCCCCGACGGATCTCGGGCTTGCCCGAGATCCGCAACCCCGTGTGCCCAAGTCGGGCAGGCCCGACTTGGGTGCGGGGGGAGGGAAGCCACCCCTGACAGGCGTCGTCCCGCCCCGAGGCGTCCAGCACCGGCCGTTTTCGTCGCGTTCGATCGCACGGCCGGTGCAGGTCGACCAACGGGTCGCGTCCAAGCTTGGCGACGGCGGCGTCCATCCGCCTACGACGCACATTGTCCCGCCGGTCGGGAGCGCCCGTTTCCCGACGCAGGTCTCCGAGGGGGAAATCGATGCCCGGCGACCTCGCAGGTCTTCTCGACGGCTCGGCCAACTGGATCGCCGACCGAACCGGAACCAGGCTGGCCCTTCCCCTTCTCGGCGCCCTGGCCGGTTTTGCGGCCGCGGCTCTGCGACTGTACTTCTCGCATCGGCGGAGGCGGATCGAACTCGAGCCCGATCTCAGGAAGCTCGAGGCCAAGCGTTGGAATGAGCACATCAAGCTCTATGGCAGCCTCTCGAACACGCTGGGGATCGCTATCGTAGGTGCCGCCTTCATCGTACCCTACGTCAAGGATCACAACTGGCCGCAGGGCGAAGCCATCTGGTGGATGCTCCTCGGCGCCGCGCTGCCCGCCTCCGGGCAGTTCGTCATTCGGTTCATCCAGAGCGAGAGTTGAGCGATGCCCGACACGAATCTCCTCCTTCTGCTGGTCGGCGTCGTCATCGGCGGGGCCGTGGGTTTCTTCGCTCTCGGCAGCCGGGCGTTCCGCCCGCGCGGCGCGGAACAGGGCTCGGCCAGCAAACCCGTCTCTGCGCATCGCTGATCCGCCCCCCGGCTCAGACGGGCAACAGCCTTCATCCATCCAGGCGACGGTGAATCCACCCCAACTTCCCTCCCCCCTCTGCGGGGAAGGGTGAGCCTCGCGTCAGCGAGGGTCGGGTGAGGGGAGCGCCATATCCGGACAGCGCGCTCCCCTCTCCCGACCCGCTTCGCGGGCCACCCTCCCCCGCACCCAAGTCGGGCCCGCCCTCTTTGGGCACACACGGTGCGGATCTCGGGCAGGCCCGAGATCCGTCGGGGGGGAGGGAGAGGCGCTTCCGCTTCGGTCGCGGCGCATGACGTCGGCTTGCTGAGCCGCCGGCTCGCATCCGATCCGGCGAAAACCGCGCCCTGTGCGCCACCTCACACCGGCCCCGATCACCGCGCTTGACGCAGACCATGATGGTCATCATGTCGGCTTATACATGATGATCATCATGTTCGAGCAGGAGAGATCGGCCATGTCCACCAAGCCCGCAGTTCTCGTCACCGGCGCCTCGTCCGGGATCGGTGCCACCTATGCCGACCGCTTCGCGCGGCGCGGCCACGACCTCGTGCTGGTCGCCCGCGACGGGCAGCGCCTCGAAGCCCTCGCCGACCGGCTGCGGCGCGAGGCCGGAATCGCCGTGGACGTGGTCCAGGCCGACCTCACCGTGGAGGCCGACCTCGCCCGCGTCGAGGCGCGCCTGCGTGAGGACGCGCGCATCGGCGTGCTCGTCAACAATGCCGGCGCGGCGGTGCTGGGGCCCTTCGTCGACCAGAATCCCGGTCCGCTCGCCGCCCTCATCACCCTCAACGTCACCGCGCTGACGCGGCTCGCCAACGCCGCGGCGCCGCGCTTCGTCCGGGCCGGCACCGGCGCGATCATCAACATCGGCTCGGTCGTCGGCCTCGCCCCGGAACTCGGCATGTCGGTGTACGGGGCGACCAAGGCCTTCGTGCTCTATCTCAGCCAGGGGCTGCATCTCGAGCTCGGGCCCAAGGGGGTGCACGTCCAGGCGGTGCTGCCGGCCGCCACCCGCACCGAGATCTGGGAGCGGTCCGGCGCCGACGTGAACACCCTCGACAACGTCATGGAGGTCGGCGAGCTGGTGGACGCCGCCCTCGTCGGCTTCGACCGGCGCGAGACCGTGACGATCCCGCCGCTGCCCGATGCCGGGCAGTGGAGCGCCTACGAGGCCGGGCGCCAGGCGATGCTGCCCAATCTCGGGCGGCCGCATGCGGCGGAGCGCTACCGCGCGGCCTGAGCCGCCGGCGGCTCAGGCCAGCGCGGCGGCGGCGAGCCCGGCCTCGGTCAGGTAGGGCCGGAACAGGCTCGCCACCTGGGCCGCGCCCCAATCCAGGTGCTCGCGCCGGACCTCGCCGAGGCCGCGGCGCGAGCGCAGGTAGTCGATCCAGTAGGTAGAGACGATCCAGGCGTTGACGATCAGGTGCTCGGTCTCCGCCGGGCCGGCCCTGAGCAGGCCCGCCGCCTTCATCCCGGCGAGCGCCTGCCGGACGTGGTCCTGGCCGGAATCGCTGACCGTCTTCAGCCGCGGCCGCAGGGCCGGCGCGAGCCGGAAGATCGTGCCGCCGTCGCGGTAGAAGAAGCGCCACTCCCACATCAGCGTGAACCAGCCGGCGAGGTAGGGGGCGTAGCGCGCCTCGCCCGCCTGCGTCGCGTAGGCCGTCGCCACCGCCTCGAGCCGGATCTCAAAGGCCGAGAACAGCGCCTCCAGGATCTGCTCCTTGCGCTGGAAGTGATAGTAGAGATTGCCCTCGTTGATGCCGACCGCGGCGGCGATCTCGGCGGTGGTGACGGCGGCCGGACCGCGCTCGTTGAACAGGTCGCGGCAGGCCGCGAGCACGCGGTCGCGCGTGCCGGGCTTCGCGACGCGCGTCGCACCGCTCCTGCCCGCGGCCCCGGCAACGCCCTTCGGCAGATCCTTCGCGCGCGCCGCAGGGCCCGTCCTCATCGCCCCGCCCTCATCGCCTCAGGCCCGCCGTCCGACTTGGCCGCCCCATCGATCCACCCGCACCCTGATCCGGCCTGCGATCCGCCGAGCGCGGGGCGCGTCCGGCACCATCACGTTTCGCGCCAGATGCATTTTACGGTGGTAGCCCGTTGACGTCTATAAGGTGTCCACCTTAAATCGGGGCGACGCGCGAAACCGCCGGAGCCCGACGCCATGAACGACGCCTCGCCCCCCACGAGTCCGCTTCGGGCGCCCGCCTCCGCCGCGGACGCCGCCCGGCATTTCGACGTGCTGGTCGTCGGCGCCGGGCTCTCCGGCATCGTCATGGGGCACTACCTGCAGACCGAGTGCCCGCGGAAGACCTACGCCATCCTGGAAAGCCGCGACGCGATCGGCGGCACCTGGGACCTGTTCCGCTATCCCGGCCTGCGCTCGGATTCCGACCTCTACACCTTCGGCTTCAGCTTCCGCCCCTGGCGCAGCGACCGGGCGATCGCCGACGGCGCCTCGATCCTGAGCTACGTCCGCGAGACCGCGCAGGCCGAGGGCATCGACCAAAAGATACGCTTCGGCACCCGGGTGGTGCGGGCGGCCTGGGATTCGGCCGCCGCCCTGTGGACCCTCGACGCCGAGGTCGGCGAAGCCGCCGAGCCGGTGCGCTACACCTGCGCGGTCCTGTCGGTGTGCAGCGGCTACTACGCCTACGACCACGGCTACAGCCCGGACTTTCCCGGGCGCGAGCGCTTCGCCGGGCCGGTGGTGCACCCGCAGGCCTGGCCCGAGGACCTGTCCTGGGACGGCAAGCGCGTGGTGGTGATCGGCTCGGGCGCCACCGCGGTGACGCTGGTGCCGGCGATGGCCAAGACCGCGCAGCACGTCACGATGCTGCAGCGCTCGCCGACCTACATCGTCGCCCTGCCGAGCCGGGACAGAATCGCGCATTGGCTGCGCGAAAAGCTGCCGGCCGGCCTCGCCCACCGGCTGACGCGGGCGAAGAACGTCGCGCTCGGCATCTTCTTCTACCAGTTCGCGCGCAAGAAGCCGGCGGCGATGACCAAGCGCATCCTCGACGGCGTGCGCGCGCAGCTCGGCCCCGACTACGACGTCGCCAAGCACTTCACCCCGAGCTACAAGCCGTGGGACCAGCGCCTCTGCCTCGTGCCGGACGGCGACCTGTTCAAGGCGATCCGCTCCGGCGCCGCCTCGGTCGAGACCGACACGATCGCCAGCTTCACCGAGGACGGCGTCCGGCTCGCCTCCGGCAAGACGCTGCCGGCCGACATCGTCGTCACCGCCACGGGCCTCCGGATGAAGATGATCGGCGGGATGACGCTTTCCGTCGACGGCCGCGCGGTCGAGCCGGAGAACACGTTCCTGTACAAGGGCATGATGCTGTCGGGCGTGCCGAACTTCGCGGTGACGATCGGCTACACCAACGCCTCGTGGACCCTGAAGAGCGAGCTGACGGCGCGCTACCTTTGCCGGCTCATCAACCACATGGACGCCAACGGCTTCGCGCGCTGCGAGCCCCTGGCGGATACCGGCCGGCTCAACACCGAGCCGACCCTGCCGCTGACCTCCGGCTACGTCACCCGCGCCGCGCACCTGCTGCCGAAGCAGGCCGACACCAAGCCGTGGAAGCTGCACCAGAACTACATCCTCGACACCGCCGCCCTGAAGTTCGGCCGCCTCGACGACGGCACGATGCGGTTCTCGCGCCGCGAGGCGGCCAAGCGCGCGGCGTGAGCCTCCCTTCCCTCCCCCCGACGGATCTCGGGCTTGCCCGAGATCCGCACCCTGTGTGCCCAAGTCGGGCAGGCCCGACTTGGGTGCGGGGGAGGGTGGGCCT
>NZ_VRUU01000166.1 GCF_008039875.1 Methylobacterium sp. WL119 | reverse complement strand
TTCGGACGGGGTCGGGGAGGCGGAAGCAGCGGGGCGATCTCGTCCCAGAGATCGTCGGGAAGAAGTGCGCGGGCCATGAAACACCAACGCACATCAACGCTCAGGGTGCCGTTCTGTTAGGCGCTCTAAGTCGCGACGGTCTCGTGTCCGCGCTCGACCTACCAGGCGCCGAGACCCGCGAGGAGGGTTGGCATACCCACGACCCAGGCAAGGAGCAGGACAATAGGGGGAAGCCGTAAGCCGTTGCCTCGCCCCCTCCAAAACCGTGTGATCATGGAGCTCTCGGGGGGTGGATGTTTAAGGAGACGAGGACGTCCCGTGCGGTTCGGGCCAGCCCTCAGCTCGGCCGAGCACGGCTTTCGTACCGCTGGCAGGACTCGAAATCACGCACCGAGCGGTTGTAGCTGTCGTTGAACAGCTGCGCCGGCTGGCTCGGATCGCCCTTTGTTTTGATATCCCGGGCCACATCCCGGCCGTGACCGATCACGCTCGCCACCGTGTCGGTGTAGCCCGTACATGACGAGTTCGCCTTCGGGCTCATAGTGTCGAACGTCGTCCCAAGCTGACGGTTGGCGTTCGAAACCTCGCCGAGTGCGGCCAAGAACGGGCCCACGTCCGCTTTCGGTCCGAGTGCTTCAAAGCGCTGCACCGCACGTCGGAGGGTAAGGCTGGTAATGAGCAGCCGGCGTGCCGGAGCGTCCTCCGGCATGGCCGCCGCGCGTCGGTCGTCCCGAGCGAGTTCGCGATCAAATAGCGCAGTGCCGTAGACGTCCATCGCCTTGGCGGCGGCTTCGACCCTGGGCACCAGGATCAGGTGCTGCTCGCGCGCGAACTTGTATCCGTCTTCCTTGAACTCGCGGGTGGTCTGGTAGCGGGTCAGCGCCTTCAGTGTCGGATTGAGCTCGCGCAAGCTAGCAAGCAGCCGCGCAGCCTGCGGATCGACCTCCGGGACGGTACTAGGCAGGGCCGTCGCTTTTTCCAGCTCGTCGATCACCCCATCGAAATCGACGATGCCGAAGTGGTACCACGCATTGGCCCCGAGCTTCGTGCCGAGCTTGAGCACGCGTTCGTTGTCTCTTCGATACGCGGCGAGTTGGCTCTCTAAGGGATGGGAGCGCACGAGGTGGTTCTGTGCCTCGGTGTAGGCGTTCACCTTGGCTTGCTCCTGCGCCTCAGGGCTTGGCGGAGGCGGCGCAGCCCGGACGGGCGTTTGGGCTGGCGCTCGTCCGGCCGTTGCCGTTGCCGTTGGTGGGGCCTGCAGCAGCGCCTGGGAGGCTGGTGGCAACACAGGGAAATCGCACTTGAAGGCGTCGACCATACTCTTTCGCACAGCCTCGTGCGCCTGGGCGCACTGGTAAGCGACGATCGGGCGAGCGGCCTCGTTGCGAGCAACCGCCTCGCGGAAGCTATCGCGCATGGTGTTGATGCCTTGCCGGATGTTCGGGCGAACGGTTTCCGGCACGCCAGGGCTAGCCGCGCACTGCACGTAGGCAGCCAGGAACGCGTCGCAGCTCTCGATATTGACCGGCGTAACCGGGGTCACAGCCATGGTTGGCGTGGCCAGCGCGACGGCGAGCCAAGCGACGGCAAGGCCATAGCGCAGCCCGGGCACCCCACCGACGATCGTCATACTTTAATCCTTAGCTACAGTACGGTTCGCAGATCACAGCGTTTAGAGATTGCGTAGAGCAAGCAGAGGCACGAAGGCCGCGAGCGCTACGGGTAAGGACCAGTACTGTATCGGCACCCAAAACAGCGCATGGCGTCGGCGCAACAGGACGCTTTGGTTCGTGGCTGGGTCGACGAGTTCGAGTGGCGGCGCGCCATTGAGGCGCCGGCCAACAAGCCAATTTGCGCCAGCCGCGGCGAAAAGGCCGAGGCTGACGGCAAGAAACATCAGATCCGGATGGCCGGTAGCGCGTAACGCGAGACCACCCAGCGCCCCGACAACGACGGCGGTACCCACCACCACGGGAACGGCCAAGATCCCCCAGCCTGACCAAATAACCAGCATAGCACTACCTCAGTCTCGATCGGGGTTGTGACCAAACGCGTGGACGAGACTGCTGTGTGACACGACGGATCCGTGTCGCCACGTACGGCCTACTCAGTTTCCTACTGGAACTGTAATTGGGGCGACGCTGTGTTCACGGCGGCGTGAGCTGATATCCACCCTGGGCGCACTGGACCAAAATCGCAATCGAGATTGTTTTGTGCGGTATCTTAGGATCGAGCGGTCGCGTTCGGTCGTGACAGCTCGGCGTTGGTCGGAAAGCCGCGTTGCTTCGAGCACACCCGTCCTCAGGCACAGCTACTCTGCCGCAGCTGAGGTCCAGTTCGACTCGACCGACATCCGAGCCACGATCGAAGCGCGGTGAGGTTGCGCAGGGCCTTGCCCGATGCCCCCCCCGCCAGCCTGCGGGACGATATGCAACGCAGTTCGTTTGTGGTGTCGGCCCCTTCAATTGATAAGCAGGAGCTCCCTCTTAGGGCAGATTAGACAATCTAGAATTGAACATAAGGACGGCATAAGACATCAGGACCGAATTTAATACAAAATTAACTTATAGACTGTATTAAGAATACAGACTCAAGACACGGCGGTTCCGTGTTTTTACCGATTCGCGATCACAAGTTTCAGTTCGCGTAGAAGCATCCTTCGAACAGATGTACTGTGTTAAACTGATGCAATGAGATCGGCCTCACGCCATGAGAGCCCTCCCGAATGAACCTGCGCCGCCTCAGCCGGCCCTCCCTGTCACTCCCCATGCGTCTCAGCGTCGTTGGGACCGTGATGGTCGGCATTGCTTCGTTCACCACGATCGGCGTGATCCTCCACGAGGTGGAGGCGGACATGACGCAGCGAGCGTCCGCTGTGCTGGAGAGCAATATGCGGCTGCTGCGGCAGAGCCTTGCAGACGAGGGAGGGTCTCAGCGTTTCAGCTTGATCGATGGTCATCTGCAAGTGGGGTCCCATTTCATCGGACCTGAGGACCCTGCCGTTGATCGTGTTCGCGCCATCATCGGCGGGACGGCCACGATCTTCCTCCGCGACCTGCGTGTGGCTACCAACGTAACCAAACCCGATGGGACTCGTGCCACCGGCACACGCTTGGCCCCTGGGTCCGTCTACGACGCGGTGATCAAACAAGGTCGACCCTACCGAGGGGAAGCCGAGATCCTTGGAGTCCCGTACTTCACTGCCTACGATCCGATCCTAGCTGCGGACGGAAGTACCCTTGGCATCCTCTACACCGGGGTCGAACGCACCGACCACCTCGCCGTCGTAACTCGGTTGAAGCGGCACTCCGGCCTGATCGGCGCGTTGCTGGCCATCGCATGCAGCACCGTGCTCTGGTTTTGGATGCGGCGAAGCCTGGCCCCTTTGAAGCGACTGGGCGAGGCTATGCGTCGACTTGCATCGGGCGATGCCACGATCTCCATCGAACACGCTTCTCGCCGGGACGAGATCGGCGCGATGGCCGCAGCGGTACAGGTGTTCAAGGACAACCTGATCCGCGCGCGTCAGCTGGAAGCAGACACTGCGCAGGCGCGCTTGGCGTCCGAGGAGCAGCGCAAGGCCGGGATGCGTCAGATGGCCGACGGCTTCGAGGCGGCGGTCGGTGGTATCATCGGCATGGTCTCAGCCGCAGCCACCGAGCTGCAGGCCACGGCCGGCTCGATGTCGGCGATGGCGGGCGAGACCTCGGCGCAGTCCGGCGCGGTCGCGGCCGCCGCCGAGGAGGCGGCCAGCAACGTCAACACCGTAGCCGCCGCGGCCGAGGAGCTGGGATCGTCGGTGTTCGAGATCGGGCGCCAGGTCGACGGTTCGGCCGAGCTGGCGCGGCGGGCGGTCATGGAAGCCGGTCACACCGGCGCCCTGGTGCAGGAGCTGAGCGCGACGGTGTCCCGGATCGGTGACGTAGTCGGGCTAATCTCCGGCATCGCCGGGCAAACCAACCTTTTGGCGCTCAACGCCACGATCGAGGCGGCGCGCGCCGGCGCGGCGGGCAAGGGCTTCGCGGTGGTGGCGGCCGAGGTGAAGGCGCTCGCCGAGCAGACCGCCCGCGCCACAAACGAGATCTCCGGTCAGATCGCGCAGGTGCAGGCCTCGACAGGTCAGGCGGTCTCGGCGATTGGCGGCATCACCGGGCGGATCCAGGAGATCAGCGCGGTTGCGACCTCGATCGCGGCCGCCGTGGAGGAGCAGGGCGCGGCAACACAGGAGATCGTTCGCAACGTCAGCCAAGCGGCGATGGGAACTGGCGAGGTCACGAGCAACATCGCCGGCGTGGCGGGTGCGGCGGAGGAGACGGGGGCGGCTGCAAGCCAGGTGCTGGGGGCGGCCTCGGAGCTGTCGCGTCAGGCCGAGACCCTCACGGCCGAGGTTGGACGCTTCCTCGCTACTGTACGGGCCGCGTGAGATGGCGACAGCGATCAATGCCTGGCGCTCTCGTTCTTCTCCCGGGCCAGTGTGTTCAGCAGGTCCAGGAGATCGTCGGCAGCCTCCATGTCAAGGCCGGTCTGCGCGATGCCGTTGACCTGCGTCGGCTCGTAGGTGGCGATGTCGTAGACCGTCCAGCCCGCATCGTCCTTCCGCATGTCGAAAGACTGA
This sequence comes from Methylobacterium sp. WL119, assembly GCF_008039875.1. Classification (GTDB taxonomy): domain Bacteria; phylum Pseudomonadota; class Alphaproteobacteria; order Rhizobiales; family Beijerinckiaceae; genus Methylobacterium. The sequence goes on along the minus strand of NZ_VRUU01000166.1, from coordinate 1,271 downwards.
GCTTGGTTGTTGCTGTTGGCAGCCTCGTTCATGGCGCCGTTGGGCACGCCAACAGGATCGCTGTCCGCACCATCCCACGCTGGTACTTCTCGCCTTGCGTCGGATCGGCGATCGCAGCCTTGGCTGGCTCAAGGGCTTTCACCGCGGCGGCCGGGTCCAGCGTGTGTCCGCTGGCAAAACGAAACATGCTCATCGTCGGGTCGTGCAGGAACCCATCGACCGCGGCGCTCACCTCGTCGTCGCTGACGGTCTTCGCCTTGGACAGTTCGGCGGTCGTTAAGTCAGCCATGGGGCGAGTTCCTGAGCATCCCGATTTGATCGATAGGGCCGCCTCTTTCAGGGTTCAGCCGATCCCGCATCTCTTTTCCGGCCTTGAAGTGCAGGCGGTTCTTGGCTTCGACCGAGACAGCCGCTCCATTCCTCGGGTTGCGCCCCATTCGCGCCTTTTGCTCCACGGTGGCGAACGACCCGAACCCGCGCAGCTCGACACGATCGCCGGCTGCAATGGCATCCGCGATCCGGCCTAAAATGGCATCGACCACCGCTTGGCAGTCTCGCTCGTAGAGATGCGGGTTCAGGGCAGCGAGGCGCAGGACTAGGTCAGATCGGATCATGGCAAGGGAATAGAGGCAGGGGACGCCGGGCAGTAACCCGCCAGCCTAAAACTTGAGGCTACAGCTCTCAGCACATCAGGGTACATGACGCAATCGGCATGCTCTGAACCAATATACGGATCATTTCCGATCGGCTCTCCAACATGACGGCCGGAGGCTCCCCCACGATCCAGCGCCAGCGCGCGACGAATTCTGAGGGCGTTATGTTCGAGAGGGCGTCCGAACGCAGCCTATCGAGGTCTGCCAGCAGTCTCTGCTCCGCGCTCGGCCCGTCAGCGAATGGTGGAGATCTGAGCAGCCGGCTTGTGGCGGGGTTAGGCACCGACTGGAACGACTGCGTGCACAAACAGCATGGCGCCACCGAGGATCAACACGAGCACGGCAATGCGCCACGGCTCTATGATCGGCAGGGGTGAAGGCTTGTCGGGCTGTGTGCTCATCGGCCTGCTGTCCTCCGGCGCTTGTAAGGCGCGAAGGGACGCCGGAAGCGTAAACGCTTCCTGAAGATGCCGGCCGCTCGACGTTGACTTAGAGCGCCTAACAGAACCGCCTGATTTGGTTGAGGGTGATGAGACTGGCGGCGAGGTTGGTGAAGGCCTTGTAGATGTCGGCGCGACGCTCGTAGCGTACGGGCAGGCGTCGGAAACGGTTGAACCA
>NZ_VRUU01000165.1 GCF_008039875.1 Methylobacterium sp. WL119 | reverse complement strand
GGCGTCGATCTCGGCGCCGCGGCGGGCCTCGGCCTGGTCGCCGGCGATCGCCACGGCCAGCGCCCGGCGGCTGCGCTCCAGCGCGGCGCGGGTCTCGCGGATCTGCTGGTCGAGGATCAGCAGGGCGTTGCGGTCGTGGAGGTCTTCGGTGGCCCGGGCGACTTTCCCCCGGGCGAGGAGGTTGAGCAACTTGAGCATGGTGGGGCTCCCGCGTTATGAACATCGTTCACAACCGAAACCTCTCACGGGCATGAACAGCGTTCAAGTGCGCGATTGCACGTCGTGCAAAATGGGGCCGCGAGGCGACGCGTGACCGGGCCGGCAGACGGCGGCAAGCCGACGAAGGCGGAGGCACGCCGGGAAGCGCTTCGCACCGCGCTCGTTGCCGCGGCGGAGCGCCGGATCGCGGCGGACGGGCTCGGCGCCCTGCGCGCCCGCGACCTCGCCGCGGATGCCGGCTGCGCGCTCGGCGCGATCTACACCGCGTTCCCGGATCTCGACGCGCTGATCCTCGCGGTGAACCTGCGCACGCTCGGCCTGTTCGAGGCGGCGCTCGGGCCGGAGGCCGACGGGTTCGACGCGGCGGGCGCGGCCGACGAGCTCGTCCGGCTGGGCCAGGCCTATCTCGCCTTCGCGCAAGGCCACGCCAGGCGCTGGCGCGCCCTGTTCCAGCACCAGCTCGCCGACGGGCGGCGCCCGCCGGACGGGTACGTCGCCGAGCAGGCCCGCCTGTTCCGCCGGATCGAGGCGCCGTTGCAGGCGCTGCGCCCGGACCTCCCGGCCCTCGAGCGTGTCCTGCTCGCCCGCAGCCTGTTCTCGGCGACGCACGGCATCGTCATGCTCGGCCTCGACGCGCGCCTGATGGTGCTGCCGGTCGCGGTGGTGCGGGACCAGCTCGATCTGCTGATCCGCGCCATGGCGACGGGATTGGCGAACGCGGACGGGGCGGGCGCCGCGTGACGCGCTCGGCCGCGCCGACGCTGCGAACCGACGCTCAGGGCGCCTCGGCCTTCGCGATGGCGCGGACCGCCCTCAGCGCGTCCGCCCGGCTCGCGTCGCTCGCAAGCCCGCTCCACAGGCCGAGAAGCTCCCGCAACCCGGCCAGATCGCTCGGCGTGGCGGCCTCGCCGAACCGCGACGCGACCGTGCCCCCGAGCGCTTCGGCGAGACGGCGAAGACTGTCGTTCCCCTCCCCGACATCGTCGCGACCGGGGGTCTTTCCGCGATCCGGGCCGGGCTCAACACACATCGACGGTCGCCTCTTAAATAGCCATGCGACCGCACGCGTCCTCGTATTCTGCATTCAGAACGCTTTTACGGCAATACGCAACCTCTGGTCGTAAGGCGGCGTTGTCGGCTTAAGTCTGAGTTGGCAGATGAGAACATCGCTTTGAAGACAGCATGATGGCGACAGACGAAAGGTTCTCCGCCGGGGCCATGGTCGACGCTTGCCTGCGGCTCTACGAAATCGTCCGCGAGGTCGGAACACCCGAGATGGTCATGACGTGCCGTCTGCTGCTCTATCAAGCCGGATTGCAGATTGCGGACGAGGTCAAGGCCGAGAAGGACGGCGCAAGACGCGACGAACATTGACGGCGTGGGAAAGGCCGGGGCCCGGTCCCCGCTCCGTTCCCGCGATGCGTCCGGCCCGACGGGCCTGTCTCGAGGCTCGGTCGGTCTTGCCTCAGTCGGTCTTGCCTCAGTCGGTCTTGCCGTCGAGGCCGAGCCAGTAGCGGCCGTCGCGGGCCAGGAGGTCGTCGGCGGCCTTCGGGCCGGGGGTGCCGGCGGCGTAGTCCTCCACCGGGGCGGTCTTCCAGGCCTGCAGCAGCGGCTCGACCGCGGCCCAGCCGGCCTCGATGTTGTCGGCGCGCTGGAACAGCGTCGCGTCGCCGGTCATGCAATCGTAGAGCAGGGTCTCGTAGCCGACGTTGGGCTGGTTCTGGAAGAAGTCGGCGTACTTGAACCCCATCGTCACCCGGCCGATCTGCATCTGCGGCCCGGGCACCTTGACGTTCAGCTCGGTCCCGGCGCCGTGGTCGGGGTCGATGGTGATCCGCATCACGTTGGGGCTGAGCTCGGCCACCGGCGTGTCGGAGAACAGCTGAAACGGCGCCGGCTTGAACAGGATCGCGATCTCGGTGCGGCGCCCGGTCATGCGCTTGCCGGTGCGGACGTAGAACGGCACCCCGGCCCAGCGCCAGTTGTCGATCTCGAGCTTCAGGGCGACGTAGGTCTCGGTGGTCGAATCCTCGGCCACGTGCGGCTCTTCCCGGTAGCCGACGACCGGCTTCCCTTCGAGCGTGCCGGCCGTGTACTGGCCGCGCACGGCGTGGTCGGGCTGGATCGGCTTCACGGCCTGCGCGAGCTTGGCCTTCTCGCCGCGCACGTCCTCGGCCTTGAACGAGTTCGGCGGCTCCATCGCCACCATGCAGAGCAGCTGGAACATGTGGTTGGGCACCATGTCCCGCAGCGCGCCGGTGGGCTCGTAGAACCCGCCGCGCTCCTCGACGCCGACGGTCTCGCCGGCGGTGATCTGGATGCTGTCGACGTATTCGCGCCGCCAGACCGGCTCCAGCATGCCGTTGGCGAAGCGCAGAGCCATGATCGACTGCACCGTCTCCTTCCCCAGGAAGTGGTCGATCCGGTAGAACTGGCTCTCGTCGCCCTGCTTCAGGATCCGCGCGTTGAGCGCCTGCGCCGAGGCGAGGTCGGAGCCGAACGGCTTCTCGATCACCACCCGGCGGAAGGCGTCGTCCGCCTGCTTCAGCAGCCCGGCCTGGCCCAGCCCGTCGACCAGGGTGCCGAAGAAGCGCGGCGCCACCGCGAGGTAGAACACCACGTTGCCCGAGACCTTGCCCTTCAGGGCCTCGAAGGTCTTGGCATCCTCGAAGTCCCCCTTGAGGAAGTGGATGCGGTCGCGGATGAAGCCCCAGCTCTTCGGGTCGATCCGGTCGGCGTGGAACTCGGAGCCGGGGTCCTTGCTCAGGGTCTCCATCGAGGTGGTGAGCTCGGTGCGCAGGCCCTCGTCGCTGCCGTCGTTGTGGTCGACGCCGAGGATGGCGAAGCCGGGATCGAGCAGGCCGGCGCCGGCGAGGTTGTAGAGCGAGGGCATCAGCAGGCGCTTGGTCAGGTCGCCGGCGGCGCCGAAGATCACCAGCGTGCAGGGCGGCGCCGGCTTGGTGCCGCAGGCGGCCTCGTCCTTGAGGGGCGCGTCATGGCTCGATTCGGGCATCGGCGTCGTCCGGTTCTGCGACGCGATGGTGCGTCGCGGCATTCGATCGCACGTCAACCGGCGACCGCCACGGCCGTTCCCGGCGTGACGCGATCGTGTGAGGGCGGGAAGGGCCGGCTCCTCACCCCCTCCGGCGCAGCACCACGCCCGGCAGCGGGCAGGCGGCGGGGGCGACGGTGAGCACCGCCGCGCCCGGGCACAGGGCGCGGCAGCCCTGCGCCGCCTCGATCTGGTCGCGGCCGCAGGCCGTCGCGGTGCAGAACCGCCCGAGATCCTCGCAGGTCGCGCGGAAGCGGCCGGCGTCCGGCCGCTCGCGCAGGTCGGCGGCGGCGGCCGGGGCCGCGAGGGCGAGGAGCACCGGAAGAACGAGCCTGATCACGGGTCCACCCCATCGCCTCGCGCGGCCGCGCGAGGCGCCGACGTAGCATGGCGGCGCCTCGCGCCCTATGGCATGCACACGACAGGCGACAAGAGGACCTCGGCGGACACCGTGCTCGACATCCAAGGCCTCTCCAAGACCTATGCCGACGGCACGCAGGCGCTCGCGGGCATCGACCTGTCGGTGGCGGCCGGCGAGATCGTCGCGCTGATCGGCGGCTCGGGCTGCGGCAAGACCACCCTGCTCCGGCTGATCGCCGGCCTCGACCGCGGCAGCGCCGGCACGATCACGCTCGACGGCGAGGCCATCGCCGCGCCGCATCCCGGCGTGGGCCTGGTGTTCCAGGAGCCGCGCCTGCTGCCCTGGCTCACGGTGGCCGACAATGTCGGCTTCGGCCTCGACGGCGTCCGCAGGCCCGAGCGCCGCGCCCGCGTCGCCCACGCGCTGGAGCGGGTCGGGCTGTCCGAGCACGCCGCGCGCTGGCCGCGCGACCTGTCGGGCGGGCAGCAGCAGCGGGTCTCGATCGCCCGCGCCTTCGTGGCGCGCCCGCGGGTGCTGCTCCTCGACGAGCCGTTCTCGGCGCTCGACGCCTTCACTCGCAAGGACCTGCACGGGCACCTGCTCGCGCTCTGGGCCGAGACCCGCCCGACGATCCTCATCGTCACCCACGACGTCGGCGAGGCGGTGGCGCTCGCCGACCGCGCCGTGGTGATGCGGCCGAAGCCCGGCCGCCTCGACGAGACGGTGCGGCTCGGCATCGCCCGCCCGCGCGATCCCGCCTCGCCGCAGAGCGAGGCCTCGACCCGCGCGATCCTGGCGGCCCTGGACCGCTCGCTGCGCCCGGCCGAGGCCCAGGCCGCCGCGGCGCCCGCCGGGAACTGGTGGTAGCGGGCGGCGCCGGTTGAGCCGCGGTGCGGTTCCCGCTAACGGCGACCGATCAAGACCCACGATGGAGGAGACGACGATGGACGCCACCACGCTTCGCGCGCTTCAGGCCCCGCTGAAGGACCAGTACCGCAACACCCCCGACGACGCGGTGATCACCCTGCGGGCCAAGGGCTCGCTCGACGACACGGCGATCGCCTGCAAGGTCGAGACCGGCCGCGCGCTGGCGGTGGCCGGCCTGCACCCGGCGACCGGCGGCTCGGGCGCCGAGCTGTGCTCGGGCGACATGCTGCTCGAGGCGCTGGTCGCCTGCGCCGGCGTGACGCTGAAGGCGGTGGCCACCGCCCTCGAGATCCCGCTGCGCGCCGGCACGGTGAGCGCGGAGGGCGACCTCGACTTCCGTGGGACGCTCGGCGTCGACAAGGCGGCACCGGTGGGCTTCCGTGCGATCCGGCTCGCCTTCGCGCTGGACACCGACGCGCCGCAGGACAAGCTCGACCAGCTGCTCAAGCTGACCGAGCGCTACTGCGTCGTGTTCCAGACCCTGAACCACAAGCCGGAGCTCGCCGTCACCGCCGCCCGCAGCTGAGGGGAGCGCCCACGAAAAAGGGCGGCGGAGCCGAGGCTCCGCCGCCCGTTCGTCCGATCCTGCGATCGGAGCGCGGCTTACCGGGCCAGGCTGCCGGTCCGCGACAGGGCGCGGCCGGTGCGCACCGGGGCCTCGTCGCCAAGGCGCGGGCCGATCGAGCCGGTGGTCAGGGCATCGCCCTCGCGGGCGGAGTCGACCCAGGCCGGCATGCCGAAGAAGCTGCGCGAGTCGGTGCGGTCGACGCGGGGGGCGTCGAAGCCCTGCGAACCGAAGCCCTGGGCGAAGGCGGAGGCCGGGGCGGCGAGCGCGAGGACGAAGGTGAGGGAGGCGAGACGCTTGGTCATGGTCGGTTCCTTGTCGTGATGGACGACCCGGTCTCGCGTCGCTGCGCGCACCCCGTGGCCGTCACTGCCATGACCAGGAGATGGTGCGCTGCGGAACGGTTTCACGTGCGCTTTCGCACGTGCGAGAAAGTAAAATTATAGTTCTATTTCAATGAGATAGTAGAACTATTCTACCGCGCGCGCCGCCAGGGATATCTCCCGGTGCCGTTGCTCGACAGTCCATTCGAAGCCCCGCGCGCTCCCTCCCCCGCACCCAAGTCGGGCCTGCCCGACTTGGGCACACGGGGTGCGGATCTCGGGCAAGCCCAAGATCCGTCGGGGGAGGGAAGGGGCGCGTCGCGCTTTCGCCGATGGGAAAAAGCGCCTCACCCGGCCGAGACGAGCCAGCACCCGGCCGCGAGCCGCACGGCGCCGTCGTCCGCATGGGGCAGCACCGCCTCGGCGACGGCGGCGAGGGCCGCCCGGCGCAGGGGCGGCTCGGCGTCGCGCAGCAGGCGCGAGACCGGGCCGAGCTC
>NZ_VRUU01000164.1 GCF_008039875.1 Methylobacterium sp. WL119 | reverse complement strand
TAGACTTCCACGGCAAACATCCTGGGCCCCTCCCGAAAGAGAAGCCTCTCCACTGGCCGGCTTTTACCCCGGCCGCATCAGCACCCCGCCGACGCTCCAGTGGATGGTTTTGTCACCGCCCTACACAGTCTCGTTCGCCGCCCCATCCTCCGCCTTGAACGCGAGGCTGGTAGCCTCAGCGAAGCTCTCAGCGAGCGCACGGATTTTATCTTGAGCCTGCCGTTTCATCTCGTCGTTTGACCCGCTCTCAACCGAGGTCGTGACGTACCCCGTGAAGCGCCCGGCTTCGGTGATCAGCGCGAAGTTGAACCGGCCGGACCGGCTGCGTCGGACAATGTAATGCGGCTTGGGCAAAGATCGGTTCTCCGCAGATGCCATTTCTGGTCTCTACGGCGAAGAGGTCGGCTTAGTTTCGAGCTTACTAGGAAGGCGCTCCGGTCGAGGACACAGCTAGGGTCCTTCGGAGCCGCGTCCCTCAGAGAGCATCGAGGCGACCAGATCGTCGTCGCTCACTTTGTCGCCAAGCGCATCGCGGACGATCACTTTCCAGCCTTGCCGCAGGAGCCGATCTCGCTGTTCCACCGCGATCCAAGCCGCCGAACAGCGCACGACTTTCCGAGCCGTGTGGCGTGAGGCGTGGACATAGTAGCTGCGCGGCATAGCAGCTGGTTCAGGCAATGAGCGCGCCAACGAAAAGGCGCTTCGAGTCAGACTGCGCCTGCGCCGTGCAGCTCGCGCTCTAGTCCGCAGACACCGCGCCAACATTGAACGCGTAGCCGAGGCTCTGATGGCCCGCGGGGTCCTGACGGGGGAGGAGATCGATGTTATGCTGCCGCCCGGCTTCATGGGCCGCTCGAACGTCTGGAACGACTCTATGGCGGTCGAGGCCGAAGCGTCCGACTTTCCATAAAAGCATTGTCGGTCAGGAAGTGCACGCCGCGCGAGCCACCTGCACCTCATACGTTCCGTCTCCCGCGAGAAGCACGAGCGTCATCCTCAGCGGCAGGAATGCCCATCAGGACCCGTAGGGGGTTCGTTCGCACTGAGCGGATTTTCCCCGCTGCCGGCCCACACCCAATACAGACCGCATACGTCCAGCGGCTCCACAAATTCTCATTCTGCCGATCAATCCCTTGCTGCCTGATCCTTGCCTTCTCAATCAATGCTCGGATCTTTGCCGCCTTCTCGTCACCGACGGATTTTCTCTGCTGTTCCGTCACGGATGGCTTCTGAGCCTCCTGCGCTATCGTAGGCGTTGAAGCCACAATAATCATGCCGAAAGCTATAAATCTAACGAGCATATTTTCCTCCTGATCATTCTTTTTCGCCACCGACTAGACGGTGAGACGAAATCAGGAATGGAAAAGTTTCAATGGCGCTCGGGAAATAGTAATTCAGAGATCTAAAATTCGCAGAAAAAACCCGATCAAAGCGGGCTCTGCGATACGCATGGCCTCATGTTCGGCCTCCCGACAATCACTAGGATCAAAGCGCTGCATCATCCCGGAACCGGTGAGCGTCGCGCCATTGATCTCCGGTTAACCCACTGGGCACCTTGCCCCCAAGCCGGGCTCAGGACCGGTTCGCTGGTGACACATGCGAAAAACCCGTCCTCCGTAATCGGATCGGGGGACGGGCCTGCCGCTGGTCATCAGCGCTCCGCAGTGGTCCACCCGGATGACGCCTGGCGTAGCGACATCTGGATCTCGCCCGCTCGCAAGCGCTGATCGCTATCGAACGCCAGACCCCTGCACCCATGAGGCCCCTGCAGCCTCGCTTCGAGTTCCGGCCTCCGGCGACAGGCTCCTAAACGAGTTCGGGCCTATGATGTGGGTATGACCGCCGATGGAGTCGATGGTCACACCGTGGCTTCGGAGCCATCCCTGCATCTGATCGATCTCGCGCTGTTGCTCCACGATGATCGACTCGGCGAGCTGACGGCTCCAGGGATCCTTTGCGCAGCGCATCGCGACCTTTGCCATATCGATTGCGCCTTGATGGTGGGGGATCATCTGCAGGCGGAAATCTACGTCCGGGTCACCCGTATAGGGTACGGCCATGTTTTTCATCATCTGCTCATGCGACGCCTTGAACTCGCGCGTGGCAGGTGTGTCGACGCTATCCTTCGGGGAATGACCCATGTGCATGTGATCGTGATCCTGGGCCATCGCGTTTCCAGCTAGTGCCACCGCGAACGCTGCCACCAACAATCCCAAGGCGTGCCGCATGTTGTTCTCCTACCTCAACATTGTCCTGATGGCGGCCGGCTCTAAACGTTCCAACAGTGGGAAGGTCAAGGCGAGCGGAAGTCGGATTGGTGCTGGTTATGCCATGGGGACTCGCCGGTGGTGGGCCGCCGGGGATAGGAGGCGAACTCAAGCTGTGCAACGCGGTCTCTGGCCGCTCGGCCGGCTATGTTATCATTCTCCGACCGGACACAGCCGATGAGGTGCGTGTATGGACAGGAAGCAGGGTGTCGAAGCCTTCCTCTTGTGCTTCGTTTTTGCGCTGACGCTCTGGAGCCTTCGGCCGAGCTGGCTCCGCTCTAAGAACCCTTGGGGCCTCGGCCCATCTTGGGCGTCTGGCTCAGGTACTGGAACATCGTCTGATAGTTCGCCGACCTACGGCTCGTCATCGAGCGACGCCGGATATGGCTGCTCAGACGGAGGATCCAGTGATGGCGGCAGCTGTGGTGGAGGCGGTGGCGGCGACTGACGGCGTCGTCTCCAACGCTCACTGGATCGTCGCCGAGCCGACCACCAACCCCATCAGCGCGGCAAGCTTCATCAGGCCCGCGTGGGTCATCTCTTCGCCATTCACGAGCCACAGGCTCAGGTCGTCGCCGGTCGGCTCGACGTACATGCCGAGCGAGCAGAGAGCTTCGATGGCCTCGTGGAAGGGGTCATCGCTCGTGGCGCCGTCGCCTTCGGGTTCAGCCGGTCCCGCATATCCTTACCGGTCTTGAAGACCAGCTTGGCCTTGGCCTCGACGGCAACGGAGGCGCCGGACCGCGGATTGCGCCCCATCCGTGCCCGCGTCTCCACGACAGTGAAGGAGCCGAACCCACGCAGCTCGACACGATCGCCGGCCACGATGGCGTCCGCGAGCCGGCCTATGATGGCATCGACCACGGCCTCGCAGTCCTTCGCGTAGAGTTGCGGGTTCGCAGCGGCGAGGCGCTGGACCAGTTCGGATCGGATCATGCCGGTGCGGCCGCCCTCGCTACCATGCCGTCAGCGCGGCTTCGCCGGTCCGGCCGATCCCCACCCGTGGGCCTGGATCGCCTTGGTCAGCTTGCCCTGCATCTCAGGTGTCACCGACTGTATCCACTGCTGCGTTCCTACGAGCTGGGCTTGTGCGAGTTGGGGCTGGGCAGCGACCAGGCGCTTGCCGGTCGGGGTGGCGTAGAACGCAGCGATGACCTGCAAGTCGTCCTTGCCGAGGGCTGCAGCGAAGCCGCGTGCCTGGATGTCCAGCAGCTCGTCGAAGTGTGCCGTGAGGGTGGGCAGCACCACCTCCTGGACTAAGGCCTGGGCCTGATCCTGCTGCTTGACCCCGATCTGCTGCATCATGCCGACCATGGGTGCCGCCATCGCGTTCAGCAGCGCGGTACGATCCCCCTGCATCTGCGCGACGACCTCGCGCGCCGCCTTCAGGGTCGCAGGATCGAGCGTGGCGGTCGGGGCAGCTGGCTTGGCGGCCGGTTGCGCCATGGCCGAAGACGGCAGCAGGATACCGAAGCAAAAAGCAGCGAGGATTTGAGGACGGCGCATGGCGACTCTCGATCGAGGTGCTGCGCAGATCCGAACCTGCGCGATCATCGAGCGTCGCTAGCACAATTTTTAATGGTGCTGACAACACGTGGATCGCAAACTGTCGAACCAACTTCAGACTTGGCCGGATTGGCATCCGTAGGGTGGCACCGCACGGGGGAAGCGCTGCTTGATACGATTGCAGCCCCACGAACGCAGAGGTTCCGGTAGGTGTCGGTTCACCTCGATCCCAACCTCATCGTAGGGCGACGCGCCGGTGGTCACGTAGCTGTACCAGCGCCACCCGATCGTTCCGATGCCAGCGACGAGAATGGCGAAGGCGACAGAGGCGGCCAGAGCGACACGCGATTGAGGTCGGTGTGCACCGCCAGCCATACCGCTCACCTTCCCTACCGTTGACTTAGCCGGGCCTGCCAGCCGACATGCCATGTCCGGCCTGTGCGCGCCCTGTGGCGAGCCGTGAGCCGGCAGAAACAAAGGATCAAGGCCGCGAGAAAGACCTAAGCCCAAAACGCCAACGGCCCCACCCCGGCAAGGGTGAGGCCGTCGAAATCGAATGGGTCTGGTGGACCGCGTTACAGCTCCCCAGACATCATAGCTCCCGCTGGGAGTCAATCGGGATCGCTTCCCGAGACGATGGCGTTTTGCCTTTTGCCGGGGACGGTTCACGCCGAGCCCCCTGCTTTGACGCGGCCCGAGCAGGGCTGTGAGTGATGGACTATGCCTACGAGATCCGCCGGCAGGCGGAGGCGGCTCCGCGCGCCGCGTTGCCGGCCGTCGCGTCCGCATTGTGGAAGGCGTTTGGCGAGGGACACCTGTCCGAAGCCGAGGCGGAGGCTCTGTCCGGGCTGATCGAGGCCCGGCAACTGTCAGGAACCGAACGATCCGTCGAAAAGGGCGAGAACCGCACAGGACCCCCTAGGAGCCGCACAGGCTCTCGGCCGCGCTCGGATGCCTCGATGGCCCGCCGACGGCGCTGGGCGGCTTCTGGGCGGCTTCCTCCGGGCATCGCGGCGCGGTTCACGCTGGCCGAGCAGGCGGTGCTAGCTGTCGTCGCGGGCGAGGTGGCGAAGCGGGGCGACTGCCGCTTAGCCCTGGACCACATTGCGGCACTGGCAGGCGTGAGCCGCGCGACCGTCCGCAATGCGATCCGACAGGCCAAGGTGCTCGCCCTGGTGACGGTCGAGGAACGTCGTCAGTCCCGGTTCCGCAGCGACACCAACGTGGTCCGCGTCGTGTCGCGGGAATGGGTGGCGTGGCTGCGGCTAGCGCGAAAGGGGGTCACGGATCGTTACCCCCCAGGCGGAAAGGAGGGGGTGTTAAACACCAACCCCCTCGGGGAACGGACTAAGTTGAACTTAGGGCGCCAAGGAGGTCGCGAAACGCTACCACCTTCGTCACAGGGGGAGGGCGTAAATCCGTGAGCGGCACGGATACTCCTGTTTCCTACCCTGTGAATTTGGAGGGTCGAAGATCGCGAAAAGGCTGCCGAGAAGTGGGGATCAGCGTCAGGAGCGCAGCCATGTCCAAAGTCCGGGCAGCCGGTAGACGCGAGATGTGAAGCCCGAGGCCAAACGACACAGTTCACCGTAGACCAACGCCAGCCACCACAACCAAGGCTACAATCCTGATAACGCGTTATCGGAGCCTAACTGACGATCCAGCCTGACGAGCAGCCTGATCGGCATGACCCGCCGCATCTTGGCGGATGGGAACCCACGCACCCCTTGGCGATTGCCATTTTTGATTGCTGCCCAGCAGCACTCGACGCAAACCACCTGAGGGGGTGAGATTGTTTCGGGGTACAACACGATGCTGCGCAAAACCGCGATATCACTCTTTCTGACAGTGGCCTTCACGATGCCAGCCCTGGCGGAACCTGGCGCATTGGGCGAGCCGAAGATGCTGATCCACGGCAACTACTGCGGCCCAGGCAACAATGCTCCCCTTGCGCCGGTTGACGCCCTCGACGCTGCTTGCGCTCGTCACGATGCCTGCACGCCGACCGGATCGGTACCGTCTCGTGCCTGCAATGCTCGCCTTGAACAGGAAGCAACCGCCATCTCGCGCGATCCGCGGCAACCGGAGGATCTCAGGACGATGGCTGGCTTTGTCGCAGCAGGTGCGTCCATGCTTCAGATAACGGATGATGCCCATCTCACCCCGACCGTGAGGCAAGCAGGTGTGAGGCAGTAGCTCGACACGCAACGTGAGCTAAGAGCGCCTAACAGAACGGCACCCTGAGCGTTGATGTGCGTTGGTGTTTCATGGCCCGCGCACTTCTTCCCGACGATCTCTGGGACGAGATCGCCCCGCTGC
>NZ_VRUU01000163.1 GCF_008039875.1 Methylobacterium sp. WL119 | reverse complement strand
CCCCCCCCCCCCTTTTTTTTTTTAATTATCGGCGTCCCACGTTTTCTAAAACACGTTTTTTCTCCGGATGCTTCTTTTTGTATAATGTTTCGCGCCGCCTCCGTGCACCGGGCCCACAACGATCCGGCCGACATCCAGCGCGCCTCGCTCCTGTCGATCAAGACCGGCGGCTGCCCCGAGGATTGCGCCTACTGCCCGCAATCGGCCCATCACAAGGGCACCGGCATGGCCAAGGAACGCCTGATGCCGGTCGACGCGGTTCTGCGCGAGGCCGCCGAGGCGAAGGCGGCCGGGGCGCATCGGTTCTGCATGGGCGCCGCCTGGCGCCAGCCGAAGGACGGCCCGGAATTCGACGCGGTGCTGGCCATGGTCCGCGGCGTGCGCGGCCTGGGCATGGAGGCGTGCGTCACCCTCGGCATGCTGACGCCGTCCCAGGCCGTGCGGCTCGCCGAGGCCGGGCTGACCTCCTACAACCACAACCTCGACACCGGACCGGACTTCTACGAGGACATCATCTCGACCCGGACCTACGCCGACCGGCTCCAGACCCTGGAAAACGTGCGCGAGGCCGGCATCGGCCTGTGCTGCGGCGGCATCGTCGGCATGGGCGAGGGCGTGACCGACCGGGCCGCGATGCTCCAGGTGCTCGCCAACCATGCGCCGCATCCCGAGAGCGTGCCGATCAACGCCCTCGTCGCCGTCGAGGGCACGCCGCTGGAGGACCGCCCGCCGGTCGACCCGCTCGACCTCGTGCGGATGTGCGCGACCGCGCGGATCGTGATGCCGAAGGCGCGGGTGCGCCTCAGCGCCGGGCGCAAGGGGCTGACCCGCGAGGCGCAGATCCTGTGCTTCCTCGCCGGCGCCAACTCGATCTTCTACGGCGAGCGCCTGCTGACCACCGCCAACAACGAGACCGATTCCGACGCCGCCCTGCTGCGCGACATCGGCATCACGGTGGCCGCGCCCATGATGGAAGCCGCCGAGTAGGCCTCAGGCCTCGGCGTCCGGCAGCACGATCCGGAACCGGGTGCCCTCGGCGGCGGGGTCGAGCGACAGCGTCCCGCCGTTCAGCCGCACGAGCTCGGAGGCGATGGCGAGGCCGAGCCCGGTGCCGCCCGAGCGCATCGAGCCCTGGAAGGCCTCGAACAGGTGCTCCTTCGCCCGCGCCGGCAGGCCGGGACCGTTATCGGCCACCAGGATCGTCACCGCACCGGCGCATTCGCGCCCGGCCGTGATCCGCACCTCCGGCGAGGCCACGTTCGCCTCGGTGAAGTCGTGCGCCTGCACGGCGTTGCGCACCAGGTTTCCGATCGCCCGCCCGATCTGCTCGGAATCGGCGAACACCGTCAGCTCGGGGGCGACCTCGGTCACGACCCGGACGCGGCCGTGGGCGGAGAGCGCCGCGAGATCGGCGAGTTCCGCCAGGACCGGGGCCAGCGCGAACGCGCGGCTGCGCGGCGTGCGCTCGGCGGCGCGGCCGTAGGCCAGCGTCGCCTCGCAGAAGCGGATCGCCCGCCCCAGCGTCGCGACGAGGCGCGGCGCCACGCGCTGCACCGTCGGGTCCGAGGTTTCCTCGAGCCGGTCGCCGAGCAGCTGCGCTCCGGTCAGCAGGTTGCGCAGCTCGTGGTTGATCTTGGCGACCGAGAGCCCGAGCTCGGCGAGCCGGCGCTTCTGGCGCAGCTGGTCCGCGAGCGTCCGCTGCATCCGCGCCAGCGCGGTCTCGGCGAGCCCGATCTCGTCGCTGCGCGGCACGGGCGTGATGATCCGGTCGGCCCCCTCCGGGTCGTCGGCGAAGGCGGTGATGTTGCGCGCGAGCCGGCGCACCGGCCGCACGATCAGGGTCTGCAGCACGAAGAAGACGAGGCCGGCCGCGGCGGTGGCGATGATCAGCGACGACACCGCCAGCCGGATCGCGAAATCGACCACCGCCTGCTTCAGCGGCGCGTCGTCGAGGATGATCTCGACCAGGTCGAAGCCTTCCCAGCCCTGGCCGACGATGCGGATCGGCTCGTCGACCGGTTCGGTCAGCGTCCGCCAAGCGCCGCGGATGGCGCACCAGATCGATCGGTTGCGCAGGTCGACCGTGTCGGAGACCCGGTCCGGCATCGGCTCGATCGACAGGAGCTGGCGGGTGTCGCCGTCGCGGACCGCGATCGCGCGGGCGCCGACGCCGGCCAGCAGGCGCCGGGCGAGCTCGTCGGACACCGGGTGCCCTTCGCTGGCATCGAGCACGAGGGCCGCGACCTGCGCGGCGCTGATCCGGTCGGACAGCCAGGACAGGCGGTAATTCGCGACCGCGGGCACGAAGATCAGGATCTCGATCGCCGCGACGAAGGCGACGGTGACGAGGAAGAGGCGTCCGGAAAGGCCGAGGCGCTTGAGCCAGCGGTCGGAACGCGGCACCGCGACGGGCGCGTCGCGCTCTGCCGCCTCCGTCGAGTCCGTGTCAGTCCTTGCGACCACTGCTATCCCGGCCCCGGAAAGCGCGGCGACCCCGTGCCTCTTCGCGAACGTCCCGTCGCCACCCGCATCCCCTGGCCGAGACGGTGGCACGATCATCCCTCGTAGCCCGCGGGCCGAGGAAGCGTCGAGGGGGCATCACCCCCGGGATCGGCGCGCGAACGCGATTTTCAGTACGCAGCGTGGGGATAATCGCGTCCCGCGAAGGTCGAGCGGTCCCGCGGATCAGCCCGCGTTGCGCCGGATGAAGCGCCGCCGCAGGCCGATCGAGAGCAGCGCGAACAGGCCGAGGCCGCCGAGCCCGATCACCATCCGCGGCGTCACCAGCGCGCGGAAGCTCAGCGCGTTGTCGCAATCGCTGCCGCCGGCGGACAGGCATACTGCTTTCGCGTCCGCATGGGCCGCGACCACGTCCTCGATGCCGGCGCCGGTCGCCGCGTAGACGAAGGCGCCGGGCAGCAGGCCGCAGGCGGTGGCGAGCACGAAGGTGCGCAGCGCCACGCCGAACGCGGCCGGCCCGAGATTGGTCATCCAGAACGGGAACAGCGGCAGCAGGCGCAGGAACACGATGTAGCCGAAGGCATCGTTGCGGAACCCCTCGGCGAGCGCGCCGAGCCGCGGCCCGGCCACCCGCCGCAGCAGGTCCGAGGCCGGCCCGCGGCCGATCGCGAAGACGATCGCGGCGCCTGTGGTGGCGGCGCAGACGGCGACGATCGCGCCGGTGACGATGCCGAACAGGAAGCCGCACACCATGGTGAGGATCAGCGTCGCCGGCACCGAGACGACGACGGAGCCGACATAGATCAGGTAGGCCAGCACGAGGGCGCGCGGGCGGTCCGCCTCGACGAAGGCGCGCAGCCATTGCCGCGACTCGAGCAGCCGGTCGAGGCTGAGGAGCTGCGACGCGCCCGAGACCAGCACGGCGATCGACAGCGCGATCAGCAGCGCCAGGGGCAGCCAGCGCAGCGCGCGGCGGCGGGCGGAGCGCGGACGCTCGGGCGGCGTCGCGCCGGCCGCGGTCACGCGGGCTTACGCATCCGCAGGATCTTGAAGAACCCGCCCGGGAAGGTCGGCGCGACGCCGATGAACTCGACGCCGTTGCGCCGCGCCCAGGCCTCGATCCGGGTCGACTTGAAGTCCGACGACCAGCCGATCTTCGTGCAGAGCGGCGCGACGATCTCCTCGACCTTCGCCACCGGTCCCTCGGTCTGCCCGAAATGGTTGGCGAGCACGATGCCGCCGCCGGGGCGGACCACCCGCAGGAACTCGGACAGGGCGGCTTCCGGGTCGGGCACCAGGGTGATCAGGAACTGCGCCACCACCGCGTCGAACGACGCATCGGCGTAGCCGAGGCGGCAGACGTCCATCACCTGCAGGCCCTTCACGTGGGTAAGGCCGCGGCGCTGCACCTTGCGGCGGGCGCGCTTCAGCATGTCCTCGGACAGGTCGACGCCGCAGACGAAGCTGGCGCGCGGGTAGTAGCCGAGCGACAGGCCGGTGCCGACGCCGGCCTCGAGGATGCGCGGGCCGCTCTCGGCGGCGGCGGCCACCGCGGCCCGGGCGGCCGGCTCGGTGAGCTTGTCGTAGACCACGTCGTAGACCGGCGCCCAGCGGGCATAGGCCTTGCGCATCAGGGCGGTGCTCGGCCCGGCCTCCGGCTCGCTCAGCATTCGTGTTCTCTTCCGGTCTCGAGGGGGATGTTCAGAGCGGGCCGCGTCGGATCACGCGGCTCTCGCCGCGCCCGCCGAGGCTGCGTCGATGCGGCGGATCGTGCCGCCGCCGAGCACGCGTCCGCGCGGGGTCTCGTCGGCGTAGATCGCGCAGGCCTGGCCCGGCGAGACCCCGTCCTCGGGCACGGCCAGGACGATCTCGGCGGCGCCGGTCGCGGGGTCGTAGTCGAGCCGCGCAAGGCGCGGCTCGCGGGTCGAGCGCACGCGCACCGCGACCGCCATGTCGGAGACGGGGCCCGGTGCCCCGAGCCAGTTCACGTCGGTGAGCCGGATGCGGTGGGTCGCCAGCGCGGTGCGCGGGCCGACCACCACGCGGGCGGTGTCGGGTTCGAGCCGGACCACGTAGAGCGGCTCGGGCGAGGCCACGCGCAGGCCGCGGCGCTGGCCGACCGTGTAGTGGATGATGCCCTCGTGGCGCCCGAGCGCCTGGCCGTCGAGATCCACGATCTCGCCCGGCCGCGCGGCGTCGGGGCGGAGCCGCGCGATCAAGTCGGCGTAGCGGCCCTGCGGCACGAAGCAGATGTCCTGGCTGTCGGGCTTCTCCGACACCACCAGCTCCAGCTCGCGCGCCAGGCGCCGGGTCTCGTCCTTGGGCAGCTCGCCGAGCGGGAACCGCAGGAAGTCGAGCTGGTCTTGCGTCGTGGCGTAGAGAAAGTAGCTCTGGTCGCGCGCCGGATCGAGGGCGCGGTAGAGCGCGCGGCGCCCGCCCTCCCCCGGCAGCGCCCGGCTCGCGACGTAATGGCCGGTGGCGAGGCAGTCGGCGTCGAGGTCGCGGGCGGTCGCCAGCAGGTCGCGGAACTTGATCGAGCGGTTGCACTCGACGCACGGGATCGGCGTCTCGCCGGCCAGGTAGCTCTCGGCGAACCGGTCGATCACCGCGTCGCGGAAGCGGTCCTCGTAGTCGAGGACGTAGTGCGGAATGCCGAGGCGCTCGGCGACGCGGCGGGCGTCGTGGATGTCCTGGCCGGCGCAGCACGCGCCCTTGCGATGGGTCGCGGCGCCGTGGTCGTAGAGCTGCAGGGTGATGCCGACGACGTCGTAGCCCTGGCGCTTCAGCAGCCCGGCCACGACGGAGGAATCGACGCCGCCGGACATGGCGACGACGACGCGCGTCTCGTGCGGGGGCTTGGCAAGATCGAGGGAGTTCATGGCGCCGGGTCTGACGGCGGCACGGGTCTGCGAAGATCCCGCCGCACGGGCCTGTCTATAGTGTGTGTCGTTCGGCGTTTCCAGGGCGCGTCCCGATCGCCGCGGTCGACCGCCCCGGCAAGTCCTGCCGGGCACGCGGCAGCATCGGCCCGCGGCGGCATGATCCCCCAGCCGGTCCGCCGCCGAAAGACGATGTTTCTCAGTCTCTTGGCTCGGCGCACGCGCTGGCCTGTCGCTTGCTCCACTGCCGGCAGGAGAGCGTGCATGGCGGTGGGAACGACGGACTTCGTGGATGCGGCGGCGCGGGCATCCGCCCGCGCGACGACGCGCGACCTGGCGGATGCGGCGGCGGCGCATGCCCGCTTCGGCCGCGATCTCGAAGCCGCCACCGCCAAGGACAACGCCCAGGCCCGCAACGCCGCCGAGCGCCAGCGCAGCGCGGACGCGACCGCCGCCGGCCGGGCCGACCGTGCCAAGGCCGCCGACCTCGCTGCCGCCGACGCCAAAACGGCCCGCGCCGCTGCAATCCGCGATGCTTCCGCGAAGGCCGATCCGGCCGCGCCGGGCGCGGGTGCCGCGCCGTCCGATCCCGCTCCCTCGCGATTTGGCACGGCGGCGACCGCCCGCGATGCCGGCCCGACCCAGCCCGAGGCGGAAGCGCCGGCCCAGGACGATGCGCCGCCGACGGAGGACGCCTCGGCGGCCTCCGCCGGCAAGCCGGCGCCGACGAAGACCGCGGCGGCCGAGACCGAGGACGGCAAGGTCACCGACGCGAAGGGGGCCGACCCGAAGGCGGCCGACCCGAAAGCGGCCGACGTCGCTCTCGCGACCCCGACCCTCGCGCTCGTCCTCGCCGCTGCGCCTCCGACGCGTCTCGGCGCCGCCGCGAAGGCGATGTCGGCCGGCACCGGCGCGACGGCGCCGAGACGCGTCGGAGGCGCAGCGGCGAG
>NZ_VRUU01000162.1 GCF_008039875.1 Methylobacterium sp. WL119 | reverse complement strand
CCACCGCCGTCGCGGCCGCCGCGCTCGCAATGCCCCTGCCGCCGCCGCGCCCGGCGCAGTTCGCCGGCCTCGGCAACGTCGGCATGGCCAGCCTGGGCAGAAGCCTCGCCGCCGTCACCGAGCGGCCCGCGGCGGCGCGCCCGGTGGACGCCCTGGTCCCGGCCGACGCCGATGCGAAGGCGCAGCTGCGCGCCCTGTTCGCCGCGGTCTCGACCGAGTCCGGTGCCGCTCATCCGGCGAGCCGCATCGCCCCGGTCCGCGTGGCGCAGACGCGCGCCCGTACGGACGCGGCGCCGGAGGCGGTCGTCGGCGCGTCGCCCGACGCGGTGACGACCCGCTTCGGCCGCCGCAGCCCCGGCGACGACCTCACGGCCGCGCGCTTCACGGGCTCGGCGACCCGGGCCGTTCCCGGCGGCCGCTGAAGGATGTCGTAAGGTTCGTTGGCGCCGCCGTCAGGGCAGGCGGCGGCCCTGGCTGACCGTCATCGCCGAGGCGAGGGTCGCCGCGTACCCGGCGTCCGATCCGGCGATGCGCGCCGCGTCGAGGCTGCTCTGGGACGCCACGGCGAAGACCAGCACGCCGAGGAGCGTTCCCGCACCGACGAGCCAGAGATACGCCCGCGCGAAGACCTTCGGAATCCGCACGGCACAGGGGTTTTCCCCTAGGTAGAGCTGTGACGAGGACGAGTCGTTCATGGCCGGCGTTCCCGCGGATGACTGACGCCCGGTCGAACCGTCGATCGCTCACGCGCATTCGGTTCGCCACTAGCATCCAACGCGGCCCTACGGCAGAGGTTCGCCGACCCGGTTCCGTTATTTTCGCAAGTTTTTTGTGCGTGGTTAACGTGGGATCGCCAGGCGCGCCGAGGTGGGCTTCCTTACCCGTTCGCGCGACCGGATCGACCTATCGGCTCAAGGCCCCCGCGCGCCTTTCCTTCCCCCCTCTGCGGGAGAGTGGCCCGCGAAGCGGGTCGGGAGAGGGGGCGCGTTGTCCGGAGACTTCGCTCCCCTCTCCCGACCCTCCCTGACGCGAGGCACACCCTCCCCCGCAGAGGGGAGAGAGAACGCGGTTCCGTTTCCGCGCGTTATGATGACGCTGGGCCGCCCATCAAAAGGACCCGGCGCCGAAATCCGCGGATCGGCGCTCGCGGGCGCCTAGCCTTCCTTCGCCGAGACCTTGCCCAGGGCGGCCTGCGCGGCGGCGAGGCGGGCGATCGGCACGCGGTAGGGCGAGCACGACACGTAGTCGAGGCCGACCTCCTGGCAGAAGCCGATCGAGGCCGGGTCGCCGCCGTGCTCGCCGCAGATGCCGAGCTTGATGTCGGGGCGGACCGAGCGGCCGCGCTCGACGCCGATCCGCACCAGCTCGCCGACGCCCTCCTGGTCGATGGTCACGAACGGGTCGGCGGCCAGGATGCCCTTCTGGGTGTAGGGCCCGAGGAAGGTCGCCGCGTCGTCGCGCGAGATGCCGAGCGCCGTCTGCGTCAGGTCGTTGGTGCCGAAGGAGAAGAACTCCGCCGTCGCCGCGATCTCGTTGGCCTTGAGCGCCGCGCGCGGCAGCTCGATCATGGTGCCGACCTGATAGCCGATCGCCTTGCCGGTCTCCTCCGACACCGCCTTGGCGGTGGCGTCGATGCGGGCCTTCACGATGTCGAACTCGGCGCGGGAGAACACCAGCGGCACCATCACCTCGGGGGTGACCGGCGCGCCGGTCTCCTGCGCCGCCTGGACGGCCGCCTCGAAGATGGCGCGGGCCTGCATCTCCGCGATCTCCGGGAAGGCGATGGCGAGGCGGCAGCCGCGGAAGCCGAGCATCGGGTTGAACTCGGAGAGCTCGCGCATCCGGTGGCGGATCCGGTCCTCCGCGATGCCGGTGGCGTCCATCACCTCCTTCACCTCGGCGTCGGAATGCGGAAGGAACTCGTGCAGCGGCGGGTCGAGCAGGCGGATCGTGACGGGCAGGCCCGACATGATGGTGAACAGCTCGACGAAGTCCTGGCGCTGGTAGGGCAGGATCTTGGCGAGCGCCGCGCGGCGCCCCTCCGCGTCGTCGGCCAGGATCATCTCGCGCACCGCGATGATGCGGTCGCCTTCGAAGAACATGTGCTCGGTGCGGCACAGGCCGATGCCCTCGGCGCCGAAGTCGCGGGCGGTGCGGGCGTCGGTCGGCGTGTCGGCGTTGGCGCGCACCTTCATGGTGCGGTACGCGTCGGCCCAGCCCATCAGGGTGGCGAAGTCGCCCGACAGCTCGGGCGCCAGCATCGTCACCTCGCCCTGCAGCACCTGCCCCGTCGAGCCGTCGATGGTGATGCGGTCGCCGGCCTTCAGCGTCACGCCGCCGACCGTGAGGGTCTGCGCCTTGTAGTCGATCCGGATCGAGCCGACGCCCGACACGCAGGGCTTGCCCATGCCGCGGGCGACGACGGCCGCGTGGGAGGTCATGCCGCCGCGCGTGGTCAGGATGCCCTCGGAGGCGTGCATCCCGTGGATGTCCTCGGGCGAGGTCTCGATGCGCACGAGGATGCACTTGCGCTCGGCCTTGCGCAGGGTCTCGGCATCCTCGGAGTTGAACACGATCTCGCCGGTGGCGGCGCCCGGCGAGGCCGGCAGCCCCTGCGCGATCACCTTGCGCTCGGCCTTCGGGTCGATCGTCGGGTGCAGGAGCTGGTCGAGCGCGCCGGGCTCGATCCGGGCGATCGCCTCCTCCTGCGTGATCAGGCCCTCGCCGGCCAGATCCACGGCGATGCGGAGCGCCGCCTTGGCGGTGCGCTTGCCGTTGCGGGTCTGGAGCATCCAGAGCTTCCCGCTCTCGATGGTGAACTCCATGTCCTGCATGTCGCGGTAATGGGTCTCGAGGATGCCGTAGATCCGCGTCAGCTCGGCGTAGGATTCGGGCATCGCCCGCTCCATCGACGGCTTCTCGGACTTGGCCTCGAGCCGGGCCTTCTCGGTGATGTCCTGCGGGGTGCGGATGCCGGCGACGACGTCCTCGCCCTGCGCGTTGATCAGGAACTCGCCGTAGAGCGCGCGCTCGCCGGTGGACGGGTTGCGGGTGAAGGCGACGCCGGTGGCCGAGGTGTCGCCCATGTTGCCGAACACCATGGCCTGGACGTTGACGGCGGTGCCCCAGCTCTCGGGGATGGCGTTCAGCTCGCGGTACTTCTTTGCCCGCGGGATCATCCACGAATCGAACACCGCGCCGATGGCGCCCCAGAGCTGGTCCTCGGCGCCCTGCGGGAACGGCGAGCCGTGCTCCTCGACGACGATCGCCTTGTACTTCTCGATGAGGTGCTTCCAGTCGTCGGCACCGAGCTCGGTGTCGAGATCGAAGCCCTTGCCCTCCTTGTAGTGCTCCAGCGCCTCCTCGAAGGCGTGGTGCTCAACGCCCAGCACCACGTTCGAGTACATGGTGATGAAGCGGCGGTAGGAATCGTAGGCGAAGCGCGGGTCGCCCGAGCTCTCGGCGAGCGCGGCGACGGTCGCGTCGTTGAGGCCGAGGTTGAGCACCGTGTCCATCATGCCCGGCATCGAGGCGCGGGCGCCCGAGCGCACCGAGACGAGGAGCGGGTTCGCCGCATCGCCGAAGGTCTTGCCGGTGATCGCGCCGACCTGCTCGAGGGCGGTGGCGACCTGCGCCTTCAGCTCGGCCGGATAGGTCTGGCCGTTCTCGTAGTAGGCGGTGCAGACCTCGGTGGTGATGGTGAAGCCGGGGGGCACCGGCAGGCCGAGATTGGACATCTCGGCGAGGTTCGCGCCCTTGCCGCCGAGCAGGTCGCGCATCTGCGATTTGCCCTCGGCCTTGCCGTCGCCGAAGGTGTAGACCCACTTCGCGGTGCCGCTCGTCATATCGATTCCGTCCGTCGTGCAAGAGGACTCGCGTCCAAGGGTCTTGCGTCAAAAGGATCTTGCGTCAAAGGAAGCCGGCGTCGAAGGGTTTGCCGGCCCCTCGGGCCCCTCGGGCCCATCGGTGCGGGTTGGACCATCCCGTGTTGCAACGCAAGATGAACGTCCGCGCGCCGGGTCACCCGGCATGTGACGCTCCGCGTTCATTGTCAGTCGCGAGCGGGCCTGACGGCGTCACGATAGACCGCGGAACAGGCCGAGGCCAATCACCCCGACGGCGATCAGGTAGATCGCGACGATGTAGTTCAGCAGCCGCGGCGCGATCAGGATCAGGATCCCGGCCAGGATGGCGATAGCCGGCTGCAGGTGCGAGATCGAGATGGTCATGGCGAAGCCCTCCGGCGGCCGAGCTTGACCGCCGGAGGGCGACGCACGATGGCGCGCACGGTTCCCGCCCGGCGTCAGGACGCCGGGGGCCAGGACGGCACGATTTCGTACTGGATCGGCTTGAAGGCGAAGTTGTTGGATTGCAGCGCCGAGCAGGCGGTGAGCCCGATCACTAGGTCCTGCATCGCCTCGAACACGATCCTGTCTCCGGCGCGGCTCAGGGGCGGCTCGACCTTCAGCCCGCCGGTATTCCCGTCCACGGTCACGTTCATGAAGACGTTGAACGCCACCGGGATCCGGTCCGGCCCGATCCCGAAGGGCTCGAGGGCGGCCGCGAGGTTGCCGAAGCAGCCGCGGTGCGGCTCGGCGTCGCCGTAGATGATGCGGAAGGTGTCGGCCGAGCACGGCGTCAGCAGGAAGTCGTGCCGGCCGACCGTGTCCGCGACGATGCGGAGCATCACGTTGGAGCGGTTCGAGTAGAGCGGGTCGCCCGTGGTCAGGTAGATCCGGCTGGCATAGTCCAGCGTCCGGCCCGACGAGATCACCTCGTCGAGGTCGTCGCGGCGGAAGGCCAGCATGTCGGCGACCTGCTCGCCCTGCGGGTCGGTGACCACCAGGAACTGGCCCTTGTCGAGGGTGAAGGCCGTCCCCGAGCGCGGCGCGATGGTGTGACGGCCGCAGGACGGATGCGGCTCAGACATCGGAGCCGCCCTTCGTGCGCCCGCTGAACGGGCAGGCCCAGTCGGCGTCGACCGCGCGGCCGCTGTACTGGCGCGCTTCGGAGATCTCGCCGTGCCGAGACAGCATCGGGTTGATCGAGCCGGCGAACGCCGCGTCGCGCGCCAGGATGTTCTCGCGCAGCTTCTCGTAGCGCCCCTCGGCGCGCAGCCGCTCGAACTGATCGTGCAGGTTGAAGACCAGGACCGGCGACGTGAAGCGCCTGGCCGGCCGGCTCGCGCCCGGATGCAGGCCGACGATGAAGAACGCCTCGCCGCCGAAGCTGAGGGAGAAGTGCGCGTCCTCCGGGTCGGCCGAGACGCGCCGGTCGTAGGCCTGGCCGAGGAAGCCGTCCTTGTCGGAGAGCGACTGGGCCCGCGCCCACAGGTTCTCCTCGAAGGCCTGCTCGGACAGGTCGCCCGGCCCTTCGAACACGATGGCGAAGCTCTGGAACAGGTCGGGCTGGGCGCGGTAGCGCGCGATGAAGGCGAGCAGCGCCGGGTAGATGCGCGTGTCGTCCCAGCCGGAGGTGATGTCGCGGGCGACCACGATCTTCATCCGCCCCCGCGACAGCGCCGACTTCGCGCCGACGCACGGGAAGGGCTGCGCCCGAATGAAGTCCCGGAACGCCGCCGCCAGCGGATGGTCGGCATCGTCCCGTGGCAGCCGGAGCGGCGCCGCGTGCAGGGATGACAGGTCCGGAGCGAGCGAAAACCCGCGGTTGTCCGCGTAGGAAAGCATGAGATCCCGCGTCTACGATGAAATATGCGGCACGGTTGCCGATGCCGGAGGCAGATTGGCGTCCGGATCGGGGGAACCGGCCTCAGACGGTGCGGTTCCTGATCCCGGCCGACTCCGCCGCGATCGGTCGCACTCTGCTGTGGACAGTGCCGGCTCGGCCGGGGATGCCCGCCTCGACGATCCGATCGCAGCCGGGATCGGCGGCGGGTGCCGGACGCCTCAGCCTTCCGGACGCACCCGCCTTCCGAATGCCTCAGCCTTCGGCCTCGACCAGGATCTCGCGCTTGCCGGCATGGTTGGCGCCGCCGACGATGCCTTCCTGCTCCATGCGCTCCATGATCGAGGCGGCGCGGTTGTAGCCGATCTGCAGGCGACGCTGGATGTAGCTGGTCGACGCCTTCTTGTCGCGAAGCACCACCTGCACCGCCTGGTCGTAGAGGTCGCCGCCGGCCTCGCCGAACGAGCCCTGGTCGAACACGGCGCCGTCGAGCTCCAGCTCGTCGCCGCCCCTGCCGGCGCCCTGGGCGGCCCCCTTGGGGGCATCCTCCGACCCGTCGTCGGCGGTGACTGCCTCGAGGTAGGCCGGGCGGCCCTGGCGCTTGAGGTGGGCGACCACGCTCTCGACCTCCGAATCCGAGCAGAACGGCCCGTGCACCCGGGTCGTGCGCCCGCCGCCGGCCATGAACAGCATGTCGC
>NZ_VRUU01000161.1 GCF_008039875.1 Methylobacterium sp. WL119 | reverse complement strand
ACGCTATACCACCGCTTAATTCGGAGTATTCGCCACGGAATAAGATTTCGAATAATAAAATCTATAACTGCTGCAATAAACATTGGTTTACAGAAGCGTATGAATAATTCTGACGAGTTTTCCGCCAGCATTGTATGATCAAAATCTACGAAAACTAATTCGCCGGAGTTTTCTTCAATGGCAATTGCATCTAAAGGTGTGACGATCACATTCTTAACCCTTGAATAAGTTGTTCCACAGATCGGACCAAATTTATTTTTAACCCGAACACATATTTGATTGCAGGGCGACCATAACTGGTTGACCTGTCGTTTTTCAACGGTCTGGGCTCCAAGTTAGTGCATCTTTGGCCTTATGACGATGGCTGAACGAGTTATGCACCCCATTTAAGTTAAGTTGCGGGCCTATAAAGTTCGGCTCCAGCTCCGCAGGGTAGCGATTTTGACGCAGGCGAGGTAGTTATCGGGATCCTTGTCATAGCGCGTGGCGATGGCGCGGATGTAACCGATTTTTCCGACGGAGCGCTTGGACATCTCGAAGAATTGCGTAATTGCGGGGTTTATCCGTCAATTTGACGCTAGTCGCAGCTTTGGCGTGATTGAACTGGCGGTCTGGTAATTTGGCGGTGGTCGTGAACGGGCTCAGGGGCGATCCTGAGCGTCCCTCAGGCCGCCACCGGTCAAATTTTGAACCAGAGGAAGCGCTTGAGGTTGTAGGCGAGGTTGGCGAGCCCAATCTTGGTTTGGGCTCGAGCCAGACCGATGGTGCACAAGAACTGAACCGCACCGGGTTTCCCGGAGGCTCCAACTTTTAAGAGGGTGGAGCGATGACGAAGCGAACCCCACCGTATTCCCCTAAAGGTCCGTGCCCTTGCGGTGCGGATGGTGCTGGACCACCAAAGCGAGCATGCCTTGCAATCGGCGGCGATTGCCTCGATTGCAGCCAAGATCGGCTGCTCGGGCGAGACGTTCTGGAACTGGATCCGGGAGTCTGAGCGCGGCCTTTGATCTTGTTGCCAGCGTCGTAGGCGCACGGCCCACCGCTCTCGGTGGTCTTGACGCTCTGACTATCGAGCACCGCAGCCGTGGGTTAAGCTTCTCGTCCGACACGCTCGCGGTCCGCCATGACGAGGTCGTGGTTGATGCGAGCAAACAATCCCTCGTCGCGCCATCGGCTGAAGTAGCCGAACGTGGTCGAACGCAGCGGCAGGTCCTTCGGGATCAGCCGCCACGCGATGCCGCCGCGCAACACGTTGAAGATGGCGTTCATGACCTCCCGCTCGTCCAGACTGGCGGGCGGCCACATGGCGCCGGCTCTGGCATCAGAGGTGCGATCGCCGCACACTCGACATCTGTCCGGTCGGTTTAGTAGCGCAGGTTGGCGCTGCTGTGCTGCCGGCGAATGGTCGGAGTCCACATGGCACTTCCAGGTCAGGCTTCAGCACCTTTCTGGAATTACCGCCATCCCGGCCACTCAACCCTGCCTCAGCCCCTTATCGGACGGGCTCTTAGCCGGATCAACACTGGTTGCGATTGGACAAAGCGTCTTCCCGGTCGAGCGCCTGGCGCACGATCGCGTCGAGGTCGTCGTGCTTCGGGCGCCAGCCGAGCTGCTCGCGGATCCGCGACGCCTCGGCGACGATCCGCGCCGGATCGCCGGGGCGGCGGGGCGCACTGGGAAGTCGCGACCGGAGACGCGCTTCACCGTGTCGATCACCTCGAGCACCGAATAGCCGGTGCCGTAGCCGCAATTCAGCGTCAGGCTCTCGCCGCCGGCGCGCAGGTGGTCGAGGGCGACCCGGTGCGACTCGGCGAGGTCGGAGACCTGGATGTAGTCGCGGGTCCCTGCTGTCCGCAATTGCTGACAACGGCCTCGTAGGCTTTGCCGTCAATCAGGGCGCTCACGATGCAGCGCGCCGGGTGGTAGATCAGCTCGTACTGGAACTCCCCCGCCTCGTCCGACTCGGTCTGGAACTGGCCGTCGAGTACCACCTGCTGGTGGGGACGCTCGGTGGTTCCGACGACGTAGAGCCTGCCCGTGGGGATGGCAGCGATGGTGATGTCGGACGCGCCGAAGGAAGTTTGGCACAAGCTGAGCAGAAGGGCCTCTGCCGCGATCGCGATCGACATAGCGTGGATCATCCAAACGACCTTACAAGTATGCCCTCTTCCATCACCGAGGTGCTTGCGGGGTCGGCATTCACATAGACCGCACCCGTTAGCTTTACAAATTTCAGGCCCACGGATCATCATTTTGAGAGATCTCGCAAGCGGTTTAGTTCAAGCTGTTTTTTCAAGGATAGACGCCTCTGAGCGGAACGGTTCTGGCTCTCGGGCAATCCAAGGCCTTTTTTCACGTCAGCGCTCAACGTCGAGGGAGGAGGTTTTTGTTCCAACCTGCAGCTTGGCGTGGCCGCTGAGACGGATTGGCTTCGGGATAACCGAGCGTGTCGGTAGTTTTAGCGGCGAAGCTTGAACGCGGCAGCGAGCATGACCCCGAGGGCAGCACCAAGCTGTGCGCCGAGCACTGCGCCGATCCAGCCCCAACTCGCGCCGATCCAAAGCCCAAGCGCGGCCATAACTATCGCACCGCACAAGAGAACGATCAGCACGGGTTTATCTCCAACTCACTTTGTTCTATGGAACTATACTTCTAAATCTTCGATAGAATGATCGTATGCCTCTCAATTCCATTGTGGCAGCAATGTGATACTATAGTCGTTTCGCCAACTACACATTTGATAAATTGCAATCACGCTATTTTGCCTCCCAAGGCCACGCTTGTGTAGTGAGAACGATGGCGGTATGGAGTTTGCACTAACGCTTTTTAACCATCCAAAGCCCCTTATCTCCGAGGAGAGCGACCATGCTGCGTGAGGCCGGCCATCCGACCCCCCTGCCGGCCCTTGCACCGCAGCATCTGAGCGAGAGCGTCAGCCAGGCGGTGCTTCCGCTCGGGCAGGCACGGCGCCTGGAGCGCCTCGGCAAGCGCAGCCTCGACATCAGTGTGGCCGGCACCGCGCTGTTCCTCCTGCTGCCGCTGCTCCTGCTCCTCGGCTTGCTCGTCTGGGCCGGCGACGGCAAGGCCCCGATCTTCCGGCACATGCGGATTGGGCGGAAAGGCCGGCGTTTCGGCTGCCTGAAGTTCCGCTCGATGGTTCCCGATGGTGATGCGGTCCTGCGCGCTCACCTGGCGGCCAACCCAGCCGCTCAAGCCGAATGGGACGAGACCCACAAGCTCACCAACGATCCGCGGGTCACCCCGTTGGGCCTGGTGCTGCGCAAAACCAGCCTCGACGAGCTGCCCCAGCTCGTGAACGTGCTGTTGGGCGAGATGAGCCTCGTCGGACCCCGTCCGATCGTCCAGGCCGAGGTCGAGCGCTACGGCTCTGCCTTTGCCACCTGCTTCTCGGTCACGCCCGGGGTCACCGGCCTGTGGCAGGTGTCGGGGCGCAGTGACTGCTCGTATGCCGAGCGGGTGGCGCTGGATCTCGACTACGCCACGCATTGGGGGCTCGGACGCGACATCGCCATCATGCTGCGCACTATCCCGGCCGTCCTGGCGCAACGCGGCAGCCGCTGATCTCCCTTGTTCGTGGCGGCATGGCTGCTGCGATCGCGTGCAGGGTAGACGCCGGCCTTGGCTGTGATCGGCCGGCGGAGACAGCGCGATGAAGGCCCTGCTGCTCAATACCTTGCTCGGCCTCGGCCTGGGTCGGTTTGGCTCGATCTGGGTCGCCGTGGTGTTTGTACCGATCGTCGCCCTCGAGGTGACCTACGGTGTGTACGCCTTCCACCTGAGTGCCGGTGCGTGCCTGCGGCGAGGCGTGACGCTTCTGCTCTGCGCCCAG
Source organism: Methylobacterium sp. WL119 (assembly GCF_008039875.1). Classification (GTDB taxonomy): domain Bacteria; phylum Pseudomonadota; class Alphaproteobacteria; order Rhizobiales; family Beijerinckiaceae; genus Methylobacterium. Next base: position 2,603 of record NZ_VRUU01000161.1, on the reverse strand, counting down.
CTCGCCTTTCTGCTCGGTGCGCTCATGCGTCCGATGCGCAACGAAACCTGATCCGCCCGCAGGCCTTTGTGCACGACCCGCGCGGCAGCGGCCCCCGTGCTGTGCAAGGCGGGTGACAGGCGGGTTGGTAAATGGTTTGCTAAAGCCATCGTGGCGCGGGCGGTTTGCGTCACTGAGGGATCAGCTTTGGACGAGAACGACCCGCTCTGGTACGACCGAGCCGAGCCCGATGAGCCCCCTGGCCTGTGGCTGCACGCCTTGGCTGGCGTGTTCTGGGTGTTGGCAAGCAGCATCAACGTCGCAAAGTCCGTCTACCGGATGCCGGACCGGGTCTGGCAGAGGGGGACGGGCTGGATTGCGCGACGCATGGCAACCGGCATTCGCCGCCTTTGACCCGCACCTGCCGCGCTGAGGATCCCTCAGGGACAGCGTGCTGGACGTTTATGTCTTTGTCGGAGGACGGGTGAGAACGCTGTTGCGCCTTCTCAAGGGCTGGTTCGTCGTCTCATTGCCGCTGGGCTTGTTTCTCGGTCGCTTCATCGCGGCAGGGCAGCGCCGGCAGACGCTCAGACCTCAGAACGAAGATCGCGTGCCGCGGCGGTCAAAGCCGACAAAGCCCTGATCAACATCAGTTGCAAAGTTTGGGCTGATACCGGCAACGCCCGCAGCATGGGTCGTGTAAACGATACGCGACGATCGCAGGATTGGCGGAACCCTTTCGGAGCGCGGATTGCTACTCAGTCTAAAACAAAGGGCTGAGCCGTGGATTTGCCGCAAAACGAGACAGCTGGTCGGACGCCGTCTGTTCAGAAGGTCGGTCTAGGCCGACGCTTGTTTGATCGGTTCGGCTCGATCCTGATCCTGGCGATGGTGTTGGTGGTCGTCATCGGCTGGATCGGCGCGATCGGCTGGGGCCTGATCTGGCTGCTGGGTTGGTACGGCGCTTGAAGGGCGGTTAGGCCACGTTCGCGGCGGGCTCGTCCTGCATCACCGGCGCGTCCTGGCACAGGCGCATGAACTCGACGAAGCCGATGGCATAGGCGGCAAGGCAGACGGCAGCCCAGTGCATGATCACGACCCTCCCAGGTCCCCAGGCCACCTTATCTGCAGGCGGTTAAGGGTTTCTCAACGCGAGATCACGCTGAGTGTTTCCTGCATGATAATGGCATTTTCCATTGCCGGCTGGGAAAAATTAAAACCCTTCTGGCGTGGATTTGGCGGTGAAAGTTCCCCGTCTGTTACGAAAGCTGAGGGCCTATGGCTATGGCTTGTGCCTGTCACGCGCGTTGACGCCGTTGTGCATGTGACCAGCGCTCGGCTGCGTCGGCTTGGGATCGTGGAACGGGCTGCTGCGCTGCGATGAGACCGGAAGCGCGTTGTTCAGGGATAGCCCGTCCCCTGGCGGGGCTCTGATCCCACAACAGACGTGCTGCCAGCGGGCGCGGCGGTTTGTGGGGCGGTGTCTGGCCCTTTGGGCGATAGGCTTCGAGCTCTAACCGCAAGCTGTGGATTGGCTAGGTTTGGCGCTGGCGCCGGCGCGACGCTACTCTGAGGCGAAGTGATCGCGCGTTGATCGGTCGGCGGTGCAGCAATCGCACCGTTCTCCAAAGCGCTGGCCGCAGCCGGAATGCGATCCAGAACGTAATATTTCTTGATCGTCGGGTTTTCGCGGATGTACTGCAAGAACTCGTTTGCCGCACGGAGCTTGTTGTCCTTCGATCCAGCGTCCAAGTTCCTTAGCCTCTCGGCTTCGGTCTCTCGAAGCTCAGCTTCCTTGGCTTGATGGCGTAATTCGAGCGATGCGAATGCGAGGCCTGTTGCGGCACGCTGGAAAAATGCGCTCGTCTTGAACGTTGGATGAGAAAATATCAGATAAAATAAATTTGATCCTAAATACAGGAATATAATTAAGCTAACGATATCGGTCAATCGTCCACTGACGGTCCAATATAACAACATCGTCAAAAGTAAAACTGCGGTGATTGCGATCAAGACATATCTGAAGGGAAACATTATTTGGCTCATAGGTCATTTTGATTCGACTTATAGTGAGACAATTTTACAATGCAAGCGAGTAAAAATTTCTTGTAGAATAAAATTGCCCGTGCATTATCTTTTGTATTCGTTTCGAATATTTTAGAATAAACATTGCACTCTGATGGCTGCGTACGAACTGAGATACGGATCTCGTTGTATTCGATCATACCATGCAATGCGTCGAGCTGTCTTATGTGGCCACGAGGCTCGCCGTATAAGATCAAGAGCGAGGTAGCGTTCGGATAGCTTTTGATCGAGTAGCCTCAGGACCTCTCAACTGCGGCTGCCCCCCTCTGACGTGCTCCCTACGAGGTGTCGCTTTAATATCGCATCGCTTGGGATTCAGAGGGTTGGCTGGCTCTGGCAGCGGTTGGAAAGGGTGGAGTGCGATAAGGTCCCCCCAGGGCGGGCTTGGCTGGAAGGTGCACAACGCGCGCCATCTCCGTCTCTTGCGTGAGGCGGGGATCCAGTCATCGAGACACCGCAAGGGCTGATCGACGTGACAGAAGACAAACCTGCCGCCTGCCGCAGATACCGGATCGCCGGCCTTGCCGTCGCCGCCGGCT
>NZ_VRUU01000160.1 GCF_008039875.1 Methylobacterium sp. WL119 | reverse complement strand
GCGCGGGTCGCGTCGTCGGGGCGGGTGTCTCGGGGGGCGTCGCCTCGTCCGAGGCCGTCCCGTGCGCGGCGCGCGGTCAGTTCATCGCGCGGCGCAGGGTGCCGAGGTCGTCCGGCAGGGACAGGGCGCGGTTCAGCATCTCGTTGCGGGCGCAGGCGCCGGCCTTGAGCAGCTGGCCGAGGCCGCCGCCCGAGCGCGACCCGCAATCGGTCACGAGGTAGCTCGCCGCGAACAGCGCGATCGGGGCGAGGAACAGCACGAGCTTGAGCAGCCCGAACACCCGCCCGATCGCGCTCCGGCGGCGGGGCCGCGCGTCCTCCCAGTCCGCGTCGCGATCGAACCGCTCGTAACCCTGCTGCATGGCCGGACCGACCTCCCGGAGACCCGCGTGCGACCGCGCGAAGACCGGCGGCGACACCGTGAGGATGATGGTCCCATTTGAAGATCTCGCTAAGCGACGTGCTTAACGGCACCGGACCCGCCGCATCCGTCCCCGCCCGCCGCTTCGCCGCCCTTCTCGGCCGCCCCTCTCGGCCGCTCCTCGGCGAAGCCGTCGCGAACCTTGGCGAAGCAATTGCAAAGGCCTAAGCCGCGGGGTGTGATCGGGCCGGCGGCGCGAGCCGCCCGCCGGCGGACCGCCACGCCGCCGCATCGAACCGGGAGCAGCCCTTGGCCACCATCATTCCCGTCGCCTCCTTCGACTACGTCGTGTTCGGCGCGACCGGCGACCTCACCACCCGCAAGCTGCTGCCGGCCCTGTACCACCGCTACAAGGACGGCCAGATCCCGGCCACCTCCCGGATCATCGGCGCCTCGCGCTCCGAGCTCGCGGTCGAGGCGTTCCGCGCCCGCACGCAGGACGCGCTGAAGCGCTTCGTGGCCCCCGACGACCTCGACCCGGAGACGCTCGCCGCTTTCCTCGACCATCTCGACTACGTCGCGGTCGACGGCGCCGGCGACGACGGCTGGACCGAGCTCGTGGCCAAGCTCGACGAGCGGCCGGACCAGGTGCGCCCGTTCTACCTCGCCACCTCGCCCGACCTCTACGGCTCGATCTGCCGGAACCTCGCCAAGTTCGGCCTCGTCGGCCCGAAATCCCGCGTCGTGCTCGAGAAGCCGATCGGCAAGGACCTGACCTCGGCCCGCGCGATCAACGACGCGGTCGGCGAGGTGTTTCCCGAGGAGCAGATCTTCCGGATCGACCACTACCTCGGCAAGGAGACGGTGCAGAACCTGCTGGCGCTGCGCTTCGCCAACACGATCTTCGACCGGCTCTGGACGGCCGACGTGATCGACCACGTCCAGATCACGGTGGCCGAGACCGTCGGGGTCGAGGGCCGGGCCGGCTACTACGACACGTCCGGCGCTCTGCGCGACATGCTGCAGAACCACATCCTGCAGCTGCTCTGCCTCACCGCGATGGAGAGCCCGCTCAACCTCGACGCCAACTCGGTGCGCGACGAGAAGCTGAAGGTGCTGCGCGCCCTCAAGCCGATCACCGCGGGCGACGTGCAGCACGTGACGGTGCGCGGCCAGTACGTCCAGGGCGCCGTCGACGGCAAGCCGGTGGAGGGCTACCTCAACGAGCTCGGGCACGACAGCCGCACCGAGACCTTCGTCGCCTGCAAGGTCGAGGTCCAGTCCTGGCGCTGGGCCGGCGTGCCGTTCTACCTGCGCACCGGCAAGCGGCTGCCGCAGAAGCTGTCCGAGATCGTGGTGCAGTTCCGCGCCGCGCCGTTCTCGATCTTCCCGGAGGAATCGTTCGGGCGCGAGCCCAACCGCCTCGTCATCCGCCTGCAGCCGCAGGAGGGCATGAAGCTCGAGGTGATGACCAAGGATCCCGGCCCCGGCGGCATGCGCCTGCGGCCGACCAACCTCGACATCTCGTTCGAGGAGACCTTCAAGCAGCGCTACCCCGACGCCTACGAGCGCCTGCTGATGGACGTGGTGCGCGGCAACGCCACCCTGTTCATGCGCCGCGACGAGGTCGAGGTCGCCTGGGCCTGGGCCGACAGCCTGCTCAAGGCCTGGGCCGACCGCCGCGAGCCGCCGCGCGCCTACCCGGCCGGCAGCTGGGGCCCCACCGCCGCCATCGCCCTGATCGAGCGCGACGGGCGGACCTGGCACGAGGAGCTGCGGTGACCGCACCCGCCGCCCGGCGCCGGCTCGCCCTCGCCCTGACGCTCGCCTGCCTCGCCCACCCGGCCCGGGCGCAGGGGCCGGCGACGGGGCAGGATGATGCGCCGAGCGGGGGCGGGGGACGGCCCGACACCCGCGCGCTCACCTGCGCCGCCGCCGCGGGCCTCGTCGCCCGCGCAGGCGCCGTGGTGATGAGCACCGGCCCGCTCACCTACCTGCGGATCGTGCGCGACGGCGGCTTCTGCACCATCGAGGAGACGACGCGGCCCGATTACGAGGCCACCCGCGACGAGCGGCAATGCTTCGTCGGCTACCGTTGCGTCGAGCGGCTGCAGGAGGGCCGCGAGGGACCTTGAGGGGGAGGAAACCTTGAAATTCCGGCCTGCGCGTGCCTTATTCCGTGCCTGGGGACGGATCGCCTGAGCGGCTCGCCGCGATAGCCCCAGGCCGCCGACGACGGGCAACCGCAGTCGGTCCACGCGCAACGCGAGATAGCCAAGTGTCCCGGCGAGTGATGGCCCCTCCTCCCCGTGAGCGAGGGGCCTTTCACGTCCGGAGCCGTCCCGAACCGTGGATGCCGGCCCGCCGGAAAGGGCGCGGTCCTGTCGTGAGATCGCATCTTCCTCACGCGAGCCGGGCTCCACCGCGCTTGAGAATGCCTCAGCGCCGCGCCCGGGGCCGCACCCGATCACCCTGGTACACCTTCGCGCACAGGACCGCGAAGCTGATCTTGGTCGTGCCGGCCAGCACCCGCCGCCGATCCTGCACCGGGTACGCGCTCTCGACGACGATGAGCAGTTGCTGCCGATGCCCGGCCGCCGCCCGGCGGAGGCTGAAGTACATCGGATAGCACGCGCCATCGGCCAGCACGACGTTGGCGAGATAGACGTAGTTCCGATCCGTCGGCGTCATGTAGACCGAGGCACCCGGCAAAGCGTCGACGATGGCCGGCAATCGGCGAGAGAGTTCGTGCCGCGCGGGATCGTATGCGCGACGGCTCCGATGGTCCCAGATCAGGTGCTGGCGGTCGTGACGTTCGTCGTCGAAACCGACGGTGAAGCAGTGATTCGAGAAGCGTACCTCGATCGACAGCGCACGGCCGATCTTGTCGACGAAGAACGTCAGACGGCGCGGCTCCAGATGGGCAAGGTCGAGCCTCACGCCATCGATCACGTGGTCGAAATAGGCCATGGCCCATTCCGGATAGGTCTTCGGGCATAGGCCGCGCAACCGGCAAAGCTTGCATGCCGCAAGGCTCGCCACCGAACCCGTCATGGCCACCGGCCCGAGCGAATCGGGAAACGCAAGAGCCTGGCGGAGATCGCCGCACCGGTTCGCGGCACCGTCGCGTGCGCGAACCGGATCTCGATCCGCCCCGCCGCCCGGCGTCAGGCCGCCGGGACGCCGATCAGCTCGGCCTGGAGGCCGCCGAGATAGGTGGTGAGCCGGGCCGAGATCGCCGGGTCAGCGCACTGGACCCAGAGCGGCACCGGCAGGGCGGCGCGCGGGCAGCGCAGGATGATCCGCTCGGCCGACAGGGCGGCCTGCCGCTCGCTCGCCGCGGCCAGGAGCTTCGACCCCGTCGGCGTTCCGATCATGATGGCGATGCTCGTCATGCCGGGCCAACCCGTGAGCGGGCCGTCCGTTGCCTGCCGCCGGGGGCCGGGACGGCGTGTCGCGTGCGCGATCCCGATTCCCGGTCTACCCTGTCGCCGCCGCAGCTCATGAGCCTCGGCCCCGAGGGAGGATGGAACGCCGTGCGACGCCTCCTGAAGTTCCTGCACACGATGGGCGCGGTCGGGCTGATGGGGGCGTTGGCCTGCCTGCTCGTGCTGTTGGCGTTCGTGCCGCCGCCGGCCGACCGGGCCGGATACGCGCTGATGCGCGGCGCGATGGGCGCGGTCGCCACCTGGATCTTCCTGCCCGCGCTGGCGCTGACGCTGCTGGCCGGCCTCCTCGCCATGGCGCAGCGCGCCTTCCACCGGGCGGCCTGGGCCTGGGCGAAGCTCGCCACCGGCGTGCTGATGTTCGAGGGCGGCCTCGTCTACGTCCAGGGGCCGATGCGGCAGGAGGCCGACTTGAGCGCCGCGGCCTTGGCCGGCCGCCTCGACCCGGCGACGCTGGCCCAGTCGCTCGGGCCGGAGCGCAACACCCTGTGGCTGCTCTTGGTCGTCGCCACCGCCAACGTGGTGCTCGGCGTCTGGCGCCCGCGGCTGATGCGGCGGGCGCCCGTCGGGCAGACGGCGGCGCGCGGATAGGGTCCGCAGCACGCCCGCCCCGGCCCCCGTCCGGCGTCACGCCTCGTCGGCGGCCGGGACCCAGAGCGGCCCGCGCAGCACGGGGGCGCGCTTGGGCGGCGGCAGGGCGCGGCTGCCGGCGAGGTCGGCGAGCTCGGGCGCCTGGGCGGTGTCGTCGACGGTGAGGAACAGGCCGCGGGCGCGGGCCGCCCGGCCGAGATCGGCCCGGCTGGTCAGCACGCTCTGGGCCGGGCTCGTCAGCAGCGCGATCACCACCGGCGACAGCCACAGGGCGAGCCACGGGTCGCCGACCAGCGCCAGCGCGAGGCCGGCGAGCGCGCCGACCACGAGGGCGTCGGCCTGCAGGCGGCAGGCTTCCGCCCAGCTCACCTTGCGGTCGTCGCGGGCCTGGGCGTCCCAGCGCACCACCCGGCCGAAGAAGGTCGAGATCACCGCGCCGGCGGTGAACAGCGTCATCACCGGCCAGAGCAGCACCCAGATGCCCTGCTCGAGCGCCGCGCTCGCCAGCAGCGAGCGGGTGCCGCCGAAGGCGTCGCGCCGCGCCTTGGAGGCGAGCACGTGGCCGAGGCTCAGGAGCTTCGGCAGGGCCAGCACCGTGAGGGTGAGCGCGGCGAGCCCGTGCGCGGCGGCGCCGGTGCCGGTCAGCCCGTAGCCGAGCAGGCCGAGCTCGCCGGTGCGCGCGGCCAGCCACGCCCCCGCGACGAGGTAGGCGATCCACAAGGGCAGCACCCCGTAGGAGACGATGCCGACGGCGAGGTGCCAGCGGCTCGCCGCGCGCAGGCCCGGCCAGGGCAGGACGCGCAGGTGCTGCATGTTGCCCTGGCACCAGCGGCGCTCGCGCCCGAGGAGGTCGACGAGGTTCGTCGGCATCTCCTCCCAGGTGCCGCCCATCTCCGGCAGCAGGCGGACCTCCCAGCCGGCGCGGGCCAGCATCCCGCCCTCGACGATGTCGTGGCACAGGATTTCGCCGCCTAGGGGCGCCCTGCCCGGCAGCACCGGCAGCTGGGCGTGGTCGGCGAACGCCGCGACCCGCAGGATCGCGTTGTGGCCCCAGTAGCTCCCGTCCGGCCCCTGCCAGGTCTCCAGGCAGCGCAGGGCCAGCGGCGCGTAGAGCCGCACCGCGAATTGCTGGATGCGGGCGAACAGCGTGTCGCGGCCGGCGGCGTAGGACACGGTCTGGATCAGGCCGGTCGCCGGGCTCTCCTCCATCAGCCGGGCGAGGCGGCGCATCGTGGCGCCGGTCATCAGGCTGTCGGCGTCGAGCACGATCATGAAGTCGTACTGGTCGCCGTAGGTCCTGGTGAACTCGGCGATGTTGCCGGCCTTGCGCCCGATGTTCTCGGTGCGGCGGCGATAGCGGATCCGCGGGATGCCGGGGCCGGCGGTCTCGCGCCAGGCCTGGATCCGGGCGAACTCGTGCTCCTCAACCGCCGCGATCGCGCCGTCGCGGGTGTCGGAGAGGACGAAAAGGTCGATGTCGCCGCCGAGGGACTCGTCGCGGGCACCGTCCCGCGCGGCGTCGCGGGCGAGCGAGCGCGCCATCACCCGCAGCGCCGCGAACACCGCCACCGGGTCCTCGGCGTGGATCGCCACCACGGCCGCCGTGCGCGACAGGCCCGACGCCTGCGCCGGCACCGTCTCCGAGCGGCGCTCCAGGGCGGATTTCGCCCGCGCGCCGAGGCCGGCGGCGATCAGGCCGTAGAGGTACTGCCACGCGACGAACGACTGCCAGGTCATCACCACCGCGAACAGGACCAGCACGGTGCGGGCGAGCCAGGCGCCGGTCGGGTCGGCCGGGGCCGGGTAGGCGACGGCCGCCAGCCACGCGATCGCCGCGCCAGTGGCGAGCGACGGCACCGCGAGCGCCAGCCGCCGCCCGCCCAGCGAGCCGATGCGCCCGGCGCACTGCCAGGTTTCGGCCGCGCACCTCTCGACAGGGCGCCCGTCGGCGTGGGAGGCCGGCACTTTCGTGGACGGAATGGGGCGCGTGGCGGGCATGGAGCGCATCGAACTCGAAGGTGAGGACCACCCGCCGGAGGCGGGGCCGCAGCGCGGCGCCGGCGAGGGCCGGGGCGACGGGCCGGGGCCGCGCTGCGG
>NZ_VRUU01000015.1 GCF_008039875.1 Methylobacterium sp. WL119 | reverse complement strand
CGGCGTCGCAGATGTCGGCCTCGACCAGGCGGTGGCGGGGATCCTCGGCGAGGGGCGCCAGCGACACCGGGTTGGCCGCGTAGGTCAGCGCGTCCAGCGTCAGCACGTCGTGGCCGAGGTCGCGCACGAGATGGAGCACGAGGGCGGAGCCGATGAAGCCGCAGCCGCCGGTCACCAGGATGCGCATGTCGGCCTCCGTCAGCTGCTCCGATGCTTCAGGTGAAATAGCCCGTCGGCAGCACCGATTTTATCTCCGGTAGCTTGCACTGAGATATGGGCCTGAAATGACGCCGCGCGATGCGCAGAGCACAATAATGCATCATGATCCGGCGTCTTCAATTATTATAACAAAGATTATCTCAAGCCGGTAGAATATGCTTGGGGGTCGATCTTCTGAGCAGGTATTTCCCTTTTTTCGCGATCGTTCGCACGACGTACTTTGACGGGTTGAGCGAAAGCGCTACGGCCAGGTTTTTCATGAACGGAAGCCAATTTCCGCTGCTGTAGTGCAGGGTCGCTATTCTGTAAGCGACAGCGGATTTCTTCAATCTCCAATTGAGGCATTTTTTCCAGATCGATTGTGAGTGAAGCATTTCCCTATATTGTTCCAGGCTTATTTCCGTGTTGCCGTTCAGGCGCCTGATCATGTTGAAATCGATGAAATCTCCGTTTTCGAAGATCTCGTTGATCCGCGTGGTCATGATGCTGCTATGCCGGCGATGCATCAAGACAGGCTCGGGCGACACGGCGATCTTGAAGCCCGCGGTCGCCATTCGCCCCCACAAGTCTCGATCATCGAGAAGATAGTTCCGATAGCCGCCCAAGCCGAGAACGACATCGCGCCGATACATCGCGGTCGGATGGATGATATTGACGATGAGGCCCGGGTCTTTTCTTGCAAGCCCACGTTCCATATCAATGGTCGGGACGCTCTTTCCGACGATCTTGTTGTCGACATCGATCATGTATGCTGCCGAGCTCAGAACGCTGACGTCCGGGTTTTCTTCCATGAATCGGATTTGCGATTTCAGCCTGTCCGGAAGCATGATGTCGTCGTCGTCCATGCAGGCAATCAGATCGTATTTCGCAAGCGACAGCCCCAAGTTCCTGGCGGCAGGACCGCCCCTGTTCGTCGGGTGACGCAACAAACGGATCCTCGCATCCTTCTTGGCGAGAGCCGCGAGGATCTCATGGGTCCCATCGGTCGACGCGTCATCGACGACGATCAGCTCGAAGTCCTCGTGGGATTGCGCCAACACGCTTCCGATGCACGCCTCTATGTACTTGGCGCGGTTATGGGTTGGCACTATGACTGTCACCGACATCGATACCTCCGAGTCCGCATCTTCGAGCAGACGAAAGACAATCTAGAAAGAAATATGATCGCTCTATATTGCGTGACCATGAAATAAAGCAGATCAAGCTTTGCAATGGGTCACGTCGATCTTCCAGCTTGAGGGTAGGCCGAATCCTCGACGAGATGACAGATTTTCAGGAGAGGCCGCGTACGCCTTTCGATCTAGCCCGAAGGGGACGGTCGAGGATACGGGTCGATCGAAGCGCTGCGATCCTGCGATCCGGCAAACCGCGTGTACCGATCCAGAGACCTCCCAAGGTCGTTTCCGGCCATGCTGGGTGGAAGGGCTTTCAGAGTCTTTGGGAGGGCTGCGGTGGCGGTCTCGTCGTGCCCGTACGGCACGCAGATGCGGCAGCGCACCACGCGGAGGCGTCGACCGGAGCCTCGGAGCCTGTCGGTGGCGGCCGCCGTCTGGTCGACGAGGACGAGGCCGTGCGGATCGAGATCGATACGGCCTCCGATCGGCCGCCCGGAAGCGACCGGCAACCGTCGGTGGCACGGATGGTGCCTGGAATGCGAAATGCCAGCTTGGGGTTGCCTGATCCGGTGCATCGGCCCACGCTCCGCTCATCCACCTCGAAACTCTGGTCCGTCCCGGGAAGTCCTGATGTCGCGTCTGTCGGCCGCCTGCCTGATCGCGGGCCTGCTCGTCTCCCTGCCGCTCTCGTCCACGGTCCTCTCGGCGCAGACCCTGCGCTACGGCATGATGGAGGACCCCGACGCCCTCGATCCGACGCTGGCGCGGACGTTCGCCAGCCGCATGGTCTTCGCCGCGCTCTGCGACAAGCTCGTCGACATCGGGCCCGACCTGAAGCCGGTGCCGCAGCTCGCCACGCAATGGGAGCTTTCGCCCGACGAGAAGACCCTGACCATGCACCTGCGGCCGGGGGTGAGGTTCCATGACGGCGAGCCGCTGAACGCGGCGGCGGCGAAGTTCTCGATCGAGCGGCACCTCAAGATGCCGGGCTCGCAGCGCCGCGGCGAGATCGCGCCGATCGACACCGTCGAGGTGGTCGACGACCTGACCTTCAAGATCAACCTGAAGACGCCGTTCGCGCCGCTGATGGCCCAGTTCACGGATCGGGCCGGGATGATGGTCTCGCCCAAGGCCGCCGAGCGGCTCGGCGACAGGTTCTCGACGGCGCCGGTCTGCGCGGGCCCCTTCAGGTTCGTCGAGCGGGTGCCGCAGGACCGGATCGTGGTCGAGCGCTTTCCCGATTACTGGAACAAGGACCAGATCCAGATCCAGCGGATCGAGTTCCGCCCGATCCCCGATGCCACCGTGCGGCTGACCAACCTGCGCGCCGGCCAGCTCGACCTGCTGGAGCGCCTGGCGCCGACCGACGTCCCCCAGGTCAGCCGCGACGCCAAGCTCGCGCTCGGATCGGTCTACGAGCTCGGCTTCCAGGAGATCCTGCTGAACCCCGCCAAGGCCGGCTCGCCGCTTGCCGACCCGAAGGTGCGCCAGGCGCTCGACCTGTCGATCGACCGCAACGCGCTCAACCAGGTGGTGTTCAACGGCGAGTTCCTGCCCGGCAACCAGTGGGTCTCGCCCAAGCACCCGAGCTACGTGACCGAATACCCGGTGCCCAAGCGCGACGTTGCCAAGGCGAAGACCCTGCTCGCCGAGGCCGGGCAACCGAAACCCCAGATCACGCTCTCGGTCTACGCCAACAGCGAGGCGCCGCAGGTCGGGCAGGTGATCCAGGCGATGGCCAGGGAGGCCGGCTTCGACATCCGGATCCAGGCCGCCGACTTCACCACGCTGCTCGACATGGCCGACAAGGGCAACTTCGAGGCCTACCTGTATTCCTGGTCCGGGCGACCGGACCCCGACGGCAACACCTTCAGCTTCCTCGGCTGCAAGACGCCGCTGAACTACAGCCGCTACTGCAACGCCGAGGCCGATGCGGCGCTCCAGGCCGAGCGCGGCACCGTCGACCCGCAGAAGCGGCAGGCCGCCTGGAAGCAGCTTGCCGACCGGGTCCTGAACGACCGCCCGGGCCTCTACCTGCTGCACCGCAAGCTGCTCTGGGCCTACACCAAGAAGCTCTCGGGCTTCGTCGCCTACCCGGACGGGCTGGCGCGCTTCACCGGGCTCAAGCTGAACTGATGCTGCGCTTCCTCGCCCGCCGCCTGGCGCTCGCGGTCCCGACGCTCGTCCTCGCCTCGATGATCATCTTCGCCCTGCAGCAATTGCTGCCGGGCGACACCGCGACCGCGCTCTCCGGCGAGGAGCGCGACCCGGAGGTGATCGCGTTCATCCGCGAGAAGTATCACCTCGATCGGGCGCTCCCCGTCCGCTACGGCTACTGGGCGGCGGGCGTCCTGACCGGCGACCTCGGCGAGTCGATCCGCCTGCAGAAGCCGGTCTCGGAACTCGTCCTCGAGAAGCTGCCGGTGACGCTCGAGCTCGCCTGCCTCGCCATGCTGGTGGCCCTGGCCATCGGCGTGCCGATGGGCATCGTCTCGGCCGCCCGCCGCGGCACCTGGGCCGACACCTTGGCCAACGGCGTCGCGCTCTGGGGCCTGTCGATCCCGAACTTCTGGCTCGGCATCCTGATGATCCTGCTGTTCTCGGTGCAGCTCGGATGGCTGCCGGCCTCCGGCTACGTCCCGCCCTCGGAGAGCCTGTGGGAGAACCTCAAGGCGATGGCGATGCCGGCCTTCGTGCTCGGCAACGCGATCAGCGCGGTGATGATGCGCCACACCCGGGCGGCGATGCTCGGCGTGCTCGGCTCCGACTACGTCCGCACGGCCCGCGCCAAGGGCGTCTCGCCGCTGCGCCTGGTGCTGCGCCACGCGCTGCCCAACGCCGCGATCCCGATCATCACGCTGGGCGCCCTCGAGTTCGGGCAGCTCCTGTCCGGCGCGGTGCTCACCGAGCAGATCTTCTCGGTGCCGGGTTTCGGCAAGCTGATGGTCGACGCGGTGTTCAACCGCGACTTCGCCACCGTGCAGGGCGTCGTGATCTGCACCGCCGCCACCTATGTCGGCCTCAACCTCGCGGCGGATGTGCTGGCGGCCGTGGTCAACCCGAAGCTGAGGCGGGCATGAGCGGGATGGATCGCGACGCCGCCGCGCTGTTGCCGCCCCCCTCCGTGGCGGGGGGACGAGCGGTGACCCTCCCGCGCGAGCCCGGCATGCTCGGCGCCTTCTGGCGCCGGCTGCGGGCGCGGCGGAGCGCCGTCGTCGGGCTCGCCATCGTCGTCGGGCTGGTGCTGATGGCGGCGTTCGCCGGATGGATCGCGCCCTACGACCCGACGGCGACCGATTGGGGCGCGGTGCGCGCCGCGCCGTCGCTGGCCCACCCGTTCGGCGGCGACGAGGTCGGGCGCGACGTGCTGGCCCGCATCGTCTACGGGGCGCGGGCCTCGCTCGGCGCCGGCCTCGTCTCGGTGGCGCTCGCGGTCTCGCTCGGCCTGCCGCTCGGGCTCGTCGCCGGCTATGCCGGCGGCTGGGTCGACGGCGCGATCATGCGGCTCACCGATGCGCTCCTGGCGATCCCGTTCCTGATCCTGGCGATCGCGCTTGCGGCCTTCCTCGGCCCGAGCCTGACCAACGCGATGGTGGCGATCGGCCTCTCGGCGACCTCGACCTTCGTCCGGCTCACCCGCGCGCAGGTCCAGGCAGTGGCGGCGGAGGAGTTCGTCGAGGCGGCGCGCTCGGTCGGCAACCCGCCCTGGCGGATCGCGCTGGTGCACATCCTGCCCAACATCGTGCCGGCGATTCTGGTCCAGGCGACGCTGACCATCGCCGCGGCGATCATCGCCGAGGCGAGCCTGTCCTTCCTCGGGCTCGGCCAGCAGCCGCCCGAGCCGAGCTGGGGCGCGATGCTCAACGTCGCCAAGAACTTCCTCGACCAGGCGCCGTGGATGGCGATCTGGCCCGGCCTGTCGATCTTCCTCGCCGTGCTCGGCTTCAACCTGCTCGGCGACGGGCTGCGCGACGCGCTGGATCCGCGGGCCCGCACATGAGCGACATGCCGCGTCTCGAAACGCCCCTGCTCGAGGTCCGCGACCTCGCCGTCGCCTTCGACACCGACGGGGGCGCGGTCCACGCCGTCAACGGCGTCTCGTACGCGCTCCGCGAGGGCGAGACGCTGGGCATCGTCGGCGAATCGGGCTCCGGCAAGAGCGTGCACGTGCTGGCCATGCTCGGCCTGATCCCGCGGCCGCCCGGCCGGATCACCGGCGGTCAGGTGCTGTTCCGGGGCCGCGACCTGCTCACCCTGCCCGAGAAGGCGCTCCGAAAAGTCCGCGGCGGCGAGATCGGGTTCGTGTTCCAGGACCCGATGAGCTCGCTCAACCCCGGCATGACCGTGGCGGCGCAGATCGTCGAGCCGCTGCGCATCCATCTCGGCCTCGACGCCCGCGCGGCGCGCCGGCGTGCGCGGGAGCTGCTCGACCTCGTCCGCATCCCGAACGCGGCCGGCCGCCTCGACCAGTACCCGCACGAGTTCTCCGGCGGCCAGCGCCAGCGCGTGATGATCGCCATCGGGATCGCCTGCCGCCCGAAGCTCCTCATCGCGGACGAGGCGACGACGGCGCTCGACGTCACGGTGCAGGCCGAGATCGTCGCCCTGGTGCAGGAGCTGAAGCGCGAGATCGGCATGGCGATCATCTGGATCACCCACGACCTCGGGGTGGTCGCCGGCATCAGCGACACGGTGCAGGTGATGTATGCCGGCCGCATCCTCGAGCGCGGGCCGGTGGACGACATCTTCGCCGACCCGCGCAGCGCCTACACCCTCGGCCTGCTGCGCTCGCTCCCCGACCTCACCCGCGGCCGGGCCGGGCGCGGGCGCCTGCGCCAGATCGAGGGCGCGCCGCCCGACATGCGCGCCCCCCCGCCCGGCGACCCGTTCGCGCCGCGCAACGCCTACGCCACTCCCCGCTGCCGCACCGAGGCGCCGCCGCTCGTCCAGGCCGCCGGCGCCGCGCCCGGCCACCTCGTCGCGGCCTGGTACGACCTTCCGGCGATCCTGGCGCGCGAAGCGGAGGAGGCACGGTGATGCGGGCCCCGGACTATCCGATCGTCTCGGTGCGCAACCTCTCGAAGCACTATCCCCTGCGCTCGTGGTGGGGCGGCAAGGCTTCGGTGTTCCGGGCGGTCGAGGACGTCAGCTTCGACATCCGCGCCGGCGAGACGCTGGGGCTCGTCGGCGAATCCGGCTCGGGCAAGTCGACCATCGGCCGTGCCGTGACGATGCTGAACCCGCCGACCGCGGGCACCGTCGCCTTCGAGGGCACGGACCTCGCCAAGCTCTCGCCACGAGCGATGCGCGGCATGCGCGCCCGCATCCAGACCGTGTTCCAGGACCCCTACGCCGCGCTCAACCCGCGGATGAGCGTCGGCGACTACGTCTCCGAGGCGTTCAAGCTGCACCGGCCCGAGATGGGCCGGGCCGAGCGCCGCGCGGCAGTGGCCGGGCTGTTCGAGCGGGTTGGGCTGGAGCCGCGCTTCGCCGGGCGGTTCCCGCACCAGTTCTCCGGCGGCCAGCGACAGCGCATCTGCATCGCCCGCGCCATCGCGCTCAAGCCGAGCTTCATCGTCGCCGACGAGCCGATCGCGGCGCTCGACGTCTCGATCCAGGCGCAGGTGGTCAACCTGCTGCAGGACCTGCAGGCCGAGCTCGGGCTGTCCTACCTGTTCATCTCCCACGACCTGCGCATGGTGCGCTATCTCTGCCACCGGGTCGCCGTGCTCTGGCGCGGCCGCATCGTCGAGCTGGCCGAGAGCGACGCGCTCTACGACGACCCGCGCCATCCCTACACGCAGCGCCTGCTCGGCGCCGTGCCGGTGCCCGACCCGGCCGCCGAGCGCGCCCGCCTCGCCGCGGAGCAGGCCCGGCCCGCCTCCCCCATCGCCGAGGGCGGCGACCTCGTCGAGGTCGCGCCCGGCCACTGGGTCGTCACGAGAAGCTGAGGATCGCCCATGAGGAACTTCGAGGGACCGGGCCGCTCGCCCGTCTACGCCGCCAACGCCGCGGTCGCGACCTCGCACCCGGCCTCGACGCTGGTGGCGATCGAGACCCTGCGCGCGGGCGGCAACGCCGTCGACGCGGCGATCGCCGCGGTGGCGGTGCAATGCGTCGTCGACCCGCTGATGACCGGCATCGGCGGCGACTGCTTCGCCCTGTATGCGCCCAACGGCGCGTCGGTGCCGATCGCGATCGACGGCTCCGGCCGCAGCCCGGCGGCCGCCGACGACGCGTGGTACCGCGAGAACGGCGTCGCGATCGAGCCAGATTCCGCGCATGCGGTGACCGTGCCCGGCGCGGTGGCGGCGTGGCAGAGGCTCGTCGAGGACCACGGCACCCGCTCCCTCGGCGAGCTGCTGCAGCCGGCGATCCGGCTGGCCGAGGACGGCTTTCCCGTTCAGCCGCGGGTCGGGTGGGACTGGGCGCGCAGCATCGGCCGGGTCGCCGGCGATCCGCACGCGGCGGCGACCTACCTGATCGACGGCCGGGCGCCGGCTGTCGGCACCGTGGTGCGGCTCGAGAAGCTGGCCGCGACCCTCCGGCGGATCGCCGGCGAGGGCGCGCGCGGCTTCTACGAGGGGCCGGTGGCCGAGGATCTCGTGAGCCGCCTGCGCGAGCGCGGCGGCCTCCACACCCTGGAGGATTTCGCGAGCGCCGCGCCGGACGTCGTCACCCCGATCAGCACCCGCTACCGCGGCTACGACGTCTACGAATGCCCGCCCGCCGGGCAGGGTCTGGCGGCGCTGATGATGCTCAACGTGCTGAAGCCCTTCGACGTCGCCGGGCTCTCCGACCTCGACCGGGTCCACCTCTTCGCGGAGGCGTGCAAGCAGGGCTACCACCACCGCGACGCCCTGTTCGGCGATCCCGAGCTCCAGGCGATCCCGGTCGAGCACCTGCTCTCCGACGCCTGGCAGGCGGCCGCCCACGGGGCGATCGACATGGCCCGCGCGCAGGTGCCGGTGCTCTATCCCGAGATCCGCGCCGAGCTCGCGGCCCGCGCGCACAAGGACACGGTCTACCTCTGCGTGGTCGACCGGGACGGCAACGCGATCTCGCTGATCAACTCGATCTTCCAGGGCTTCGGCTCGGGCATCCTTGGGCCGTCGAGCGGCGTGCTGCTGCACAACCGCGGCCTGTCGTTCCGCACGGAGGCCGGCCACCCCAACACGATCGGCCCGTCCAAGCGCCCGATGCACACGATCATCCCCGGCATGCTGATGCGGGACGGCCGCGCGGTCGCGCCCTTCGGCGTGATGGGCGGGCACTACCAGGCGATGGGCCATGTCGAGCTGCTGACCGGCCTGATCGACCGCGGCCTCGATTCGCAGGAGGCGCTCGATGCGCCGCGCAGCTTCGCCTACGGCGGCACGCTCGAGGTCGAGGGCGGCCTTTCCGGCCTCGTCGGCGGCCTGAGGGACCGCGGCCACGACGCGGTCGCCGCTCCCCTCCCCCTCGGCGGCGGGCAGGTGATCTGGATCGACCGCGAAGCCGGCATGCTGTCGGCCGGCTCGGACCCGCGCAAGGACGGCAGCGCGCTGGGATACTGAGTCCGGGCGCTTCAGGCGAAGTGCTTGGACAGCTTCAGCCCTTGCGCCTGATAGTTCGAGCCGGCGCCGGCGCCGTAGAGCATCAGCGGCACCGCCTCCATGCGCTCGTAGACGAGCCGGCCGACGATCTGGCCGTCCTCGAGCAGGAACGGCACGTCGCGGGAGCGGACCTCCAGCACCGCGCGCGCGCCGGTGCCGCCGGCGCCGGCATAGCCGAAGCCGGGATCGAAGAAGCCGGCGTAATGCACCCGGAACTCGCCGACGAGCGGGTCGAACGGCACCATTTCGGCGGCGTGGTCGGGCGGCACCTGCACCGATTCCTTCGAGGCCAGGATGTAGAACTGGCCGGGATCGAGGATCAGCGACCCGGACCCGTCGGCCGGCAGCGGCTCCCAGAACTCGGCCGCCGCGTGGCGCCCGGGCGCGTCGACGTCCACGAGGCCGGTATGGCGCTTGGCCCGGTAGCCGATCAGCCCGTCGAACCCGGCGAGATCGACCGAGACGGCGACGCCCCCCTGGAAGGACGGCGCCGCCGCGGTCACCAGCGGCGCGCGCGCGTGCAGCGCGACCAGCTCGTCGTCGCGCAGACGCACGATGCCGCGTCGGAAGCGGATCTGCGACAGGCGCGAGCCGGTGCGGACCAGGACCGGGAAGGTGCGCGGCGAGATCTCGGCGTAGAGCGGCCCGCGATAGCCGGCCCCGACCTGGTCGAACGCTTCCGCCCGGTCGGTGATAACGCGGGTGAACACGTCGATCCGCCCGGTGGAGCTCTTGGGGTTGGCCGCCGCCGCGAGGTCCTCGGGCAGCGCCAGGGATTCCTGCAGCTCGGCGATGTAGACGCAACCGGTCTCCAGGACCGCGCCGGGCCGCAGGTCGATCTCGTGGAACGCCAGCCGCTCGACGCAGGCCGAGACCGCCCGCGCCGCGCCCGGCAGGAAGCTGGTGCGCACGCGCCAGGCCCGCGCCCCGAGGCGCAGGTCGAGGCTCGCCGGCTGGATCTGGTCGGCGGCGAAGGCCGAGGCCGGCAGGATGCCGCCCGCCCGCGCCAGGGCGGCGATGCCCTCGCCCGACAGGATGCCGTCGCGCGGGGCGCCCTGCCCCGTGGCGGTGCCTGCCGCGACCGAAGGGCTGGTCTCGACCGAAGGGCTCGGCGTCGTGCTCATGTCTCTCGCGCGTCCCGTCCGGCCGTCACCATCGGCCGTTTTCGAGCAAAGCGCCTAACGTCGGCTTAAGGAGGGCCGGACCGAGGTCGCGCGCGCCTCCGCCGGGAGGGCGGCGGGCTCGTCGCCGGGCAGGGCGAGGACGATCCGGATCAGGGCGAGCCGGGCCAGGGCGCCGATCGCGACCAGGCCGGCGAGCGCGCTCGCCAGCACCGGGACCGCGCGCGGAAACACGAGCAGCGCGGCCGCGCCGGCGACGAGGCCGACCGTGCCGCCGACGCCGAGCACCAGCGAGGGCAGGCCGGCGAGCCGCGGATCGGGTCCCGCCCGGCCTGCTATGACGGCCGTCGCGATCCGCCCGGTCCCGTCGAGGATCAGCGCGGCCGCGAGCGCCGCCGCGGGCAGGAGGTTGGCGGCCGGATCGCGCCACGCGGAAAAGCCCGCAAGGGCGAGCAGCGTCGCCCAGGCCGCCACGTGGGCGAGCGCCGCCGCCGAGAGCCGAACGTCCCCCCCGCGCCGAAGCGACCTCAGATGGCACACCCACGCTTCGACCATGCCGGCCCCGTTCCTGCCGCCCGCCGCGACGTACTCCGCCGCAATTGACGGGAATTCTTCCGGCAACTACCACGTTGAATGACGCATCGAAAAGCGGCTTCGAGCCGTCTAGACCCGAGCTAGACCGAACTCGAGCGCCGCTGAAGAGGGCAATTAGGGACGATGTACAAGGCCGAGACGCGCGGGATCAGCGTGACCGTCAATCCGCGCTTCGTCGAGGAGGAATCCTCGCCGGGAGAGAGCCGGTACTTCTTCGCCTACACCGTCGAGATCGTGAACAACGGCGCCGAGCAGGTGCAGCTCCGCTCCCGCCATTGGCGCATCATCGACGGGCGCGGCGAGTGCCAGGAGGTGCGCGGCGCCGGCGTCGTCGGCAAGCAGCCGGTGCTGGAGCCGGGCGAGTCGTTCTGCTACACCAGCGGCTGCCCGCTCACCACGCCGGACGGGCTGATGGCGGGGAGCTACACCATGGCCACGGTCGCGGGCGAGAGCTTCGAGGCCGAGATCCCGGCCTTCTCGCTCGACAGCCCGCATATCCGCCGCAGCCTGCACTGATTCGAGCCGGGCAGGCCGGCGGCCCGCCCAGGACACCAAGCGATGCCCGGTTCCGGCGAGCGGCTGACCCCGCTCGACATCCTCGCCCACCTCGTCGGCTTCGACACCGAAAGCTCGAAGCCGAATCTCGACCTGATCGACTGGGTCGCCGCCTATCTCGACGGCTGGGGCGTCCCCCACCTCCGCATCCCGAACGCGGCCGGCGACCGTGCCGCGCTCTTCGCCACGATCGGGCCGCAGGTCGACGGCGGCGTCGTGCTGTCGGGGCACACCGACGTCGTCCCGGTCGCGGGACAGGCCTGGACCGCCGACCCATTCACCCTGCACGTCGCCGACGGCCGGGCCTACGGCCGCGGCGCGGTCGACATGAAGGGGTTCTGCGCCACCGCCCTGGCGCTGGTGCCGGACTGCCTCGCGGCCGGCCTCAAGCGCCCGATCCACATCCTGCTCTCCTACGACGAGGAGACCACCTGCCTCGGCGTGATGGACGCGATCGCCCGCTTCGGCGTCGACCTGCCGCGGCCGGGCGCGGTGATCGTCGGCGAGCCGACCGACCTCGAGGTCGCCGACGCGCACAAGAGCATCGTCACCTTCCACACCACGGTGCACGGCCACGAGGCGCATTCGGCCAAGCCGATGCTCGGGGCCAACGCCGTGATGGCGGCCTGCGACCTCGTCTCCGGGCTGAACGCCATCGCCGACCGGATGATCGCCCGGGGCGACGCGTCGGGCCGGTTCGATCCGCCCAGCACCACCGTGCATGTCGGCACGATCCACGGCGGCACCGCCCGCAACATCCTGCCCAAGGAATGCGCCTTCCACTGGGAGTTCCGCGGCCTGCCCGACCTCGACATGGCGGAGATCCCGCGCCTGTTCCAGGCCAAGGCCGAGGCGGTGACCCGCGAGCGCCTGAACCGCTACGGCGCGTTCGGCCGGATCGAGACCGTCGAGGAGATCGCGATCCCCGGCCTGCTGCCGGAGCCCGGCTCCGAGGCCGAGCGGCTGGCGCTGCGGCTGGCCAACCGCAACCGCACCGTGTCGATGCCCTACGCCACCGAGGCCGGGCGCTTCCAGCAGGCGGGCATCCCGACCGTGGTCTGCGGGCCGGGCTCGATCGACCAGGCCCACCAGCCGGACGAGTTCATCACGCTGGCCGCGCTCGGCCAGGGCGAGGCGTTCCTCCGCCGCTTGATCGAGGCCTGCGCCGCATGAACGAGACCGTCCCCGACAGGGTCAAGCTCCGCCCGCTGGAGCGCGAGGACCTGATGTTCGTGCATCAGCTCAACAACAACGACAGCATCATGCGCTACTGGTTCGAGGAGGCCTACGAGTCCTTCGCCGAGCTGGCGCAGCTCTACGAGCGCAACATCCACAACCAGACCGAGCGGCGCTTCATCATCGCGACGCTGAACGGGCATCCGGCCGGCCTCGTCGAGCTCGTCGAGATCAACCACCTGCACCGGCGCTGCGAGTTCCAGATCGCGATCCATCCGGGCTTTCAGGGCCGGGGCTTCGCCCGCCAGGCGACGCGGATCGCGATGGACTACGCCTTCAGCGTGCTCAACATCCACAAGCTCTACCTGCACGTGGACAAGGACAATGCCCGCGCCGTGCGGATCTACGAGAGCTGCGGCTTCCGCCCCGAGGGCATCCTGCGGGACGAGTTCTTCATGAACGGACGCTACCGCGATGCCGTACGGATGTGCCTGTTCCAGCCGGAATATCTCGCCGGCCGCCATGCCGTCGACATCGCCGAGCCGGTGCTCAAGAGCTGACCGGCGCGGCGGGTCGGGGAGGCGCCGTCGCCGGCCCCTCCCCGTTCGCACGACTGGACCGATCAATTGCGACCGGCGC
Source organism: Methylobacterium sp. WL119 (assembly GCF_008039875.1). Taxonomy (GTDB): domain Bacteria; phylum Pseudomonadota; class Alphaproteobacteria; order Rhizobiales; family Beijerinckiaceae; genus Methylobacterium. Next base: position 58,028 of record NZ_VRUU01000015.1, on the reverse strand, counting down.
CGCCCCCGTCGCGGCCGTTGCGGGTGGCGGCACCCGCGCCGCCGCGCTCGGGCGAGCCGCCGGTCATGCCGGCATCGCGCCCGCTCCTGACGCCACCGTTGGCGCCACCCCTGTCCTCGCTCTTGCCGCCGCCCATCGTCTCCGAAGCGTTGCGGATGCCGCCCCTGCCCTGGCCGCCGCGCGCATCCTGGCCCCGACGCAGGTCGGCGTTGCGCTCGGATCCCCGGTCGGCGCCCGTGTCGCGCTCGCCGGCGTTGCGCCGGTCGGCATTGCGGAAGCTGCGATCGTCGCGGGTCTCGGTCCGGGTGGAGCGGGTCCGCACGTCCGTGCGATCCTGCCCGCGGAAGCCGACGTCGACGCTGCTGCCGCGACGCTCGGTCGTGGTCACGCTGAGGCGACGGTACTCGGGCGATCCGTACAGCACCCGCTGCCCGCGGATGGTGACGTAGCGCTCGCGCGGACCGGTCTCGCGGACCGTGACGAGGCGACGGTATTCCGGCGATCCGTACAGCACGCGGTGGCCGCGGATGGTGACGTAGCGGACCCGCGGGCCGCCCCGGCGCTCGACCGTGACGAGGCGGCGATACTCCGGCGAGCCGTACACCACGCGCTGGCCGCCGACGACCACGAACCGGCCCTCGCGCCGGAAGCCGCCGCTGACCCGCTCGGACCGGAAGTCGGTGCGGGGCTCGCGCCGCTCGCTGCGCGCCTCGCGCCCGCTCCGCTCCGCCCGGTCGCGGCTCTCGTGCATCCCGTCACGATTGCCGCCGCGGCCCTCGGCCCGATCCGCGCCGCGCCGGTCGTCGCGGCCGGCGGCCTGACGATCGGCTCCTCCACGATCGGCTCCTGCACGATCGGCGCCCTGGCGATCGGACCGCCCGGCCTGCAGGCCGCTCTCGCGGCCGCCGGTTCCGTTCCCCGCGGTCGTGTTCCGGGCCTCGCCCCGCGTGTCCGACATCCGGCCGCCGGACGACGCGCCCGATGCGCGGTCGCTGCCCGGCCGTCCGCCGGTCGCGTCCGTCGAACCTGTATTCGCGCGGCCCGGCCCGGCGCCGGCCGCGTTTCCGGCCGCGCCTTGGGCGTAGACCGACGTGCTGAGCAGCAGGGCTGCGAGCCCGATGGCGATCCTTTTCAGGATGCTTCCTCCGACGTTCTTGGAAGCATCGAAACGCCGAAGGTTCGAAAACCGTTTCACGCCTCGAAACTGATTTTTATGAACTGAAGTTCAGTCTATCGCTCGATCAAGCTTGGCCGTCGTCGCGTCGGCGCGGCGTTCTATTGCTTCGGCGTGCCGCCCACTTCCGCCTCGACCTCCGCCGGGTCGAGGTCGTAGCGGCGCGAGCAGAACTCGCAGGTGATGACGACGCGGCCGTCGTCGGCCACCATCTCGCGGCGCTCCTCGGGCGAGAACGAGCGGATCATGCCCATCACCCGCTCGCGAGAGCAGCGGCACTGCTCGTGCACCGCTTGCGCCTCGAACACCCGCACGCCGCGCTCGTGGAACAGCCGGTAGAGCAGCCGCTCGCTCGAGACCGCCGGGTCGACGAGCTCGTGGTCCTCGACCGTGCCGACCAGGGCGCGCGCCTCGACCCAGGCGTCGTCCTCTTGGGTGCCGTTCTCGTCGAGGTGGACGCGGCCCTCCGGGATGTCGCCCGGCGGCAGGTCGGCCAGGCGGGCCCGGTCGATCGACTGCGGCAGGAACTGGACCAGCAGCCCGCCGGCGCGCCAGCGGCTCTGCCCGTCCTCGAAGGCTTCGGCCACGGCGAGGCGCACCTGCGTCGGGATCTGCTCGGACTGGCGGAAATACTGGTGCGCCGCCTCCTCCAGGCTCTGTCCCTCCAGCGCGACGACGCCCTGGTAGCGGCTCGCGGCCGAGCCCTGGTCGATGGTCATGGCCAGGTGCCCCTGCCCGATCAACTCGGCGGCCTTGTGCGGACCGGTGCCCAGAGCCGCGATCGCCTCCGCCTCGAAGCGGGCGGTGGCGCGCAGGCGGTCGGGCGCCTCGAAGTCGACAACGATCATCCCGACCGGGCCGTCGGTCTTGGTTTGGAGCTGGAACCGGCCCTCGAACTTCAGGGACGAGCCGAGGAGCACGGTGAGCGCCGCCGCCTCGCCGAGCAGGCGCGCCACCGCATCCGGGTAGCCGTGCCGCCGCAGGATCGTGTCGACGGACGGCCCGAGCCGGACGACGCGCCCGCGCACGTCGAGCGCCTCGACGGAGAACGGCAGCACGCAGTCGTCGGCGCCGTCGTGACCGTTGCCTTCGTTGATCGGGGTGGTGTCGTGTCCGGTGGTCATGGTGCTCAATTCGATCCTGGAAGCAATTGGCCTGGAAACGTTCGGCTTGGAAGCGTTCGGGTCGTCATCGTCTGTCTGTCAGCGCGCCGATCGGCAGGAACAGGGTGCGCGAGTTGTCCGGGAACGCGAGGAATTCCGCCCGGCTGCGGTAGAATGTCAGCGCCTGGTCGTCGAGCGCGTGGATCAGGACGGCGCCGATGCCGATCACCTCGGCGGCATTGGCGATCCGGCGCAGTGCATCGGCCAGGAGGTCGGCACCGAGCCCACGCCCGGCCCAACGCCGATCCACGGCCAGCCGACCCAGAATCGAGACCGGGATCGGCTCCGGCGCGTTGCGTCGAATCCGTCCCGGAGCATCCGCCCGGGCGACCGTTCCCGCGGAGATGCAGTAATAACCCACCACCGTGCCGTCCGCACAGATCACATAGGTCCGGGCGAACCGGCCCTCGCTGCGGCGTGCTTGCCGCTTCAGCCAATCGTCGAGCACCGGCTTGCCGCACGAGAACCCATCGAGGCCGTGCTCCGGACCCAGCGGAACCGGCGGGCCGATCATCGCTCCCAGGCCGGCTTCCTCTCCATGAGCGCGCTCAGCCTCGGTCTCGCAACCGGCGGCGCGTCGAGGGCCGCGACGAACGCGGCATGCCGCGCGTCGTCCAGGACGAACAGGCGCTGATCGAGCAGCACGTCGATGGCGTGATGACGCGCGGTGTCGATCATGAACTCGGTCCGCGTCTTGCCGAGCACCGATGCGGCGTCATCGATCAGGTCCCGCGTCTCGGCCTCGACGCGTAGGTTGATCGTCGTCCCGCGCCGCACCGGGACGTTGCTCAGCCCATCGATGCTCACGGCGACAGCCTCTCACAACCGGGTCGGGATCGGTATCTCACGCCGTGAACGTATACACGATGTTCATACGGTCAAGGCCCGCGGACCTCACGGGTCCTGCGTCCGAACGGCCTCGGCGATCCGTCCGCTCAGAGCCCGTTCGCCCGCAGGCACCACGCCAAAATGCCCTTCTGGGCGTGGAGGCGGTTCTCCGCCTCGTCGAACACCACCGATTGCGGGCCGTCCATCACCTCGGCGGTGACCTCCTCGCCGCGATGGGCCGGCAGGCAGTGCATGAACACCGCGTCCTTGGCGGCGGCGCGCATCAGCTCGGCGTTCACCTGGTAGGGGTTGAGCAGGTTGTGGCGGTGGCTCTCGTCCTCGTCGCCCATCGAGACCCAGCAATCGGTCACGACCGCGTCGGCCCCCTCGACGGCGGCGAACGCGTCGGTGGTGACGTTGACGCGGGCGCCCTCGGCGCGCGCCCAGGCCATCAGCGCGGGCGGGGGCGCCAGCTCGGGCGGGCAGGCGACGTTGAGGGTGAAGTCGAAGCGTGCGGCCGCGTGCGCCCAGCTCGTCAGCACGTTGTTGGCGTCGCCCGACCACGCCACTGTGCGGCCCTTGATCGGCCCGCGATGCTCCTCGAAGGTCAGCACGTCGGCCATGATCTGGCACGGATGCGACAGCTTGGTCAGCGCGTTGATCACCGGCACCGTGGCGTTCTCGGCCAGCTCGAGCATCAGCGCGTGATCGAGGATGCGGATCATGATCGCGTCGACGAAGCGGGAGAGCACCTGCGCGGTGTCGCCGATGGTCTCGCCGCGGCCGAGCTGCATCTCGGAGCCGGTCAGCATCAGCGTCTCGCCGCCGAGCTCGCGCATCGCCACGTCGAACGAGACGCGGGTGCGGGTCGAGGGCCGGTCGAACACCATCGCGAGGTTCTTGCCGGCGAGCGGGCGCTCCACGGCGACCTCGCCCTTGCGGCGGCGCGCCTTGATCGCGGCCGCCGCGTCGAGCACCCGGCGCAGGTCGGCGCCGGAGAAGTCCGACAGGTCGAGGAAGTGGCGGGGCGCGCTCGCGCCGGCCGTCTGGCCGCTGCTCTGGCCGTTCGCTGGGGCAGTCATCTCAACACATCATGTCCGGGTTCGGTCGGCGGCTCCGCCTTCGGGAGCCGAGGAAGGATCACTCGGCGGCGCCGCGCATCGCGCCGTCGAACGCGGCGGCGGTGGCTTCGAGGCGCGCGACGGCCTCGGTCACGTCGGCCTCGGTGACGATCAGCGGCGGCAGCAGGCGCACCACGTTGTCGCCCGCCGGGATCACCAGCAGGTGCTCGGCCCGCGCGGCGGCCGCGAACGCGGTGTTGGGCACGCCGAGCTTGAGCCCGAGCATCAGGCCGTCGCCGCGGATCGCCGTGACGACGTGGGGATAGCGGTCGCGAAGGGCCCCGAGCTTCTGCGTCAGAACCCGCGCGACCTGCCGGACGTGATCGAGGAAACCGTCGGCCAGCACCACGTCGAGCACGGCGTTGCCGACCGCCATCGCGAGCGGGTTGCCGCCGAAGGTGGTGCCGTGGCTGCCGGTGACCATGCCGCGGGCGGCCTCGTGCGTCGCCAGGCACACGCCCATCGGGAAGCCGCCGCCGATGCCCTTGGCCGCGCTCATGATGTCCGGGGCGATGCCCGACCACTCGTGGGCGAACAGCCGCCCGGTGCGGCCGACGCCGGTCTGGACCTCGTCCATGATCAGCATCAGGCCGTGCTTGTCGCAGAGCTCGCGCAGGCCCCGCAGGCATTGCGGCGGCACTGGCCGGACGCCGCCCTCCCCCTGGATCGGCTCGATCATCACGGCCGCCGTCTCCGGGCCGATCGCGGCGCGCAGCGCGGCATGGTCGCCGAAGGGTACCTGGTCGAACCCGTCGACCTTCGGGCCGAAGCCCTCGATGTACTTCTGCTGGCCGCCGGCGGCCAGCGTCGCCAGCGTGCGCCCGTGGAACGCGCCCTCGAAAGTGACGATGCGGTAGCGCTCGGGGTGGCCGCCCGCGGCATGGTACTTCCGCGCCATCTTGATCGCGGCCTCGTTGGCCTCGGCGCCCGAGTTGCAGAAGAAGGCGACGTCGGCGAAGCTCGCGTCGACGAGGCGCTGCCCGAAGCGCTCGCCGTCGGGAATCTCGAACAGGTTCGAGGTGTGCCAGAGCTTCTGCGCCTGGGTGGTCAGGGCCTCGACGAGGTGCGGGTGGGCGTGGCCCAGCGCGTTCACCGCGATGCCGGCGCCGAAATCGAGGTATCGCTCGCCCCCGCGCGCCACCAGCCATGCGCCCTCGCCACGCTCGAAGGCGATGGGGGCCCGGGCATAGGTCGGCAGAAGGGCGGATGTCACGATCCCGTCTCCGTGTCGGCGTGCCGGGCGACGACCCAGCGTTGAAGGTTGCGTGCAGGACGTGTGCCCTGCGTGCAAAAACGAAAGTGCCGCCTCGTCACCGGGGCGGCACGCGCGCGATTACTATGAAACGAGGCCGCGCTGTCAATGATGGGGCCGGCCTTCGTGCCGGACATGCCTGCAAAACAGGCGTCGTTTGCCGGCTTGCCTACGACATGCCTCGCACGGGCCGCTTGCGCGGCAGGTGCTGCCCGTGCTCCAGAACCCGCGCATCGCCGACGACGAACCAGAGGAATCGCTCCATGAGCACGGTTAAGGAACGCCTCGAGAGCCTCGGGCTCGCCCTGCCGAAGGCGGCGGCCCCGGTCGCGAACTACGTGCCGTTCGTGCGGACCGGCAACCTCGTGGTGATCTCGGGCCAGATCTGCTTCGGGGCGGACGGCAAGCTCGGGCCGGCGCATGTCGGCAAGCTCGGCGCCGAGGTCTCGGCGGAGGACGGCATCGCCGCGGCCAAGCTCTGCGCGCTCAACGTGCTGGCTCAGGTCGAGGCGGCGGTGGGCGACCTCGAGCGCGGGGTGGTGCAATGCGTCCGCCTCGGGGGCTTCATCAACTGCGTGCCGAGCTTCGCCGGTCTCGCCGGCATCATGAACGGCGCCTCCGACCTGATGGTCGCGGTGCTGGGCGACCGCGGCCGCCATGCCCGCTCCACGGTCGGCGTCGCCGAGCTGCCGCTGGACGCCGCCGTCGAGGTCGAGGCGATGTTCGAGGTGCGGTGATGGGCCGGCCCGCCGGGATCTCCTGGCTCGTCGCGCGGCCGATCGCCCATCGCGGCCTGCACGACCGCGCGGCGGGCCGCCCCGAGAATACGGTCGCCGCCGCCCGCGCGGCGATCGCCGGCGGCTACGCCATCGAGTGCGACGTGCAGATCAGCGCCGACGGCGAGGCGATGGTGTTCCACGATGCGGCGCTGGGGCGGCTGACGGGCGTCGCCGACCCCGTCGCCGCGATGCGGGGCGCCGACCTCGCTCGCCTGACGGTCGCGGGCACGGCGGAGACCATCCCGACGCTGCCGGCCTTCCTGTCGGAGATCGCCGGGCGGACGCCGCTCGTGGTCGAGATCAAGTCGTCCTATTCCGGCGACCTCACCCTGACCCGCCGGGTCGCGGACATCCTGTGCGAATACGCCGGGCCGGTGGCGGTGAAATCCTTCGACCCGCAGGTGGTCGCGGCGCTGCGCGGGCTGGTACCCGAGACGATCCCGCGCGGCATCGTCGGCGAGACGAACCAGGACGACCCGGCTTATGCCGGCCTCACCGATTCGGCGCGGCGCCGGCTCTCGGACCTGCTGCACATCGCGGAGACGCGGCCCGGCTTCGTGTCCTGGCGGGTCGACGACCTGCCCTGCGCCGCGACGCATCTCGCCCGCGTGCTCGGCCATCTCCCGGTGATGGCCTGGACGGTGCGCAACCCGGACCAGCGCCGGCTCGCCGAGATGCATGCCGACCAGATGGTGTTCGAGGGGTTTTCGGCCTGATCCGTTCGGTCACGGCAGGGTTCGATTAGGGCAAGGCTCGATCAGGGAGGGGGAAGCAGCCCATCGAGGAAGGCGGCGACCTCACGGCGGTTCCAGGATGCGCCGTTCGTCCAGAAGTCCAGCAGGGCGACGTGGTTGGGTCGCACCCACGCGATGACCTTCGGGGCCGCGGCCCGTGACACGATTGGCGGCAGGAAATCGTCACGGACGCTCGGATTCGGTCCGATCGAGACGATGAGGCACGGTAACGTCCGCCCTGCACGGTCGGGATACCACTTCACCTGGGGGCCGTGCGAGCCGAGGGCCGTCGACGCGAAGATCGTGCCCGGCACATGCGGGTCCGCCTCGTCGAGGTTCGACATCTCGATCGGATGATCCTCGATGAAATCATCCGGCGGCGTCCGCCTTCGGAAGGCGAGCGGGTGGCTGAGGCGCATTGGCTCGACTCTCAGGGGACCGTCGATTCCCATGCGGACCGTTGGAAGGTGGTGAGCGGCTTGGCAAGACCGGAAGACGGCGATGCCCCACGCTGCGACGGCAGGATGCACGCCTCCGCCTTGTCCCCCCTGTCCGGCGGGCTAGATTGTCGTGCATGGAAAAACCGGGTGCTCCGCACGAGCCTGCGACCTCCGAGACCTTGCTCAAGGTCCGCGCGCTCGCCGGCCTGAAGGAGATCGGGGCCGCGGCCTGGGACGCCTGCGCCACGTCGGCCGAGACGCTGGGCTCGGGCGACGAGACCCACAACCCCTTCGTCAGCCACGCCTTCCTCTCGGCCCTCGAGGATTCGGGCTGCGTCTCGCGCCGGACCGGGTGGCTTCCGTTGCACGTCTCGGTGGAGCGCGACGACACGCTGCTCGGGGTCGTGCCGTGCTACCTGAAATCCCACAGCCAGGGCGAATACATCTTCGACCACGGCTGGGCCGACGCCTTCGAGCGCGCCGGCGGGAGCTACTACCCGAAGCTGCAGGTGAGCGTGCCGTTCACCCCCGTCACCGGCCCGCGTTTCCTGATCGCGCCCGGCGCCGACCCGGAGACCGCGACGGCCGCCCTGGTCGCCGGCCTGCGGGCGCTGCGGTCCGAGACCAAGGCCTCCTCGATCCACGTCACCTTCATGCAGGAGCCGGAATGGGAGCGGGCGGGCGCCGCCGGCTTCCTCCAGCGCACCGACCAGCAGTTCCACTGGGAGAACGCCGGCTACGCGGGCTTCGACGACTTCCTCGCGGCGCTCGCCTCGCGCAAGCGCAAGAGCATCAAGCGCGAGCGGCGCGACGCGCTGTCGCCCGGCATCACGGTGGAGCACCTGACCGGGGCCGACCTCACCGAGGCGCATTGGGACGCGTTCTACGAATTCTACACCGACACCGGCGCGCGCAAATGGGGCCGGCCCTACCTCAACCGGCGCTTCTTCTCGCTCCTGTCCGAGCGGATGCCCGAGCGCGTGCTTCTCATCATGGCCAAGCGCGAGGGCCGCTACGTCGCCGGCGCGATCAACCTGATCGGCGACACGGCGCTCTATGGCCGGAACTGGGGCTGCATCGAGGAGCACCCGTTCCTGCATTTCGAGGTCTGCTACTATCAGGCGATCGACTTCGCGATCGCGCGCGGCCTGAAGCGGGTCGAGGCCGGGGCGCAGGGCGAGCACAAGCTCGCACGCGGCTACCGGCCGGTGCTGATGCACTCCGCGCACGACATCGCCGACCCGTCGTTGCGCCGCGCGGTGGCCGACTACTTGCAGCGCGAGCGCGCCCATGTCGAAGCCATGGTCGACGAGCTCGACACCCTGACGCCGTTCCGACGGCCCAGCCCGGAAGAGTCCTGACGCCCATGAGCCCGATCGATCGCATTACGACCTACGCCGACGCGTTGACCGCGCTCCGCCGCGACCTGCACGCCCATCCCGAGATCGGGTTCGAGGAGGTGCGCACCTCGGGCATCGTCGCCGACCTGCTCGAGGGCTTCGGCATCGAGGTCCATCGCAACGTCGGCGGCACCGGCGTCGTCGGCATCCTGAAGGGCCGCAGCGACAACGGCCGTCGCATCGGCCTGCGCGCCGACATGGACGCGCTGCCGATCGCGGAGGAGACCAACCTCCCCTATCGCTCGACCATCCCCGGCAAGATGCACGCCTGCGGGCACGACGGCCACACCACCATGCTCGTCGGCGCCGCCCGGTACCTCGCCGAGACCCGCGACTTCGACGGCACGGCGGTGTTCGTGTTCCAGCCGGCGGAAGAGGGGCTGGGCGGCGCCCGCGCCATGCTCGCCGACGGGCTGTTCGAGCGCTTTCCCTGCGACGAGATCTACGGCCTGCACAACCAGCCGAGCGGCCCGCACGGCATGATCAAGCTGCGCCCCGGCCCGATCATGGCGGCGGCCGACTTCTTCGACATCCACGTGAAGGGCCGCGGCATCCACGCGGCGCAGCCGCACAGCGGCATCGACCCGATCGTCGTCGGCACGGCCCTGGCGCAGGCGCTGCAGTCGATCGTCTCGCGCAACGCCGACCCGCTCAAGTCGATCGTGCTGTCGATCACCCAGTTCAACGCCGGCTCGGCCTACAACGTCATCCCCGACACCGCGCACATGGCCGGCACGATCCGCACCTTCGACCGCGACCTGCGCAAGCTCAGCCACGACCGGATGCGGGAGCTCGCCAAGGGCTACGCCGCGGCCTACGGCGCCGAGATCACGGTCGACATCCAGGACAAGTTCTCGGTGCTGGAGAACGCCCCCGACCAGACCCAGGCCGCGATCGACACCGCGACCGAGCTGTTCGGGCCCGAGCGGGTCGACCTCAATTCCAGCCCGAAGATGGGCAGCGAGGACTTCGCCGACATGGCGATGGCGGTGCCCGGCGCCTATGCCTGGATCGGCGCCTCGACCGGAGCCGGGCTGCACAACCCGGGCTACAATTTCGACGACACGATCATCCCGATCGGGTCCGCGTACTTGGCCCGCCTCGTCGAGCGGCGGACGGCGGCCCGATGACGCTGTTCGACTTCGCGCCGAAGGGCGCCGACGGCGCTCCGCATCCCCTCGCGCAGTACCGCGGCAAGGTCGTGCTCGTCGTCAACACCGCCTCGAAATGCGGGTTCACCCCGCAATACGAGGGGCTGGAGGCCTTGTGGAAGAAGCACCGCGCGGCCGGGCTCGTGGTGCTTGGGTTCCCCTGCAACCAGTTCGGCGCGCAGGAGCCGGGAAACGCCACCGAGATCGCCCAGTTCTGCAGCCTGACCTACGACGTGAGCTTCCCGCTGCTGGCGAAGGTCGAGGTCAACGGGGCGGGCGCCGACCCGGTCTACCGGCATCTCAAGAGCGAGAAGCCCGGCCTCCTCGGCACGGCCGGCATTAAGTGGAACTTCACGAAATTCCTCGTCGGCCGCGACGGCCGGGTGATCGGCCGCTATCCGCCGACCGCCAAGCCCGCGTCGCTCGATCGCGACATCGCGGCCGCCCTCGCCGCCTGAGACGTCGGCGCGCCGCCAACGGTCTCGGCCGTTTGCGGTGGGCGTCAGCCGTCCCGGAAGGTTCTCTCGAAGGGTGGCGCGCGCTTTGCCGCCGTGTTCCCTTGATCGCCGGCATATGGCGCTCGATCGATCGTGAGGCGGCGGGGTCATGAGAGATTCGTCCACCGACGCGGGGCTCGACCGGATCGACCTGAAGATCCTGCGCCTGCTGCAGGCGGACGGGCGGATGGGCAACGCCGAGATCGCCAAGCGCGTGAGCACCAGCGCGGCGACCTGCCATCGCCGGACGCAGCGGCTGTTCGCGGAGGGCTACGTCAAGGCGGTCCGCGCCCAGGTGGCGCCGGACAAGGTCGGCCTCGGCGCGCTGGTGATCGTCGGCGTGGTGCTCGACCGCTCGACGCCGGAGAGCTTCGCGGCCTTCGAGGCGGCGGCCCGCGCCATGCCGACCGTGCTCGACTGCCACCTGGTGGCGGGCGATTTCGACTACTTCCTCAAGATCCGGGTGCGCGACATGGGGGATTTCAACCGCCTGCACAGCAGCACGCTGATCGCGCTGCCCGGCGTGCGCCAGACGCGGACGTTCTTCGTGATGAAGGAGGTCGTCGACAACGCGCCGCTGGCCCTGTGACGCGGAGCGCCGCATGCCGGTCGGGCCGGGGCCTATGAGCGTGGGCCTCCCCTGCCCGCGACCGGGCCGGACCTCCGCTCGCCTTCGGGGTGCGGGGCGCCCGAGGTCAGGCGTCCGTTGCGGCGATGCGCCGTGCGGGGCGGCTGACGTACCGGGATCCGGCGAGCAGGAAACGCCAGGGCGTCTCGGCGCCGCGCGTGATGCCGATGCGCCGGTCGACGACGACGGGCACCGGCCGGCCCCGAGGCGCGAAGCGGAACGGCGGGCCCGCGAGGGAACGACCATCGAGCGCATCGGTGACGCCCAGCGCCTGGCACAGGCGGCCGGGCCCCGCGCACAACAGTCGCGGTTCCGCCGTGGCGCGGCGCGCCTGCATCGCCGCGATGCCCTGCGTGGGCTCGATGGCGCGCAGCAGCACCGCGCTGCCGGGCTCGCACACGAGGTTGAGGCACCAGTGCAGGCCGTAGGAGCGATAGACGTAGGCGTGGCCGGGCGGCCCGAACATGCTGGCATTGCGCTTCGTCGGCCCCCGGAAGCTGTGGGACGCCGGATCGGCGCGGTCGTAGGCCTCGGTCTCGACGACGAGGCCGCCGACCGCCTCGACGAAGAGTCGCGCGCCGATCAGATCCTGCGCGACGGCGGCCGCGGGGCGGTCGAAGAAAGCCTCGAGCATCGATGCGCAATCCTCTGGGGAGCCGCGACGCGCCCGCTGTCGCGGGACACCCCGGCGTCTCGCTCGTCGTCGCCGAGCCGCGATCCGGACCCGACCCCGCCGATCGAGGGGATCCGCGGAGGATCCGCACGCGGCCGTTCATGGTCTGCCGCCTCCGGCCGGTCCCGGCCGGGGGCGCGCGGTCAGGCCGCCGACATCGGCATCCCGGATTCCGGGTGGAACGAGGTGAAGCGATCCTGCGCGTCGAGCGGCACGTCCAGGGTGCAGCGAAGCCCCGAGCGGTCGAACTCGAGCTGCACCGTCCCGCCGAGCTCATGGCCGATGCCGCCGTTGATCAGCCGCGTGCCGTAGCCGCGCCGCTGCGGCGCGACGACCGGCGGGCCGCCGCTCTCGCGCCAGTCCAGCACGAGCCGGCGCGTGCCGCCCTCCGCGGTCGCGGTCCGCCACGCGATGTCGACGCGCCCGGTCCCGCCGGACAGGGCGCCGTACTTGGCGGCGTTCGTGGTCAGCTCGTGCAGCGCCATGCCGAGCGCCAGCACGTAGCGCGGCGGAAGGTCGACCTCGGGGCCGTCGAGCCGGAAGCGGTCGGCCTGGCCCTCGCTGAACGGCGCCAGCTCGTTCTCCAGCACCGTCCGGAGCGGGGCGCCCGCCCAGTCGTCGCGCGAGAGCAGGTCGTGGGTCTTCGACAGGGCGATGATGCGCCCCTCCAGCCGCTCGCCGGTCTCGTCGGTGCGGCGCGACTGGCGGGCGAGCGACTGCACCGTGGTCAGGGTGTTGCGGACCCGGTGGTTGAGCTCGTGCAGCATCATCGTCTGCCGTTCCTGCAGGAGATGGCTGCGCGCGATCTCCGAGCGCAGCTCACCCTCGTGCTTCTGCAGCGAGATCGCCATGGCGTCGAACGCCTCGCCGAGCTGCCCGAACTCGGACGGACCGGACAGGCTCGACCGCGCGCCGAGGTCCCCGAGCCGCCAGGCGGACGCGGCCTGCAGCAGGCGGCGCACCGGACGGCGGATGAAGGCGCGCCCCGCCAGCAGCGCCGCGACGAGGGCGCCGAGGGCGCCGAGGACGATGAGGATGACGCCGCGCTGCGTCGCCGCGTCGATGTCGGCGAAGGCGGCCGCGGGCGAAAGGCCGACGGCGACGGTCACGCCTTCGAGGTCGTCCGGCGTGACGGCCGCGATTCCGGTGATCCGCATCGTCCCGCGCAGGCCCGCCAAGTCGATCACCTTGCCGCGGTTCTCCGAGAGCGCCGACCAGAACGGCTGCGGCAGCGGCTTGCCGACCCATGCGGCGTGGTCGGGCAGGCGGAGCAGGATGACGCCGTCCCGATCCGCGACGATCAGCGCGGCGTCGGGAGGCAGCCCGGCCCGGGCCTGGTGTCCGGCCAGGTGGTCCAGGTCGATGCTGGCCACCACGACGCCGGTCGGCCGGCCGCCGGCTCCCGGGATGGCCTGGGCGAACTGCCAGGTCGGCTTGCGGGTGATCCGCCCCGTCACGAAGCCGCCGACCGCGAAGCCGCCCGTGCGCATCGCGTCCCGGAAGTAGCCGCGGTCGGCCAGGGTGTAGGCGCCGCGCGGGGAGCCGAGGGTGTTGCAGACGACGGTGCCGTCGGCATCCGCCACCCCGAAGAAGAACGCGCCCGGGACCTTCCCGAGCAGGGTCCTGAGATAGGCCGTGCAGGTTTCGGGGTCCTTGCCCTGGATCTCCGGGACCTCGGCCAGGATGCCGAGAACCTGCCGGGTGCCGCGCCCGAACTGGCCGAGGTCGGCGGCGACGCTGCGGGCGGCGCGCATCGCCTCGTCGCGCACGGCCTCGCCCCGCGCGGCACGCAACGCGAACTCGTTGTAGCCCTGGATCGCGAGGGCGGGCACGAGCGCGAGCGTGACGAGGCCGACGATGCGTTTGGTCAGCGACATGACGGGATCGGCCGAGCGCTCGGGCTGCGCGCGATGGGCATCGCGGCGCGGTGACCGCACAGATAGGCCGGCCGGCCGCCGCGCCAAGGCGCGATGCACGCGCGGGCCGCACCCGCCCGCACCTCAGGCCGCGGCGGCATCGGGGATCTCCTGCATCGACGCGAGGGGGGCCTCCAGCCGGCAGACGAGGCCCGTCGGCGCGTAGGTGAGCGTGACCTCTCCGCCGACCTCGGCGGCGAAGCTGCGCTCGATCAGGCGCGATCCGAAGCCGCGGCGCGCCGGCTGGACCAGGATCGGCGGGCCGCCCTGCTCGGACCAGACTAGGGAGAACCGCGGGGCGTCGCCGGCATGGGCCACGTGCCAGCGCAGGTCGACGACGCCCGCGTCGTTCGCGAGCGCGCCGTACTTGGCGGCGTTGGTGGCGAGCTCGTGCAGGGACAGGGCGAGCGACAGGGCGGGCTTGGCCGCCAGGAGCACGTTGGGCCCGCTGGTGCGCAGGCGCGTGGCCATCGCCCCGAGATGCACGCTCAGAGCCCCGTCCACGACGTCCCCGATCGGGGCGGCCGTCCAGCTCGCGGCGGTCAGGATGTCGTGCGCGCGGCCGAGCGAGATCAGCCGGGCGGCGAACGCCTCCCGCATCTCGTTGACGTCGGTCGAGCCGCGCAGGGTCTGGCTGGCGATGGCCTGCACCAGGGCGAGGGTGTTCTTGACCCGGTGCTGCAGCTCGCCGGTCAGCAGGCGCTGGTGCTCCTCGGCCTTCCGGCGCTCGGAGATGTCGAGCATGGCGCCGATCATCCGAACCGCCCGGCCGGTCGCGTCGCGGATGACGTAACCCCGGTCGAGGACGTAGGCGTAGGAGCCGTCCGCGCGCAGGAAGCGATACTCGTCGGTCCAGGCCGTGCCGGTGCCGTCGATGATCGCGTGGATGGCGGCGTCGACGCGGCCGCGGTCCTCGGGATGGATCTGCCCAATCCACCAATCCCCCGTCGGGTCGACGGCGTCCGGGGCGTGGCCGTAGGCGGCCTGGAGCGCCTCGTTCCACAGCACGTGATTGCTGGCGAGGTCCCAATCCCAGATCGCGTCGTTGGTGGCGCGCGATGCCAGCCGATAGCGCTCCTCGGTCTCGCGCAGGACCTGCTCGGCCCGCCGGGCGACGGTGATGTCGCGCGCCGTCCCGATGAGCCGCAGCGGCCGCCCGTCCTCGAACAGGGTCTGCCCCTTGGCGGACACCCAGCGCTCGATGCCGTCCTCCGGCGCCACGGTGCGGTAGGTGATGTCGTAGGTCCCGTCGCCCGCCGGATCGATCGCGGCGCCGACCGCCGCGTCCGCCGCGGCGCGGTCGTCCGGGTGCAGGCGGGCGAGGTACACGTCGAGGTTCACCGCGGCATCGGGGCCGAGGCCGAAGAAGGAGCGCGTGCGGGCATCCCACTTCAGGACGTCGGCGACGAGGTCGTAGTCGAAGATCCCGGTTCCCGTCGCCTCGACGGCGAGGCGCAGCTGCTCGCGCGCGCGGCGCAGGTCCTCCTCCACCTGGCGGCGGTCGTGGATGTCGCTGGTGCTGCCGAGCCAGCCCACGACCGATCCGGCGCCGTCCCGCATCGGCTCGGCCCGGATCAGGAACCAGCGATAGGCGCCGTCGGCCCGACGCAGCCGCGCCTCCGTGTCGTAGACGGTCTCGCGGGTGCGCGCCGCCTCCCACGTCTCCAACAGCCCCGGCCGGTCGTCGGGATGGATCGCTTCGGCCCAGCCGAGCGGCAGCGCGTGCTCCGCCGTCTGCCCGGTATAGGCGTACCAGCGCTCGTTCAGGTAGCTGAGGCTGCCGTCGGGATTGCCGAACCAGATCACGGTCGGCGCGAGCTGGGTCAGGGTCTGGAAGCGCGCCTCGGCGACCTTGCGCTCGTGGATGTCGAGCGAGGTGCCGATCCAGCTGCGCACGGTCCCGTCCGCATCGCGGATTGGGCGTGCGCGGGACAGGAACCAGCGGTACATCCCGTCGGCCCGCCGCAGCAGGAACTCCACCTCGTAGTCCCGGCCGTCGCGGGAGGCGGCGAGCCAGGCGCGACGGGTCGCGTCGCGGTGGTCGGGATGGATCACGCCCATCCAGCTCGTCTCCCCGGTCTCGTTCGCGGGCAGTCCGGTATAGGCGTACCAGTAGGCGTTGCAGTAGGTGACGTTGCCGTCGATGTCGCCGAACCAGACCACCTGAGGGCTGACCTCGACGAGGGAGCGGTAGCGCAGCTCGCTCGCCTCCAGCGCCGCACCGGCGTCGCGTTCCCGGGTCCGGTCGCGCAGGATCTTGAGGAAGCCGACGGTTCGCCCGTCGTCCGACCGGAGGGGCATCATCTTGCCCGAGGCCCAGAACCGGCTGCCGTCCTTGCGCACGTGCCAGCGCTCGTCGGGCGCGCTGCCGTTCTTTTCCGCGAGCCGCATCTCGATCTCCGGCCGCCCGCTCGCGCGATCGTCCGGCGTGAAGAACGCGTCCACCGCCCGGCCCAGCATCTCGGCTTGGGTCCAGCCGAGGGTGCGCTCGGCGCCCGTGTTCCAGCGGGTCACGCGGCCCGCCGCGTCGGTCGCGACGATGGCGTAGTCCGTGGCGCCGTCGACGATGCGCTCGTGCAGGAGGCGCTGCTCCTCCTGCGCCCGCAGCGACCGGCGCAGCTCCATCTGCGCCATGGTCTGGCGCGCGAGGCGGGCGAGGCCCTTGCGCTGGCGCTCGGTCAGCTGGTGCGGCTTGGTATCGAGGACGCAGACCGTGCCGATGGGATGGCCGTCGGCGGTCTTGAGCAGGGCGCCGGCGTAGAAGCGCAGGCCCGGGTCCCCGACGACGAGCGGGTTGTCCTCGAAGCGCGGGTCGTGGCGCGCGTCGGGGACGTAGAGGAAGTCCTCCTGCAGGATCGCCTGCCGGCAGAACGAGCTCTCCAGCGGCGTCTCGCGGACGCCGAGCCCGACCTCGGCCTTGAAGAACTGGCGCCCGTCGCCGATCAGGTTGACGACCCCGATCGGCACCTCGCACAGCTCGGCGGCCGCTTCCGCGATCTCGTCGAAATCCTGCTCGCGCGGCGTATCGAGCATGCGATAGCGATCGAGGGCGCCGAGACGCGCGGCCTCCGTCTCGCGGGCGGGGGGACGATTCATGTCACCGATTTTATCTGGAACGGTCTGGTCGGTCTCTCAGAGTCGGTGCGCGACGGCGGAAATATGACCGCTCGCCTGTCGTTCCGACCGGTGGGCGATCGTCGAGCGCCGCCGCTCGACGCTTCGAACTCGCACGCCCGCTCGGCCGCGTCGCACGGTCTTTTCGGTACAATCCGCCCCGAAAGCCGACGCGCCGGTCGGGGGGGGGGGGGCGCCCACCCGACCCGAGACGGCCCGGCGTCTCGATACGGGACAGCCGGGCATGGTCCGATCCTACGCGCGCTTAAATCCGATCGCGGTATCCCGCATCCGGGCCGCGTCGCGTTTCGGCCCAGGCTGGTGAGATCCGGGGTTCCCCCGCCCCGTGAGCGGATCGGGGCGGGGCCGAACCGAGGGCGGCCGGCGTTCCAAGGCCGAGGCGGCCCAGTCGAGGACGCGGCATCTCGCCCGGTCGGGCAACTTCCGCGAGTCGCCCCACGTTTAAGGGCATGACCCAGCAACCTCCGCTTCGGTTCGACCCCTCCTTCGAGACCGTCCCGGCGGACGAGGACGAGATCCAGCGGGGCCTGACCGAGGCCATGCTCTCGATCCAGCGGAAGACGCATGCCGACACCGGCTACGCCCACCGAGCCGTCCACGCCAAGGCACACGGCTACTTGAAGGCACGATTCGAGGTCCTTCCCGGCCTTCCGCCGGCCCTCGCCCAGGGCCTGTTCGCGGCGCCGGCCAGCTACGAGGCCATCCTGCGGTTCAGCACCACGCCGGGCGACATCCTGGACGACCGGGTCTCCACCCCGCGGGGGGCCGCCCTCAAGGTCCTGGGCGTTCCCGGCCCGCGCCTGCCGGGCAGCGAGGGCGAGACCACCCAGAACTACGTGCTCGGCAACTCGCCCGCGTTCCAAATCGGCACCGCCGAGGGCTTCCTGCGGCAGCTCAGGCCGCTGGCCGCGACCACCGGGCGTGCCGAGCCCCTCAAGCGGGCGGTGTCGGCCGTGACGCGCACCGCGGAGGCCGCGCTCGAGATGGTCGGGGGCAAGTCCGCCACGCTGACCACCCTGGCCGGCCAGGCGAAGACCCATCTTCTGGGCGACAGCTTCTTCTCCCAGGCCGCGCTCCTGCACGGCGCGTATTTCGGCAAGGTGGCGCTTTCGCCGGTCTCCTCCGACCTCGTCGCCCTGTCGGAGCGGCCCCTCGACCTCGCCGGCCGTCCCGACGGGATCCGCGAGGCCGTCCGGGACTTCTTCCGCACCTGCCCGGCCGTCTGGGAGCTGCGGGTGCAGCTGGCGACGGACATCGAGGCGATGCCGGTCGAGGACGCCGCGGCGATGTGGTCCGAGGACGAGAGCCCTTATCGCCCCGTCGCCCGCATCACCGCCGCGCCGCAGGACACGTGGTCGGACGCGATGCGCGCCGCCGTCGAGGACCGCCTGGCCTTCAATCCGTGGACCGGCCTGGCCGCGCACCGGCCGCTCGGCTCGATCATGCGAGCCCGGCGCCCGGCCTACGCCGCCGCCCGCGAATACCGGTCCCGCAACAACCGGGTCGAGATCGCCGAGCCGACGGCCTTTCCCGTCGCCTGAGGCCTCGTCCTCCGCCGGCCGGTCACGCCGGCGGCACGGAACGCCGGCTCAGGCGGCGAGCGCCCCGGGATGATCTGCCGCGATCCACCGCCCGCGCCCGCCGCCCTTGGCGGCATACAGCGCGCGGTCGGCCCGGTTCAGGACCTCCTGCGGATCGGCCCCGACCTCCGGCGCATGGGCGATGCCGACGGAGATCCCGATCTCCGCGCTGCCGCCGGACAGCCGGTAGGGGCGGCCGACCTCCGCGACGATCCGAGACGCCAGGGCGCGCGCCCGTTCGGGCGTCGCGTCGACCTCCAGCAGCACGGCGAATTCGTCGCCGCCGAGACGATAGGCGCTCGCCTGCCCTTCGATGGCCTGGCGAAGGCGGTCGGCGACCCGAGCCAAGAGCGTATCGCCGGCGGCGTGGCCCATCGTGTCGTTCACGGACTTGAAGCGATCGAGGTCGAGGTAGAGCACCGCGCAGGGCTCGCCCGTGCCGCCCGGCCGGCGGCAGGCGCGATCGAGCTGCGTGCCGAAGCTGGCGCGGTTCGGCAGGCCGGTCAGGCCGTCATGCGCCGCGGTCCAGGCGACGGCGCGCCGTGCCAGGATCTTGTCGATGACGGTGCCCTCCAGGTGCAGGCAGGCTTCGGCGTAGGCCACCAGCATCAGGATCAGGAACCAGCCTCCGAACCAGCAGCCGAATTCCGGCCGCCGGGTCAGGGCGACGATGCAGGCGATCAGCATGATGTAGGCGGTCGTCACCGGGATCCACGGGATCACGGAGGAGCGGGTCGCCGCGCCGACGCAGAAGCTGAGGATGATGCCGAAGAACAGGATGAAGAAGTCCAGGCGATCGATCGCTGCGGCGCGCGGCGCGAGCAGGGCGAGGCAGATCCCAATGCCGACCATCATCGCGCCGAAGGTCCGGCCGCAGGCCCGCGCGACGCGAAACGTCATGTCCTGCGTCCGCGTGCGCTTGAACCGCCGGATCGAGGCGACGCGGCAGAGGGTGGCGGCGGATGCGAGCGCGCCCAGCGCCGCCTCGACGAGGCCGCCGGTCGCGAGCGCGAAGGCGAGGCTGGCCGCCGACACGGTGATCGCGAGGATCGCCACCTGCGGCAGGGACGAGTACAGCAGGAAGACGAGCTCGGTCTGCACGTCGTCGGGCAGGTCCTGGCGGCTCGTGAGTCTGCGTGTCATGCCTTACTATCGCGGGCAAGGTCATTCGAAATGGTAGCCGCGATTTGACAGTCGCGAGGCGTCAAGCGAGCCTACAGAGGCCTGATTTGTCGGATGTGCGATAGATCAGGCGACCATCAAGCCGGCGCCGGCCCGTGGGGCGCGTCGTCGTCGGCGGCGTCCCGGCGGTCCCTCAGGCGCCGGGGCCGTCGGCTGCCAGGCGGCGCGCGATCGCCTCGAACATCCCGGTATCCTCGCCCACCATGGCGCCCATCGCGGCCATGCGCTGGACCACGGTCGCGGTGATCTCCTCCTCGACCGTGCCCTCGGCATAGGCGTAGTGGATCGTCGCCGCCTGCCCGTCCCGGTGGCAGCGTCCCTCGATCTGAGCGAGCTGGATCGCGCTGTGGCGCATGTCGTGGATCACCAGGGCCCGCGTGCGCTCGCCGCCCGGCAGCTCGTCCTGATGGAGCGAGATCGACTCCGTCACCGTGAACACGACGACGTCGAGCCGACCGGTCTGGAAGGCCCGGCGCACCGCCTCGTTCGCCTCGGCATCCTGCCGCCCGTCGATGGTGCCGACCCGCCAGCCGCGCTGCTCCAGGGCCGCCTGCAGCGCCGCACCGGTCTCGAGGAACGCCACGGAGATCGCGACCTGCTCGCCCGCGCCGAGGAGAAGCTCGGCGAAGTCGCACGTTCCCGCCACGCGCAGCAGGCTCGCCTTCTGCCGGAAGCGCAGATCCGCCGCCCACCCGGCCGGGCGCCGGTGGCTGCCGCCGAGCAACCCGAATTCCTGGCGGAACGCGCGCCACGTCGCCTGGTACAGGCGGCGGGCCTCCGCCGTCAGGGCCGTCGGCGCCAGGGCGCGCTGAACCTCCGGCCAGCCGGCGATGTCGCCCGGGCGCCGCCGCAGCCCGATCGCGCGCGGGCCGGTGTAGAGCAGGTCGGCCATGACGGCGCAGTCGCGCGCATTGCTGGTCCACGACCAGTTCACCCAACGGCCCTTGGCCCGGCCGATCCCGAGGCGCTGCATCAGCGTCCGGAACTCGGCGAGGGTCGCGGTCGGCGCGTCGGCCGCCTCGCCGAGGAGGCGTCCGAGATAGGAGAGCTCGTGGGGCGCCTGCCCGGCCGTCGCGCTCACGTAGCCGGTGAACACCGCCGCGTCGGCCAGGTGGCGGCACACCAGGCTCTGCTGGCTGTGGGGATTGCGCAGCCGGTGGCTCTCGTCGAACACGACGAGGGGCCAGGTCCGGCGCAGGCTTCCGTTCTTGGCCAGCGCGTTGTTCCTGGCGCGCGCCGACCGGCGGGTGCTCGCGGGCGGCGGCGCCATCAGGGACTTGGTGCGCTCGTAGTTCACGAGGGTCACCGCCTTCTCCGGCAATCCCGAACCGGCGATCGTGCGACGCCACTGCGGCATCGCGCCCTTCGGGCAGACGATCAGCACCTCGCCCTCGGGCATCCGCGCGAGCGCGCTCCAGATCGAGAGCGTCTTGCCCAGGCCCGTCGCGTCGCCGAGCAGGAAGCCCGGACGGCCGGCGGCGCGCGCGGCCAGGATCGCGTCGGCGGCCGCGGCCTGATGCGGGCGCGGGACCAGCGTCGCCTGGAAGCGGGGCGCCGGCGCGCCGGCGAGGGCGATGCCGTCGAGGTGCTTATCCACCCCGTCGTGACCGCGCGACGCTGTTCGCACCGGAACCCGTTTGCCTTCGACGGATTTCAGAACATATCATGAACGAGATTCGACCCGGTCGCTCAGGGAGTTGCACCGCCATGGCACGCTACCGTTTCCATTGCACGAACGGCCTGGAATGCGTCGTCGACACGGTCGGCAAGGACATCCGCTTGCCGCACAGGCTGCCCGCCAAGGCGCGTGGTGTCGCCGAAGCCCTGATGGTCACGCTCGACGGGCAGACGGATTGGGCGGAGTGGCAGGTGAGCGTGCACGATCTGAAGGGACGCAAGGTGCTGGCGCTTCCCTTCCGGCCGCCCGGCGAACACCTCCGGCAGGACATCTGAGCTTACGGCATCGCCTCTCGCGCAAGCGGCCTTCGTCGGGCCGGGCGATGGATGCCACCGCGCACGGCGCCGTCGCATGGCGGCGCGAGGCGCGACGAGATCCCGAACGGAGTGACGCCATGACGAGCCTTCCCCAGCTTCCGCCCGAGGCGTTCCTCAAGCGGGACCAGGCGCCGGACGCCCTGTTCTACGCCCAGCCCCGGTTCGTCACCCACATCGACGACGCGGCGATCGCGGCCGTGACGGACCTCTACCGCGCCCTGCTCCCGGCCGGCGGCCACCTCCTCGACCTGATGTCGAGCTGGGTCAGCCACCTGCCTCCGGAGATGGCCTACGCCGCCGTGATCGGGCACGGCCTCAACGGGCGCGAGCTCGCGGCCAATCCCCGCCTGACGGCCTCGTTCGTGCAGGACCTCAACGGCGACCCGGCCCTGCCGCTGGAGGCGGGCAGCATCGACGCCGTCCTCGTCTGCGTCGGGGTGCAGTACCTGCAGGATCCGGTCGCCGTGCTGCGCGAGGCCGCGCGGGTGCTGCGCCCGGACGCACCCGTGATCATCACCTTCTCGAATCGCTGCTTCCCGACCAAGGCCGTGGCGATCTGGCAGGCCCTCGGCGGCGACGACCAGGCGCGGCTGATCGATCTCTATCTCCGCCAGGCCGGCTTCCCGACCGTCGAGACCCGTGTCGTCCTGCCGGAGGGGGCCCCGGGCGATCCGCTGCGCGCCGTGATCGGCCGGACCGCTCCGTAGAGCGCGGCGCGAGGATCGGGCTTCGGTCCCGCCCGCACGCTTCGGCGGCCCGTGCCGGGAGCGGTCGCGACGCCTTCAGACCCTGCGTCGACCGAAGGCTCGCAGGACGGCGGGAACGCCGCCGGCCGACAGGCTCGGAGCGCGTGCGCGCCGCCGATCCGCAGGATCGCAGAAATGCTGATGGCGGGCCTCAACCCGTTGTCGCGGCGGCGTTATCGCGGCCGGACCTCACCTGACGATCGACCACCAGGAAAGCCTGGTGGAGCTGAGCGGGATCGAACCGCTGACCTCCGCAGTGCGATTGCGGCGCTCTCCCATCTGAGCTACAGCCCCGTCCAAGGCGCCGGCCTTTTAGGCTTGCGCCGATCGAACTGTCAATTCCCGATTCCCGCCGCCGTCGCGTCGCCGTTCCGGCGTCCCGCGCGGGCGCACGAGGACACGTGTTTCGCGCATGAATTCCTTGATCTGGCTCTTCGACACCGTCGTCCAGCTCTTCATCTACGTCCTCATCGCCAGCGCGATCCTCAGCTGGCTCGTCGCCTTCAACGTGGTGAACGTGCGCAACCCGATCGTCTCGCAGATCGGCGAGGTGCTCTACCGGATCACCGAGCCGGTGCTGCGCCCGATCCGCAACCTGTTGCCGAACCTCGGCGGCGTCGACATCTCGCCGATCATCCTGATCCTGCTGCTGCTGTTCGTGAGCCGCCTGCTGCACGAGTTCGTGCCGGCCGACTCCTACGTCTACGCCCGCTGACGGCCGGTCCCGCGATCCTCAGGATCGTGGGACCCGCGCGCCGGCGGCCGACCCGCCGCACACCGTCCTCGAAACCGTCGCGCCCGGACGCGGAGATCCCCGAGCCCCATGAAGACCAATCCCGGCCGCTTCTTCGAGGATTACCGCCTCGGCGAGACCATCCGCCACGCCACGCCCCGCACGGTCACCACCGGCGACGTCGCGCTCTACACCGCCCTCTACGGCCCGCGCTTCGCGGTGCAGTCGTCGGACGCGTTCGCGCAAGGCATCGGCTACCCGCGCAGCCCGCTCGACGACCTGCTCACCTTCCACGTGGTGTTCGGCAAGACCGTGCCGGACATCTCGCTCAACGCGCTGGCCAACCTCGGCTACGCCGAGGGCGGGTTCCGCCGTCCGGTCTATCCGGGCGAGACCCTGTCCACCGTCTCCGAGGTGATCGGCCTCAAGGAGAGCTCGAACCGTCAGACCGGCGTCGTCTACGTGCGCTCGACCGGCTCGGACGCCAAGGGCGAGACCGTGCTGAGCTATTGCCGCTGGGTGCTGGTGCGCAAGCGCGACCCGCAAGCCGCGATCGCCGAGGAGCACGTGCCGAGCTTCGCCAAGGTGGTCGACCCGGCCGACCTCGCAGGCGCCCTGCCCCCGCTCGACGTCTCGGCCTACGATCTCGACCTCGCCGGCAGCCCGCATCGGTTCTCCGATTACGCGGTCGGCGAGAAGATCGACCACGTCGACGGCATGACCGTCGAGGAGGCCGAGCACCAGATCGCGACGCGCCTCTACCAGAACACGGCCAAAGTGCATTTCGACGCGCTGAGCTGCAAGGAGACCCGCTTCGGCCGGCGCCTGATCTACGGCGGCCACGTGATCTCGCTGGCCCGCGCCCTGAGCTTCAACGGGCTCGCCAACGCCTTCGCCATCGCGGGCATCAACGCCGGCCGGCACGTGGCGCCGCTGTTTGCCGGGGACACGGTCTACGCCTGGAGCGAGGTGCTCGACACGGCCGAGACCGGTCGCGGCGACGTCGGCCTGCTGCGGCTGCGCACGGTCGCCACCAAGAACCAGCCCTGCGCCGCGCATCCCGGCCGCGAGGGCGACGGCTACCACCCGAGCGTCATCCTCGACCTCGACTACTGGGCCTTCATGCCGAAGTGACGGCCCGCCCCGGGCGCGTCCCGCACCGGCTTCAGGCGCTGCGGGAGAAGGCTTTGGCGGGAACGGGCTCGGCGAGGCGACGTCCCAGGAGATCGCCCGGCACCGGCCGGCCGTAGCGGTACCCTTGCGCGTAGCGGCAGCCCATGCCCATCAGCGCCGCCTCCTGCTCCGGCGTCTCGATCCCCTCGGCGATGACGATCAGGTCGAGGCTGCGGCCGATGTCGAGCACCGCCTTCACGATGGTCGCGTCGTGGGCGTCGTGGAGCACGTCGCGGACGAAGCCGCGGTCGATCTTCAGCTTGGTGAGCGGGAAGCTCTTGAGGGTGGAGAGCGAGGCGTAGCCGGTGCCGAAATCGTCGAGCGCGATGCCGACGCCGAGGGCCCGCAGGCGCCGCAGCGGCTCCAGCGTGGCGGGTGCGTCGGCCAGCGCGATCATCTCCGTAACCTCCAGCTCCAGGATCTCCGGCGGCAGCCGGTGCCGCGCCAGGGCCTGGATCACCACCTCGGCCAGGGTGCCGGCGCGGATCTGCGCGTCGAACAGGTTCACCGCCACGCCGATCCGCGGCAGGCCGGCCTTGCGCCACGCGGCCGCCTGGTGGCAGGCCTCGTCGAGGCACCACTGGCCGAAGCGCGTCGCCAGGGTGCTCGCCTCGATCGCCGGCAGGAACTCGGCCGGCGCGAGCAGCCCGCGGGTCGGATGGTTCCAGCGAATCAGGGCCTCGACGCCGCGCAGGCGCCCGGTCGCGAGCTCGATCTGCGGCTGGTAGTGCAGGGCGACCTCGCCGGCGGCGAGGCCGTCGAGGAGCGCATCCTGCAGGTCGCGCCGGGTCTTGGCGGCATCCCGCATCGCGGGGGTGAAGGCGCGGTAGCCGCGCGGGCCCATGTGGCGGGCGCGCTCGAGGGCGAGGTCGGCCGCCGCCATCAGTTCGGCCGCGTCGGCCCCGTCGCGCGGCGCCTGCGCGGCGCCGATCCGCGCGCCGACATGCAGGACGTGGTGGCCGACGGTGACGGGCTCGGCGAGCGCGGCGAACAGGGCTTCGGCGCAGGCTTCGGTGCCGGCCTCGAGATCCGCCTCGCCGGGCGGCTCGGTCGCGGCCAGCAGCACGGCGAGCTCGTCCTCGCCGAGCCGGGCCAGGAGCGCCCCCGGCGGCAGGCGTCCGGCCAGCCGCACCACCAGCGCCTCCAGCAAGGCCGCGCCGATGCCCGAGCCGAACCCGTCGGTCACCGCCCGCAGGCCGTCGACCCCGAGGGTCAGCAGCCCGACCGGTCGGCGTGCGGCGAGGCGCGCATCGATCTCTCCGGACAGGCGGACCCGGTTCGGCAGGCCGGTGCCGGGGTCCTCGTGGGCGAGCCGGAGCAGGCGCGCGTTGCGGCGGCGGCGCTCCGAGATGTCGCGCATCACCGCGCCGACGCCCATCGCGGCGCCCTCCCCCCAGGCGCAGAGCGACAGCTCGATCGGCACCTCGCCGCCGTCGGCGCGCAGAGCCGTCACCTCGACGGAACGGCCGGAGAGCTTGGGCGGGCCGCCGGCGGTGAGCGCGCCCATGCCGGCGACGTGGTGCCCGCGCAGGCGCAGCGGCACGATCGAGGCCACGTCGCGCCCGGCCAGGGCACCGGCGGGGTAGCCGAGCAGCGTCTCGCAGGCGGGGTTGGCGAAGGTGATCCGGCCGGTCGCGTCGGTGGTGATGAGCGCCGAGCTCGTGGCGGCGACGAACCCTTCCGCGTCCCGCTGCGCCATCGTCCGCCGCCCCTGCGCCAGCACCGCGACGGCGAGGTCGGACAGCCGCGCCAGCCGCCGGCGCGTGCGGTCGGCCAGGGGCGGCCGCGGCGCCGGGTCGGCGACGCACAGCACCCCGAGGCAGGTGCCGTCGCGGTCGATCAGCGGCGCGCCGGCGAAGAAGCGGATCGCGCCGCCGCCGGCGGAGCCGGCACGGAACTGCGGATCGATCGCCGCGTCGGGGACGACGAGGACGTCGCCCCGGGCGATCGCACGGTCGCGGAAGGGCGCGAGCGCGTTCGCTTCCTCCGCTCGCGGCCCGATCGGCGCCCCGGCGCCGAGGATGGCGGCGATCGGCGCCTCGAGCAGGTCCGCGGCCAGGTCGATCAGGCCCTGCAGCGACGCCTCGACAGGCGCCGTCCGCGCGTCGCGCATCGCCGCTGAGCCTACTCGATCATCCGCCATGCGAAACCGTCCCGGACGCCCGATCGGGCGCGGACGGCAGGATTTCACGGCAAACGCTGTCAAAGACTTAAAATTACAATCTTGAATTGTAATTTTGTCGGTCGAGGCGACGGCTGCCCAGGCGAAGCCCTTCGTAACGGCGGGACGAAGACCGGCGCCCCATCCCGCCGCCATCAACCATCAGTTGCGAACGATCACCTTGGTGCCGACGCGGACGCGATCGTAGAGGTCGACCACGTCCTTGTTGGTCATCCGGATGCAGCCGGAAGAGACGGCGGCGCCCATGGTCTCGGGCTCGTTGGAGCCGTGGATGCGATAGAGCGAGGAGCCAAGATACATCGCCCGGGCCCCGAGCGGGTTGTCCTGGCCGCCGGCCATGAAGCGGGGCAGGTCCGGGCGGCGGGCGAGCATCTGCGACGGCGGCCGCCACGACGGCCATTCCTTCTTCATCGTGACGCTCTTCTCGCCTGACCACGAGAAGCCCTCGCGCCCGACGCCCACGCCGTAGCGCACCGCTTCGCCGCCGCCGAGCACGTAGTAGAGCCGGCGCTGGCTCGTCGAGACGACGATGGTGCCGGGCTTCTCCTTGCCCTTCCAGGCGATGGTCTCGCGCGGGATCGCCTGGGTGCGGAAGATGTTCATGAAGTCGGCGATCGGCCCGGCATCGAACGGGTTCGCGTGCGCCGCGCCGGCGCCGAGCGCGAGCCCGGCAGCGAGGCAGAGTGTGGCGATGCGGCGTGTCATGCTGGTCCTCCGGTGGTTCGTTCGATCCGCTGCCGAATAGGCGGGCATTGCGGCAAGCGGCGGACGTCGGATGCGTTGGGGGCCCGGAACGCGCCGCCTGTGGGATCGCCGCAACACTTCCTGCGGGCGGATCGCGGCTTGCCGACCCGGAAAGCCCTCCACCCGGTCGGAGGCGGAGGGCGATTGGTTCCCGGATTTCTCGCAAACCTTCTCGACAAGATGTCGCAGCCGGTTGTGCCGCGATGGGGCAGAGCCTTTATGGGAGCCGTGACATGCCCCTCTGAAATCGCTGCGCCGGCCCGCGTGGCCGCTCGTGCCACGATGCTGCGGGTGCTCGTCGCTCTCGTGGTCGGCGTGCTGCTGCTCGTCGTCGGTCTCCCTCGGGAGGCCGGTGCCACCGTCTCGGGGAGCGGCTCGACGCTGACGGCTCCCCGGTCGGTCCTGGCCGACGCCGCCGACGCTTCGGTCGACATGGTCGCGTCGCACGCGGTCGAGGCCGACGATTGGGCCGGACGCCCGGCCTCCGCCGATCCGCTGCCGCACCTCCTCCGATGCCTGTCCGGATCCGCCTTCGTTCCGCGCGGCCGCGCCGTCGTGCGCGCACGGGCTTCCGCACCGCCCGACCGCCCGCCCCGGCTCGCCTGAAGGGCCGACGGCGCGGACTTTCCGCCCGTCGTCGCGGGATCGCCAAGATGTCCTGCGAAAGCGGGGGGCTCGCGCTGTCCTCGCGGTTGCCCCGCCCCCTCGAGCGGGCGACCGTTGCCGAACGATCCGGCACCACGCGCCGCCGACACACACCGGACGGCCGAGCCTCGCCTCGGCCTTCCCCGAGATGCGTTTCGCAGGAGCGACCCGACCTTGACCTTCTCCCTGTCCGCCCGCCGGATGCGCCCTGCCTCGCTCGGTTTCGGGGTGTTTCTCGTCGCGCTCTCCGCCTGCAACCAGAAGCAGGCCTCGGCCCCGGTCCCGCCTCCGCCGCCGGAGGTCAGCATCGTCACGGTGGCGCCTCAGGCGATCCCCTACGTCCGCGACCTGCCCGGCCGCGTCGCGCCGATGCGGATCGCCGAGGTGCGGTCCCGCGTCTCCGGCCTCGTGGTGAAGCGGCTGTTCGAGCAGGGCAGCCAGGTCAAGGAGGGCGACGTCCTCTACAAGATCGACCCGGCACCGTATCAGGTCGATCTGATGAGCGCCGAGGCCGCGCTGGCGCGTCAGGAGGCGGCCCTGGTCCTCGCCAACCAGCAGGCCGAGCGCCTCGAGACGCTGCTCACCCGCCAGTCGGCGAGCCAGGCCCAGTACGACACCGCCTTCGCCGGCAAGAAGCAGGCGGAGGCCGAGGTCGCCGGCGCCCGGGCGACCCGCGACCGGGCCAAGCTCAACCTCGACTGGACGGATGTGCGCGCGCCGATCTCGGGCCGCATCGGCCGGGCGCTGCTCACCGAGGGCACCCTGATC
This sequence comes from Methylobacterium sp. WL119, assembly GCF_008039875.1. Taxonomy (GTDB): domain Bacteria; phylum Pseudomonadota; class Alphaproteobacteria; order Rhizobiales; family Beijerinckiaceae; genus Methylobacterium. Next base: position 29,389 of record NZ_VRUU01000015.1, on the reverse strand, counting down.
GAATCCGGCACCACCGGCGTGCTCGCCACGATCCAGCAGCTCGACCCGATCTACGTCGACATCACCCAGTCGGTCGGCGAGCTGAACAAGCTCCGGCGCGATCTGGCCAGCGGCGAGCTCTCGCGGCTGGAGCGCGATTCCGCCAACGTCCACCTGATCATGGACGACGGCGCCCTCTACCCGATGGCGGGCCGGCTCCTGTTCTCGGACGTCACCGCCGACCCGAGCACCGGCCAGGTGACGCTGCGCGTGCAGATCCCCAACCCGCACGACGAGCTGTTCCCCGGCATGTACGTGCGCGCCCGGATCAAGCAGGGCATCGATTCCGATGCGATCGCGGTGCCGCAGCAGGCGATCCAGCGCACCAACGACGGCAAGGCCGAGGTCTGGGTCGTCAAGGCGGACGACAAGGTCATGCTCCAGCCGGTCGAGGTCGGCCCGGTGGTCGGCACCAACTGGCTGATCCGCGACGGCCTCAAGGCCGGCGAGCGGGTGGTGATCGAGGGCTTCCAGAAGATCGTCGCCGGCCAGCAGGTGAAGCCGGTGGACAAGACGCCGCCGCACGAGACCGCCGAGGCCATGCCGCACGACGTCGACGAGGTCGCCGAAGCCGAGGCCAAGGTCGCCGAAGCCAAGATGGCCGAGGCCAAGGCCGCCGAGGCCCGGGCCGCCGAAGCTAGGGCGAGCGCGGCGAAGGCCGGCGCGATCAAGGCTTCGGACGGCAAGGCTTCGGACGGCAAGGCTTCGGACGGCAAGGCCGAGGCCGCCGCCAAGACGCGCTGAGCAAGATGCGCTGATCACGACGCGCCGACGACCGACCACCCGACAGGCTGATCCGGAACATCCATGGCACGCTTCTTCATCGACCGGCCGGTCTTCGCCTGGGTCGTCGCGCTGTTCATCATCCTCGGCGGCGCGCTCGCGCTGCCGCTGCTGCCGGTGGCGCAGTATCCGGTGATCGCGCCGCCGGCGATCGCCCTGTCGACCGCCTATCCCGGCGCCTCGGTGGAGAGCCTCTACACCGGCACGACCCGGCTGATCGAGGACGAGCTGAACGGCGCGGCCAACATCATGAGCTTCGAGTCGACGAGCGACTCGTTCGGCGCGGTCAACATCACCGCGACCTTCCAGCCCGGCACCGACCCGGCGCTGGCCTCGGTCGAGGTGCAGAACCGCCTCAAGCGCGTCGAGGCGCGCCTCCCGGCCGAAGTCCGGCAGCAGGGCATCCTGGTCGAGGAGGCGTCGGCCGCCACTCTCAACATCATCACCCTGGTCTCGACCGACGGGAAGATGGACGAGATCGGGCTCGGCGACTTCCTCATCCGCAACGTCATCAACGAGATCCGCCGCATTCCCGGGGTCGGGCGCGCGACGCTGTACTCGACCGAGCGCAGCCTTCGCATCTGGGTCGACCCGGACAAGCTGCGCGGGCTCTCGCTCACCGCCGAGAACGTGACGGACGCGATCCGCAACCAGAACATTCAGGTGGCGTCCGGCGCCGTCGGCGCGCAGCCGAGCCCGTACAGCCAGGCGATCACCGCGCCGATCATCGTCAAGGGCCAGCTCGCCTCGGTCGACGACTTCGGCGCGATCGTGCTGCGCGCCAACTCGGACGGCTCGAACGTGCGCCTGCGCGACGTCGCGCGGATCGAGCTCGGCGGCGACGCCTACCAGTTCTCGACTCGCCTCAACGGCGGCCAGGCCGCGGGCATCTCGGTGACGCTGGCGCCCGACGGCAACGCCCTAGAGACGGCGGGCGCCATCCGCAAGAAGATGGAGGAGCTGTCGCAGTTCTTTCCGCCGGGCCTGAAGTGGGACATCCCCTACGACATCACCCCCGCGGTGAAGGCCTCGATCGAGAAGGTGCTGCACACCCTCGTCGAGGCGGTGGTGCTCGTCTTCGTGGTGATGTTTCTGTTCCTGCAGAACATCCGCTACACCCTGATCCCGACCATCGTCGTGCCGATCGCCCTGATGGGCACCTGCTGCACGATGCTGCTCGCGGGCTTCTCCATCAACGTGCTGACGATGTTCGGCATGGTGCTGGCCATCGGCATCCTCGTCGACGACGCCATCGTCGTGGTCGAGAACGTCGAGCGCATCATGACCGAGGAGGGCCTGTCGCCGAAGGACGCGACCAAGAAGGCGATGGACCAGATCACCGGGGCGATCATCGGCATCACCCTGGTGCTGATCGCGGTGTTCATCCCGATGGCGTTCTTTCCCGGCTCGGTCGGCATCATCTACCGCCAGTTCTCGATCGCGATGGTGACCTCGATCGCGTTCTCGGCGGTGCTCGCGCTCTCGCTCACCCCCGCCCTGTGCGCGACGCTGCTGAAGCCGGTCGCGAAGGGCCATGGCCATTCCAAGGGCGGCGTGTTCGGCTGGTTCAACCGCATCGTCGACCGCGAGACCAAGCGCTACGGCCGCGGCACCGCGTGGTTCATCAAGAAGTCCGGCCGGGTGATGATCGTCTACCTCGCGCTCGTCGCCGGCGTCGCCTTCGCCTTCGCGCGCCTGCCCGAGGGCTTCCTGCCGCTGGAGGACCAGGGCTTCTTCACCGTCGACATCCAGACCCCGCCCGGCGCCTCGTTCAACCGGACGCAGGCCGCCGTGCGCAAGGTCGAGGAGCATCTGCTGGCCCAGCCCGGCGTCGCCACGGTGACGATGCTGAACGGCTTCTCGTTCTCCGGCCAGGGCTCGAACACCAGCCAGGCCTTCGTGACGCTGAAGCCCTGGGGCGAGCGCGACGCGGCGAACGCGGCCTCGGCGCTCGTGGCCGGAACCAACAAGGCGCTCTCCGGCTATCGCGACGCGATCGTCGACGCGCAGGAGCCGCCGCCGGTGGACAACCTCGGCAACGCCGCCGGCTTCTCGTTCCGCCTCCAGGACCGGGCGCAGAAGGGCTACTCGGCGCTGCTCGCCGCGCAGGAACAGCTCCTGAAGCTCGCCATGCAGAGCCCGGTGCTGCAGAAGATGAAGATCGAGGGCCTGCCGCCGGCGCCCGAGGCCGAGCTCGTCATCGACCGCGAGAAGGCCGCCGCGCTCGGGGTGAAGTTCGAGGACATCAACGCGACGATCCAGGTCAACCTCGGCTCGGTCTACACCAACGACTTCCCGAACCGGGGCAAGATGCAGCGCGTGATCGTCCAGTCGGAGGATCTCCAGCGGATGCAGGCGACCGACATCCTGAACTACGGGGTGAAGAACGCCTCCGGCACGATGGTGCCGATGTCCTCCTTCGCCGACCTGAAATGGAGCGTCGGGCCGCAGCAGATCGTCGGCTTCAACGGCTACCAGTCGGTCCGCATCACCGGCGAGCCCAACGCCGGCTACACGTCGGGCGACGCGATCGCCGAGATGGAGCGGCTGATGGGCCAGCTGCCCAAGGGCTTCGGCTACACCTGGACCGGCCAGTCGCTGCAGGAGAAGCAGGCCGGGTCCCAGGCCTCGCTGCTGCTCGCGCTCTCGGTGCTGATCGTGTTCCTGTGCTTGGCCGCGCTCTACGAGAGCTGGGCGATCCCGGTCTCGGTGCTGCTGGTGATCCCGCTCGGCGTCATCGGCTCGGTGGCGGCGGTTTACCTGCGCGGCCTGCCCAACGACGTCTACTTCAAGATCGGGCTAATCACGATCATCGGCCTGTCGGCCAAGAACGCGATCCTGATCGTGGAGTTCGCCAAGGACTTGTGGAAGCCGGGCACCTCGATCGTCGACGCGACGATCGAGGCGGCGACGCTGCGGTTCCGCCCGATCGTGATGACCTCGCTCGCCTTCATCTTCGGCGTGGTGCCGCTCGCCATCGCCACCGGCGCCGCCTCGAAGAGCCAGCAGGCGATCGGCACCGGCGTGATGGGCGGCATGATCTCGGCGACCATCCTGGCGGTGTTCTTCGTGCCGGTGTTCTTCGTGGTCGTGATGCGGCTCTTCCGCCGCAAGGACGTGCTCGCCGGCGAGAAGGCCGATGCCGCGACCCCGGCGGTGCGGGCGCCGGGCGGGCACGGCGTGCCGGCGGAGTAGCGCCGGACGGCATTCGGGCGCAGGCCCGATCGCCGTGCACTGGTCGCCGCGGGTACGTTGTTGATCGCGTGCCGCGCAGCACCGGGCGAGGACAATCCTCGTGGACGCTGTCGTAAGATCTCGGTAAGAATTGTGCCGAGGCAGGCAGCGTCGTCCGCGCTGCCGCCGCCATCCGCCAGGGAGTGCGCGATGTCGATCGGAGCCGGTGGAATCCTCAGGGCGACCCTGATGCTGAGCCTGGCGCTCGGCACGACGGCCGCCTGCGCGCAGACCGCCCCCAACGGCGCCTGGACCGATCCGCCGGCGCGCAGCACCACGCCCGCCGCGCCGCCGGCCGCGGCAATCCCCGCCGCTCCGGTGACGGAGCCGACAGCGAGCGCGAGCCGATCGGCGGACGAACGAGCCGCGTCGAGCCGGTCGGAGACGGCGGGCAAGGCCACGGCACCGGCGTCCTCGCCGGCCCGCCAGGCGGCCGTGCCGGTGCGCAAGCGGGTGCGCGAGGTCCGGCGCACGCATCCGCAGGTGATCGCCGCGACACCACGTGCTCGGATCGCGACCCCGCGCGTCGTCGAGCGTCGCGAGGCGGCGCGGCCGGTGATGCGCCGGGTCGCCGCGCGGGCCTACACGCCCCGGACGTTTTCAGCGCCGCCCTACCCGTACGCTCCGCTGCCGGTCGGGCGGGTGGTGGGCCCGGGCGATGGCGAGCGCAACCCGATCTTCGCCGAGGGCGACGACCGGATGCGCCGCATCGCGGCGGCGCAGGCCGCCGGCTACCTCGTCGTGCGTTCCCGCTCGGTGCAGTATCCGGATGGGCGGATGGTGCGCAGCTACCGGCCCTACGACGACGATGACGGGCTGGACTAGCGTGCGGGCGCCCTCGTTCGATCACGAGGGCGCCGAGGATCCGCGTACAACCGCGCCGTGCTCGCGCAGTCCTCGAAGCCGGCCGCTGGGCTCAGCGGATGCGGCCGGGGCGGGTCGGCTCGAACACGATGCGGCGGTGGAAGGCGCACCAACTCTTCCCCTCGGCGACCGGAGCGCCGCAGCACATCGCGCGATCGTTCGGCTCGCCGATGATGAACTTGCACACGAAGGCGCCCGACTGCGCGAACGGCACGCGCAACTCGGCGGACGGCTCGGTGATGGTCTCTGCTTCGCCGATCTGGGACATGCGGACGAGTTGGTTCATCGCACTAAAGCTCGCGGAATCTCATGCTGGCGCCGACGGCCGCCCGGCAGGGGGGTGGTGAGAGAACGCCGCACCGTATCGAGCGATCCCGCAACGCACGATGCTCCGTGCCTTCGAGACGTTCGGTCCATACGGGTCCGGCGAAAATGCCGGCGCGACAGTGTCATGGTGTTGTTATAACTGGTCTTGTTCTCCGCGGAAACAAGACCGCCCCGCGCATCTTGCAACCGCGCACAGCCTTCAGGGTCTGACGCGGACGTAAGCCGGCGGCACCGGCGCGACACGATGTCTTGCCCTGCAGCATGGAGCATCGGCACGGGATCCGCGACGGTTGCGGCGGATCGGCGACGCCCGGGCCGGCTTCCCGACGAAGCCCGCCCTCGCGACCGCGCACCGTTCGGCGGGGAGTGCATCCGTCTCCACCCTGTGATTGAGTGGCGCCGACATCGCCCGCAACGACTTCCCGGACGCATCATGGCCGACACCGCGCTCGTCTCGACCGAATGGCTGCACCAGCGCCTGGATGCGCCCGACATCGTGGTGCTCGACGCCTCCTGGTACCTGCCCGCCGCCGGGCGCGACCCGGAGGCGGAGTATCGCGCCGCCCACATTCCGGGCGCGGTCCGCTTCGACATCGACGCGATGAGCGACACCGAATCCGGCCTGCCGCACATGATGCCGCGCCCGGAGGTGTTCGCCTCGCGGATGCGGGCGCTCGGCATCGGCGACGGGCTGCACATCGTCGTCTACGATGGGCACGGCCTGTTCTCGGCGCCGCGCGTGTGGTGGATGCTGCGCACCTTCGGCGTCCGCGACGTCTGCGTGCTCGACGGCGGCCTGCCGGCCTGGGTCGCGGCCGGCTACCCGACCGAGGAGGGCGAGCCGCGGGTCCGCGACCGGCGCCATTTCACCGCCCGGCTCGACCACGGCGCCGTCGCCGACGCGGCCGACGTCGCCCGCGCGCTGGCCGGCGGCACCGCGCAGGTGGTCGATGCCCGCTCCGCGCCCCGCTTCCGCGGCGAGGAGCCGGAGCCCCGCCCCGGCGTCCGCCCCGGCCACATGCCCGGCGCCCGAAACTTGCACTACGCCGCGCTGCTGACCGACGGGCACCTCAAGGCGCCGGACGCGCTCCGCGCGGTCTTCGCCGAGAACGGCGTCGACCCCGACCGGCCGATCGTCACCACCTGCGGCTCAGGCGTCACCGCGGCGATCGTCGCCTTGGCGCTGGACCGCCTCGGCCGCCCAGCCCGCGCGCTCTACGACGGGTCGTGGTCCGAGTGGGGGGGCGATCCGAGCCGTCCCGTCGCGACGGGCCCGGCCTGACCGACACCGGCGTCATCCGCGCGTCATCGAGCGCGGGGCATTTTTGCAACGTCGCGATCGGGAATGCGCAGGCCGGCAGGGCCGGGATTGCCGCAGTTATAGCCAATGCTATACCTCGCATCGGAACGTGCGGGGGATCAGGGCGATGCGGCATCGGGGCGAGGCGGACAGCGCCGGATCGATGGGCGTCGCCGGTCGCCGCGCGGCCTGGCTGATCGGTGCCTGCCTCCTTCCGGCGCAGGCCTTCGGCGCCGATCTCGCGGTCGCGCGCGCGCCGGCGCCCGCCTTCGTCGACTGGTCGGGGGGCTATCTCGGGCTCGAGGGCAGTGCCGGCGGCTCCTTCGGCGCCCTCGGCTTCGAATCGACCACGATCGGCGGACGCCCCGTGCCGCCGTTCAAGACCGGGGATGCCACCGGCCGCGCCGACCGCAGCCGCGAGGCGACCACCGCCGTCGGCGGCGTGTTCGGCGGCTGGAACTGGCAGGCCGGCCCGTGGCTCTACGGCCTGGAGGCGGACATCGCCGGCGCCAACCTCAAGCGCCCAGTCGCCTCGACCGCCGCCGGCTTCGGCTACGAGGGGTTCGACCCGGTCTTCGACGTCATCCGCGCCAAGACCGACCTCTACGGCGCCCTGCGCGCCCGCCTCGGCTTCGCCTTCGAGCGCGCGCTGATCTACGCGACCTTCGGCCTCGCCGGCGCCGAGACGCGGTTCCTCGCCACCTATCCGGACCGTGCCGGCGGTCCCGCCGTGACGGCCAGGACCGACCGGGGAACCCTCGGGTTCACCCTCGGGGCCGGCGTCCAGTACGCGATCACCGAGCACCTCGCCCTCGGCCTCGACTACCGCTACATCGATCTCGGCAGCACCGGGCGGTTCGACCTCGGCGCGGTGCCCGGCCTCGGCCCGGTGTCGACGCAGGCGCACGTCACCTCCAACCAGATGCTGGCGCGGCTGTCCTGGTATCCGGCGGGGCTGCGGCTGCCGCCCGAGCCCGACGAGGCGGCCCCGCACGACCCCGACAACGGCGACACCGGCCGGTTCTCGCTCCACGGCCAGACCACCTTCATCAACCAGGGCGTGACCGGGTTCCGCTCGCCCTATCTCGGCCCGAACAGCCTGGTGCCGCACCAGGCCCAGGCGACCACGACGGCGACCGCCTTCGTCGGCTTCAAGCTGTGGGAGGGCACCGAGCTCTACTACAACCCGGAATTCAGCCAGGGCTTCGGCCTGTCGCGGACCCTGGGCGTCGCCGGCTTCGTCAACGGCGAGGCGCAGAAGGCCGGCGCCCCGTTCCCGAAGCTGCGCTCGAACCGCTACTTCGTGCGCCAGACCTTCGGCCTCGGCGGCGAGACCGAGGACGTGCCCGACGGCCCGAACCAGGTCGCCACGCGCCGCGACGTCGAGCGGATCACGGTGGTCGCCGGCAAGTTCGCGCTCGGCGACTTCTTCGACGGCAACGTCTACGCCCACGATCCGCGCGTCGACTTCATGAACTGGTCGCTCTGGGCGGCCTCGGCCTGGGACTTCCCGGCCAACCTCCCCGGCTTCACGCAAGGCGTCTACGTCGAGTACAACCGCGCCGAGTTCGCGGTGCGCGCCGCCTACACGCAGGTGCCCAAGGAACCGTCGAGCGACGTGCTCGACCCGCGGGTGTTCGACCGCCAGGGCGCCAACATCGAGTTCGAGGGGCGCTACGTCCTGCCCGCGCTGGAGCAGCCGGGCCGGGTGCGGATCGGCTTCTTCTCGAACCAGGGCAACACCGCGCGCTATCGGCAGGTCGTCGCGCTGACGCAGTTGGGCGTCTTCGACGACGTCAACGACGCGGTCGCCGCCACCCGCCGCCCGCGGCGCAAGACCGGCGGCTACGTCAACCTCGAGCAGGCGGTCACGGCCGATCTCGGCGTCTTCGCCCGCGTCAGCCTGTCGGACGGGCGCAACGAGAGCCTGTCCTTCACCGACGTCGACCGGAGCGCGTCGGGCGGCGTCTCGCTCAAGGGGACCGCCTGGGGCCGGGCAGGCGACACGGTCGGCCTCGGCGCCACGGTGAACGGCCTCACCGAGGCGCACCAGGCCTACTTCGCCACCGGCGGCCTCGGCCTGCTGATCGGCGACGGGCGCCTGAACTACGCCCCCGAGCGGGCGCTCGAGGCCTACTACGCCATCGGCCTGACCAAGACCGTGACCCTGACCTTCGACTATCAGCGGGTGATCAACCCCGCCTACAACCGCGACCGGGGCCCGGCGGACTTCTTCGCCACCCGGCTGCACGCGGATTTCTGATCGCTATTCCGCCTCGTCCACGGTCGCCCCGAACACCGCCTCGAACCCGGCCCGCAGCTGCATGTCGACCTCCGGCATCGCGACGATGCGGCCGAGGTCGGCCAGGCTGGTCACGCCGTGGCCGCGGATGCCGCAGGGGACGATGCCGGAAAAGTCCGCGAGGTCGGGCTCGACGTTGAGGCTGATCCCGTGGAAGCTGACCCAGCGCCGCACGCGGATGCCGATCGCCGCGATCTTGTCCTCGACGGCGTCTCCGTTCTCCTGGCCCTTCTCCGGCCGCCGCACCCACACGCCGACGCGGTCCTCGCGGCGTTCGGCCCGGACGTTGAAGGCCTCGAGCGTCGCGATGATCCAGGCTTCCAGGCAGGCGACGTAGGCGCGCAGGTCCGTGCGGCGGCGGTTGAGGTCGAGCATCACGTAGGCGACCCGCTGGCCGGGGCCGTGATAGGTGTACTGCCCGCCCCGCCCGGTCCGGTACACCGGCAGCCGCGCCGGCGCGACGAGGTCGGCCTCGCGGGCCGAGGTGCCGGCGGTGTAGAGCGCCGGGTGCTCCAGCAGCCAGACGCATTCCGGCGCCAGCCCGCGCGCGATCGCCTCGGCGCGGGCCTCCATCCACGCGACGGCTTCCTCGTACGCGACCGGCGCGTCGCTGATCCGCCAGCCCACCGGCGGAGAGCCCGCCCGCGGCAGGAAGGTGTCGGGCGCGATCGCGAGACGGTGCGCGGTGTTTACCAAGGCTTCACCCTTCGTCGGGAATGCTCTCCTTCCACCGGTCCGTGCCGGTGGCAAGGCGCATAGGGGCGGTGGACGCGTGGCGGTTCTGGAAGACCTCAAGGTCGATCTCACGGTGGTGCTCGGGCGCTCCCGCATGCCGCTGCACATGCTGCTGCGCATGGGACGCGGCGCGGTGATCGAGCTGGAGGCGACCGAGACCGACCTGGTCGAGATCCTCGCCAACGACCATCCCGTGGCCCGCGGCCAGATCGTGGTGACCGGCAACCGCATCTCGATCGAGGTGACGGAGCTGATCCGCAAGGCGGATTCGGTGCGCACGCCGGGCGTCACCATCGGCGACGGCGCCGTGCCGTTCCTGGAAAGCCGCCTGGAGCCGGCATCATAACTTCGGCCGCGGCACCGAATTGCCGCGCTGCGGCGCTTGTCGGATCGGGATCGATCTGGTATCCGCTGCGCCGCTCACCCGAGACGCCGGCCGCCGCAGCGGACCCGGATCTCGGAGAAGCGAACGGGACCCGACGGGTGCCGATGCGGCCATGGCGGAATTGGTAGACGCGCTAGCTTGAGGTGCTAGTCCTGCAAGGGGTGGAGGTTCGAGTCCTCTTGGCCGCACCAACGTTTCGATGTCGTACGTCGAAGCGTCGGTGCATGAAAACGGGTTGTGGGCGGCCGCGCTCTTCGACGACGGCGCCCTTCGCGGCTCACACGAGAGCCCGCATTCGAAGGCGCCCGAACGCCGGGCCCTGATTCTCCGCACGGACATCACGGCTGACTGATAAGCGCTCCTGAAACGCCGATGATCGATAGATCTCGTGCGCGGCCGATGCGTCGCGGCGTCCTGCTGACGTCGTCTATCCTGCGATCTTCTCCGCCGGCATTTCGGCGCCGCCGGGCGGCGTTCGCCCACCGCGGTCGAGGAAGCTGAACGCTTGCTGCCGACGGGCTTCAGCGTCGGTCCAGGGATACCCTGCCATTCTTCTCCTGACAGTCGAGACCGGGGCTTCGGCACAATGCCGGCCCCGCGACGTGTCAGGAGATGGGCGATGAAGAAGATTGCTGCCGTCACAGCCGCCGTGCTCTTCGCGGCGAGTGGGTTCGGAACCACCGCAGCCGAGGCTCGGGGCGGCGGTGCCCTCGCGGCCGGCCTGATCGGCGGGCTCGCCGCGGGCGCACTCCTCGGTGCCGCTGCCGCGGAGGCGCACGCGGCGCCCGCCTACGGCTACGCAGATGCGCGCCCCGTGGTGCGCTATCGGCCCGCTCGCGTCGTCCGCGCGTACGACGAGGAGGTGGTCTACCGGACCACGCGGGTCGTGCGCTCCGACGAGACGGATGCGGAAGGTTACGGCTATCGCGCCGCCGGATACGGCGACCGCTGGCACTGCGACCGGCCGCACGGCTACGGCGGCTGGTAGCCGAAGAGGCGCCAGGGCTGCCCGAGGGGCGCGGGCAGCCCGCTTGCACCGCTCGGCACGCCGCGAGGCCCAGGCGCCGGGCTCCGGCACCCGGCGGGGCTTCGGCGAAGTCCGAGATGCCCCGTCAAGGGTGAAACCCTTGACCGGTCCCGCCGCACCGCCGAAACATCGCCATCGACCGACCGGTCGTCCCGATCCATCCGCGACGGATCGTGCCCCGGCGCCGTGCCGCCCTGCGTCGCTCATGCCGGGCGGATACGATCCCGGCGGCGACCCTGTTCTCGAAAGCGACCATGCCAGGCCTCAAGGACAAGCGCGGATTCATCGACAAGGACCGGCTCGATCTCTCCGAGCGGAAAGCGGTCGAGTACTGGGTGAAGCGCTGGGGCGTGACGCAGGACCAGCTGACCACGGCGCACCGCAAGGCCGGGCGCATGATCAAGGACATCGCCACCGAGCTCGGCAAGAAGTGTTGAGCGAGCCGGATCGGACGACCCCGTCGCAGGTCCGCGCTGCCTGTGGCCGCGCGAGGAACCGGCCCACGTCGGTGCGAATGGATCCACCGGGGGGCGGGATCGACCGAAGCCGCCTGCAATCCTCATGTCCGCCCGAGGGCCGGCCGTGAAGGTGTGCGTCAGCCCTCGCTGTCGCGATTGAGGCCGAGGGCCTTCATCAGGTCGCCGATCGGATCGCCCTCCACCGGCTTGCCCGGCTGCGTCGCCGAGGCGACCGGGCTCGGGGCCTGCTGCTCGATCCGGGCCGCGGCCGGCCGGCCGCTCGCATTGGGCTGCGCCACCCTGCGGGCATGGACGTGCTCGGCCTTCCGCACCGGACGCGCCTGCGGCTGATCCTCGAGCCCCGATAGGCTCGCCGTCATCGCGACGGGCAGGAGGGTGAAGGAGGCGGGACGCGCCAGCGTCGCTTCCGCCGTCTCGGCCTGCGACACGCGCGCCGGCGGATCGCTCCAGGCCGTCGCGGCTTCGGCGGACGCGACGACGGGGTGTCCGCGGCGCGTTTCGAAAGCCGGATCGCGCGGATGCAGAACATGCGCGGCGGTGATCAATCCCGTAACGAGCACGGCGGTCGTGAGGATTGTGGACTTGACGTGTTCCATGATCTCAGAACGAACGGCCAAGGTCATGGTTCCGCTTGCCGCGGCCCCGACCTTCGGCCGGCATCGTCCAGCCCCCGAAACGAAAAGGGCGGCCCGCCGGGCCGCCCTTTCGCAGGTCGTGGATCGCTTCGCGGCCTACTCGGCCGCGGCCGAGGGCAGCTCGCCCAGCGGCCGGGCGCCGCTGTCGGACGCCTTCTGCTGGAGGATCATGCTGTCGCGGCGGCGTGCCACCGCGCGGATGTCGGCCACCATCGAGCCGGTGCCCGCGGGGATGAGCGAGCCGACGATGACGTTCTCCTTGAGGCCTTCCAGGTGGTCGATCTTGCCGTTGACCGCGGCTTCCGTGAGGACCCGGGTGGTCTCCTGGAACGAGGCCGCCGAGATGAACGACTTCGTCTGCAGCGACGCCTTGGTGATGCCGAGCAGGACGGGGACGCCCTGGACCGGCTTCTTGCCCTCGGCAAGGAGCTTCTCGTTGACCTCGGTCAGCTCCGTGCGGTCGATCTGGTCGCCCGCCAGGATGTCCGAGTCTCCGCCGTCGGTGATCTCGACCTTCTGCAGCATCTGCCGGACGATGACCTCGATGTGCTTGTCGTTGATCGACACGCCCTGGAGCCGGTAGACCTCCTGGATCTCGTTGACGAGGTAGGCGGCCAGCTCCTCCACGCCCTTGATCGCCAGGATGTCGTGCGGCGCCGGGTTGCCGTCGACGATGTAGTCGCCGAGCTCGACCACGTCCCCGTCCTGAAGGTGGATGTGCTTGCCCTTCGGGATCAGGTACTCGACCGTCTCCGAGCCGTCGTGCGGCGTCAGCGACAGGCGGCGCTTGTTCTTGTAGTCGCGCCCGAAGGCGATGGTGCCCGACTTCTCGGCGATGATCGCCGCGTCCTTCGGGCGCCGCGCCTCGAACAGCTCCGCCACCCGCGGCAGACCGCCGGTGATGTCGCGGGTCTTGGCCGAGTCGGTGGAGACGCGGGCGAGGATGTCGCCGGCCTTCACCGAGCCGCCCGGGTCGTAGCCGATGATGGCGTCGACCGGCAGGAAGTAGCGGGCGTCCGAGCCGCGCGGCAGCTTGACCGGCTTGCCCTCGGCATCGACGACCACCATCGCCGGCTTGAGGTCCGAGGTGCGCGCCGAGCCGCGCCAGTCGATGACGACGCGCTTGGCGATGCCGGTCGACTCGTCGGTGGTCTCGGTGATCGACTGGCCGTCGACCATGTCCTCGTACATCACCACGCCGTCCGTCTCGGTGATGATCGGGCGGGTGTAGGGGTCCCACTCGGCGATGCGCTGGCCGCGCTTGACCTTGTCGCCGTCGTCGACCCGCAGGCGCGCGCCGTATTGGAGGCGGTGCACCGCCCGCTCCGTGCCGTCGGCGCCGACGATCACCACCGCCACGTTGCGGCCGGTGGCGATCAGGTCGCCGTCCGAGTTCTTGGCGATCGCACGGTTGCGGATCTTGATCGTGCCCTCGAAGCTCGACTCGATGAAGGACGAATCCGCGATCTGCGCCGCGCCGCCGATGTGGAAGGTGCGCATGGTGAGCTGGGTGCCCGGCTCGCCGATCGACTGCGCCGCGATGACGCCGACGGCCTCGCCCATGTTGACGGGCGTGCCGCGGGCGAGGTCGCGCCCGTAGCAGGTGGCGCAGACGCCCTGGCGGGTCTGGCAGACCAGCACCGAGCGGATCTTCACCTCCTGGATCCCGGCCGCCTGGATGGCGGGCAGGTGGCGCTCCTCGATGGTCTCGCCGGTCTTGACGATGACCGTGCCGTCCTGGGCGACGAGATCCTCCGCCGTGGCGCGGCCGAGGATGCGGATCGCCAGCGTCGCGACGACCTGGCCGGCATCGATGATGGCGCGCATCTTGATGCCGTTGGTGGTGCCGCAATCGACCTCGCGGATGACCGCATCCTGCGCCACGTCGACGAGGCGGCGGGTCAGGTAGCCAGAGTTGGCGGTCTTCAACGCCGTGTCCGCGAGGCCCTTGCGGGCGCCGTGGGTGGAGTTGAAGTACTCGAGCACGTCGAGGCCTTCCTTGAAGTTCGAGATGATCGGCGTCTCGATGATCTCGCCCGAGGGCTTGGCCATCAGGCCGCGCATCGCCGCGAGCTGCTTCATCTGGGCCGGCGAGCCGCGCGCACCGGAATGGCTCATCATGTAGATCGAGTTGATCTGCTTGTCGGCGCCCTGGTCGTCCTTCTGGACGGTCGAGATCCGGAGCATCATCTCGGCGGCGAGCTTGTCCGAGCACTTGGCCCAGGCGTCGACGACCTTGTTGTACTTCTCGCCCTGGGTGATCAAGCCGTCGTTGTACTGCTGCTCATAGTCCTTCACCAGCGTGCGCGTGGTGTCGACGATGGTCCACTTGTTCTCCGGCACGACCATGTCGTCCTTGCCGAACGAGATGCCGGCCTTGAACGCGTGGTTGAAGCCGAGCGCCATGATTCGGTCGCAGAAGATCACCGACTCCTTCTGACCGCAGTGGCGGTAGACGGTGTCAATCATCGACGAGATCTCCTTCTTGGTCATCAGCTTGTTGACGACGTCGAAGGGCACCTTGGCGTGCAGCGGCAGCGCGCCGGACAGGATCACCCGGCCGGGCGTGGTGTCGTAGGTCTTGGTCAGCGGCTCGCCGTCGGGGCCGATGCCCTTCCAGCGCCACTTGATCTTCGAGTGCAGCTTCACCGACTTGGCGGCCAGGGCGTGCTCGAGCTCGCCCATGTCGCCGTAGACGCCCTGCATCGGGTTGGTCTTGTGGTCGGGCTGGAACGCGCCGACCAGGCCCTCGCCGACGATGGAGAGGTAGTACAGGCCGAGCACGATGTCCTGCGAGGGCACGATGATCGGCTGGCCGTTGGCCGGGTGCAGGATGTTGTTGGTCGACATCATCAGGACGCGCGCCTCCAGCTGAGCCTCGAGGCTCAGGGGGACGTGCACGGCCATCTGGTCGCCGTCGAAGTCGGCGTTGAAAGCGGCGCAGACCAGCGGGTGCAGCTGGATCGCCTTGCCCTCGATCAGCTTCGGCTCGAACGCCTGGATGCCGAGGCGGTGGAGCGTTGGCGCGCGGTTGAGCATCACCGGGTGCTCGCGGATCACCTCGTCGAGGATGTCCCAGACCTCGGGCTTCTCCTTCTCGACGAGCTTCTTGGCCTGCTTGACGGTGGCCGAGAAGCCCTTGGCGTCGAGGCGCGCGTAGATGAACGGCTTGAACAGCTCGAGCGCCATCTTCTTCGGCAGGCCGCACTGGTGCAGCTTCAGCTCCGGGCCGACCACGATGACCGAGCGGCCCGAATAGTCGACGCGCTTGCCGAGCAGGTTCTGGCGGAAGCGGCCCTGCTTGCCCTTGAGCATGTCGGCGAGCGACTTCAGCGGGCGCTTGTTGGCGCCGGTGATGACACGGCCGCGGCGGCCGTTGTCGAACAGCGCGTCGACCGCCTCCTGCAGCATCCGCTTCTCGTTGCGGATGATGATGTCGGGCGCGCGCAGCTCGATCAGACGCTTGAGGCGGTTGTTGCGGTTGATCACGCGACGGTAGAGGTCGTTCAGGTCCGACGTGGCGAAGCGGCCGCCGTCGAGCGGAACCAGCGGGCGCAGGTCCGGCGGGATCACGGGGACGACGGTCAGGATCATCCACTCGGGCTTGTTGCCCGACATCTGGAACGCCTCGATGATCTTGAGGCGCTTCAGGAGCTTCTTCGGCTTCAGCTCGGAGGTCGTGGTGGCGATCTCCTCGCGCAGCGAGTCGGCGATGCCGTCGAGGTCGAGCTCCTGCAGGATGCGCCGGATCGCCTCGGCGCCGATCATCGCCGTGAACGAATCCTCGCCGTACTCCTCCTGGGCGCGCAGATACTCCTCCTCCGACAGGAGCTGGCGCTCCTTGAGGGGGGTGAGGCCCGGCTCGATGACGCAGTAGGACTCGAAGTAGAGGATCCGCTCGAGATCCTTGAGCGGCATGTCGAGCAGCAGGCCGATGCGGCTCGGCAGCGACTTCAGGAACCAGATGTGGGCGACCGGGGCGGCGAGCTCGATGTGGCCCATGCGGTCGCGCCGCACGCGCGCGAGGGTGACCTCGACGCCGCACTTCTCGCAGATGACGCCCTTGTACTTCATGCGCTTGTACTTGCCGCACAAGCACTCGTAGTCCTTGATCGGCCCGAAGATGCGGGCGCAGAACAGGCCGTCACGCTCCGGCTTGAAGGTCCGGTAGTTGATCGTCTCGGGCTTCTTGATCTCGCCGTAGGACCACGAGAGGATCTTTTCGGGGCTGGAGATCGAGATCTTGATCTGGTCGAAGCTCTGGGGCTGAGCCTGCTGGTTGAAAAGGTTCATGACCTCTTGGTTCATGATCCGCTCCTTGCTTGACGGGAACGCGCGCCCTGTGCCGGCGCCGTCCACGTCCTGAAATCAACTCGGCGCCGCGCCCTTCAAAGGCGCCGCTGGCCGTCGGCCCGTCCGGAGGCTCCGCCCCTCCCCGCTCGAACCGTGCCGGCGCTGGCGCCGGCACGGGAGGTGTCTTGTTTCGGCTACTCGGCCGCGTCGGCCGGCGGCTCCAGGGCGTCGTTGGCGGCCTTCTTGGATGACGTCAGCTCGACGTTGAGGCCGAGCGACCGCATCTCCTTCACCAGCACGTTGAAGCTCTCCGGGATGCCGGCCTCGAAGGTGTCGTCGCCGCGGACGATCGCCTCGTAGACCTTGGTGCGGCCGGCCACGTCGTCCGACTTCACCGTGAGCATCTCCTGCAGCGTGTAGGCCGCACCGTAGGCCTCCAGCGCCCAGACCTCCATCTCGCCGAAGCGCTGCCCGCCGAACTGCGCCTTACCGCCGAGCGGCTGCTGGGTGACCAGCGAGTACGGGCCGATCGAGCGGGCGTGGATCTTGTCGTCCACGAGGTGGTGGAGCTTCAGCATGTAGATGTAGCCCATCGTCACCTTGCGGTCGAAGGCCTCGCCGGTGCGCCCGTCGTAGAGCGTCGACTGGGCCGACCGGTCGAGCCCTGCCATCTCCAGCATGGTCTCGATGTCGGCTTCCTTGGCGCCGTTGAACACCGGGGTCGCCATCGGCACGCCGCGGCGCACGTTGTTGGCGGCCTCGGCCATGTCCTCGTCCGACAGGCCTTCCAGCTCCGACGGGGAGTAGATCGCCTGCATCTCCTCCTTCAGCGGGCCGATGTCCTGGCTCTTCAGGTAGGCGTCGACCGCCTTGCCGACCTTGCGGCCGAGGCCGGCCGCGGCCCAGCCGAGGTGCGTCTCGAGGATCTGGCCGACGTTCATGCGCGAGGGCACGCCGAGCGGGTTGAGCACGATGTCGGCATGCGTCCCGTCCTCCAGGAACGGCATGTCCTCGATCGGCACGATCCGCGAGACCACGCCCTTGTTGCCGTGGCGGCCGGCCATCTTGTCGCCCGGCTGGATCTTGCGCTTCACCGCGACGAAGACCTTGACCATCTTCATCACGCCGGGGGGCAGCTCGTCGCCGCGCTGCAGCTTCTCGACCTTGTCGAGGAAGCGCTGCTCGAGGCGCTTCTTCGACTCGTCGTACTGCTTCTGCATCGCCTCCATCTCGGTCATGAGACGGTCCTCGACGACGGCGAACTGCCACCATTGCGAGCGCGGGTACTCGTTGATGAGCTCACGCGTCAGCGTGGTCTCCTTCTTGAAGCCCTTCGGCCCGGCGATCGGCGCCTGGCCGATCAGCACGCCCGAGAGGCGGGCGTAGGTGTTGCGGTCCAGGATCGCCTGCTCGTCGTCGCGGTCCTTGGCGAGGCGCTCGATCTCCTCGCGCTCGATCGCCTGGGCGCGCTCGTCCTTGTCGACGCCGTGGCGGTTGAACACCCGGACCTCGACGATCGTGCCGGTCACGCCCGGGGGGACCCGGAGCGAGGTGTCGCGCACGTCGGACGCCTTCTCGCCGAAGATCGCGCGGAGGAGCTTCTCCTCCGGCGTCATCGGGCTCTCGCCCTTCGGCGTGATCTTGCCGACGAGGATGTCGCCAGCATGGACCTCGGCGCCGATGTAGACGATGCCGGCCTCGTCGAGGTTCTTCAGAGCCTCCTCCGAGACGTTCGGGATGTCGCGGGTGATCTCCTCCGGGCCCAGCTTGGTGTCGCGGGCCATCACCTCGAACTCCTCGATGTGGATCGAGGTGAACACGTCATCCTTCACGATCCGCTCGGAGAGCAGGATCGAGTCCTCGAAGTTGTAGCCGTTCCACGGCATGAACGCGACGAGGACGTTGCGGCCGAGCGCGAGCTCGCCGAACTCGGTGGACGGGCCGTCGGCGATGATCTCGCCCTTCTTCACCGGCTCTCCGACGCGCACCAGCGGCTTCTGCGTGATGCAGGTCGACTGGTTGGAGCGCTGGAACTTCTGCAGGCGGTAGATGTCGACGCCGGGCTTGGTGGCGTCGGCCTCCTCCGTCGCGCGGATGACGATGCGGGTGGCGTCCACCTGGTCGACGATGCCGGAGCGGCGGGCGGCGATGGCGGCGCCGGAGTCGCGGGCGACCACGGCCTCCATGCCGGTGCCGACGAACGGCGCGTCGGCGCGCACCAGCGGCACCGCCTGCCGCTGCATGTTCGAGCCCATCAGCGCGCGGTTGGCGTCGTCGTTCTCGAGGAACGGGATCAGCGCCGCGGCGACCGACACGAGCTGCTTCGGCGACACGTCCATCAGGTCGACGCGCTCCGGCCCGACGACGATCACGTCGCCGGCGCGGCGGCAGACCACCAGCTCCTCGGTGAGCTTCTTGTTCTCGTCCATCTGCGCGTTGGCCTGGGCGACGTAGTACTTCGCCTCCTCCATCGCGGAGAGGTACGAGACCTCGTTGGTGACGACGCCGTCCTTGACCCGGCGGAACGGGGTCTCGATGAAGCCGTACTTGTTCACCCGCGCGAAGGTCGCGAGCGAGTTGATCAGGCCGATGTTCGGGCCTTCCGGCGTCTCGATCGGGCAGATCCGGCCGTAATGGGTCGGGTGCACGTCGCGCACCTCGAAGCCGGCACGCTCGCGGGTCAGGCCGCCCGGGCCGAGCGCCGAGAGGCGGCGCTTGTGCGTCACCTCGGAGAGCGGGTTGGTCTGGTCCATGAACTGCGACAGCTGCGACGAGCCGAAGAACTCGCGCACCGCGGCCGCCGCGGGCTTGGCGTTGATCAGGTCCTGCGGCATCACCGTGTCGATGTCGACCTGGGACATGCGCTCGCGGATGGCGCGCTCCATGCGGAGCAGGCCGAGGCGGTACTGGTTCTCCATCAGCTCGCCGACCGAGCGCACCCGGCGGTTGCCGAGGTGGTCGATGTCGTCGATCTCGCCCTTGCCGTCGCGCAGCTCGACGAGCGCCATGACGACCGCCAGCATGTCCTCCTTGCGGAGCGTGCGGACGGTGTCCTCGGCGTCGAGGTCGAGGCGCATGTTCATCTTCACGCGGCCGACGGCGGACAGGTCGTAGCGCTCGCTGTCGAAGAACAGCGAGTGGAACATGGCCTCGGCCGTCTCCAGGGTCGGCGGCTCGCCAGGGCGCATGACGCGGTAGATGTCGAACAGCGCGCCTTCGCGGGCGGAGTTCTTGTCCACGGCGAGGGTGTTGCGGATGTAGGGGCCGATGTTGACGTGGTCGATGTCGAGCACCGGGATCTCGGCGACGCCGACCTCCTCGAGGCTCTTGAGCAGCTTCTCGGAGATCTCCTCGCCGGCCTCGGCCCAGATCTCGCCGGTGTTCACGTCGACGAGGTCTTCGGCGACGTACTGGCCGACCAGGTCCTCGTCGGTCGCCTTGAGGAACTTGGTCCCCTTCTCGGCGATCTGGCGGGCGTTGCGGGCGTTGAGCTTCTTGCCGGTCTCGAGCACGACCTCGCCGGAATCGGCGTCGATCAGGTCGACCGAGGCCTTGAAGCCCTTCAGCCGCTCGGCGTCGAACGGCACGCGCCAGTCGGCGCCGTCCCGGTCGTAGACGACCTTGTTGTAGAAGGTCGACAGGATCTCCTCGCCGGACAGCCCGAGCGCGTAGAGCAGCGACGTCACCGGCAGTTTGCGCTTCCGGTCGATGCGGACGTGCACGATGTCCTTGGCGTCGAACTCGACGTCGAGCCAGGAGCCGCGATACGGGATGATCCGGGCAGCGAACAGCAGCTTGCCCGAGGAGTGGGTCTTGCCCTTGTCGTGGTCGAAGAACACGCCCGGGGAGCGGTGCATCTGCGAGACGATGACGCGCTCGGTGCCGTTGACGATGAAGGTGCCGTTCTCCGTCATCAGGGGCATGTCGCCCATGTAGACGTCCTGCTCCTTGATGTCCTTGACCGACTTGGCCGCCGTGTCGGGATCGACGTCGAACACGATTAGCCGCAGGGTCACCTTCAGCGGGGCCGCGAAGGTGATGCCGCGCTGGCGGCACTCGTCGACGTCGTATTTCGGCTGCTCGAACGTGTAGCGGACGAATTCGAGGAGCGCCGTCGAGGAGAAGTCCGAGATCGGGAACACGCCCCGGAACACGCTCTGCAGGCCCTCGTCGCCGCGGCCGCCCTCGGGCTCGTCCATCATCAGGAACTGGTCGTAGGACGCCTTCTGAACCTCGATGAGGTTCGGCATCTCGGCGACTTCCTTGATCTTGCCGAAGAACTTCCGAATGCGCTTGCGACCGACCAGCGTATTGGCCATGTGACCTCGCTCCACCATCTTCGCGTCCTGGTCGCCCGGGGAAGTCTCGCCGACTCCCGCGCCGGGCCATGGCTCGCGTCCCGCCGGACCGCGCCACCCGAATTCATGATCTCGATCGGCTCGTTCCGAGCCGGGACCCGTCTCAGGGTCCGCCGGCCGCCGAAGCGGCCTCAGCCCGCGGGTGCGAACACCCGCGGGCTGCGGTCACGGCCGGCTCCCGAGGGAACCGGCCGCGCGGTGACGGGCCGGGGATCGGCCCATCGCGGCTTACTTGAGCTCGACCTTGGCGCCGGCCTTCTCGAGCTGCGCCTTGAGCTTCTCGGCCTCGTCCTTGGCGACCGACTCCTTGACGGCCTTCGGGGCGCCCTCGACGAGGTCCTTGGCTTCCTTGAGGCCGAGGCCGGTGATCGCGCGGACCTCCTTGATGACCTCGATCTTCTTGTCGCCGGCGGCAGTGAGCATGACCGTGAACTCGGTCTGCTCCTCGGCGGCGGCAGCCGGGCCGGCGGCCGGGCCGGCAGCTACGGCGACGGCGGCGGCGGCCGAGACGCCCCACTTCTCCTCGAGCATCTTGGCGAGGTCGGCGGCCTCGAGAACGGTCAGCGACGACAGGTCGTCGACGAGCTTGGCAAGATCAGCCATGGTGATGATCCTCTAACGATATCGGTGTGAAGGGATGGGTTTGAAAGGGGAAACGACCGTCAGGCCGCTTCGTCCTTGGTGGCATAGGCTCCGAACACGCGGGCGAGCTTGGCCGCCGGCGCATTGACGACCTGGGCGATCTTGGTCGCGGGAGCCTGGACGAGGCCCACGATCTTGGCGCGCAGTTCGTCGAGGGACGGGAGCGAGGCGAGGGCCTTCACGCCGTCCGGGTTCAGAGCGGTCGCGCCCATGGCGCCGCCGAGGATCACGAGCTTGTCGTTGGCCTTGGCGAAATCCACCGCCACCTTGGCGGCCGCGACCGGATCGCTCGAATAGGCGAGCAGGGTCGGGCCCTTCAGGAGGGGCTTGATGGAGGCGACGTCCGTGCCATCGAGAGCGATGCTGGCGAGGCTGTTCTTCGCGACCTGCACGGTGGCGCCGGCGAGCTTCATCTGCGAACGCAGCTTCTGCATCTCGGCGACCGTGAGGCCTTTGTAGTGGGCCACGACGACGACGGCGCTCTTTGCGAACACGCCGTTGAGCGTCGAGACGAGATCAGCTTTTGCTGTCCTGTCCACTGGGGCTCTCTCCGGTTGGGCGGAACCCGAGAATGGGTCCGCCGGTTGCACGTGCCGCCCGGGACGGATCTTCGGCCTCATGGAAGCCGAAAACGTCCTGGACGACGCTTCACGGCCCTGTCCCCCGGTGCCGCCCCCGCGAGGGGTGCGATGCCTAAGGGCTGAGATGGTTCAAACCGATGCCTTCACGCCGTCCCTCATCGGTCGGGCGCTTCGAAAATGCGGTCTTCCCCGTCTGTGCAGGTTGGGGGATTAAGCCGGCGAACCGGCACCTGCAGTCTCGGACAGGACATGGCCGGACGCGGCCCTCAAAGGTTTTCACCCCTCAGGTCCTGCCGGCCATCGACGCCCGGTCACCCAGGCGGCGTCTCGATACGGAACCCGACCGGGCGGACGGGCTCCCTGAACAAACATGAAAATTGCGTGGAGCGCGGTGTATAGAGCCAAGCAAGCCGCCTGCCAAGGGCCGAGACGCGACTTTTCCGACTTAGGCAAACGCGCGGTGTCCTCGGGTGGCCGAACTCCTACCCGAGCCGGTCGATGGCTCCGAGCGGCTTCTCGGACGGACTCTGCGTTGGATTTGCGATTCGGTGCGGATGGTCGGCCTTTTCCGACGCTTGATAAGCTCTCCACCGGGCTGCGGGATTTCGACCGATTGCGCTGAAGGTTCGGGCGTCGTCATGGCCGTGTGCCGCGCAGCCCGACCTCGAGGCGAGTCCCATGCAGCGCGTACAACGGCAGGACTGGATCGACGTCGCGCGCGGCATCGGGATCATTCTGGTCGTGTTCGGCCACGTCCTCCGGGGAACCGTCAAGGCGGGGATCGTGCCTGACACATCCGCGACCCAGTGGGTGGATTTCGGTCTGTACACCTTCCACATGCCGCTGTTCTTCTTCCTGGCCGGACTGAACCTGCCCGGGAGCCTGCGACGCGGACGGGTGCCGTTTCTCCAAGCCAAGCTCTGGACGATCGGCCTTCCCTACGTGATCTGGACGTTCATCCAGGGCAGCGTGATGATCCTGCTGGCGCAGGACATCAACACGCATGTCACTCCCGCCGACCTTCTCGCCTTCCCGTACCGTCCCCTCGGACCGCTTTGGTTTCTCTACGCCCTTCTGATCTGCCACGTGCTGGCCGCCATGATTCCCGATCGCAGACTGTTCGCCGCCATCGCGGCGGCGGGATTCGTGATCTTCTTTCAACTCCCGGAGGTTCCAAGCCTCGCGCTGACCCTGCACAACCTTCCGTTCTATCTCGCAGGTGCCTATGCCGGGCACGCCGTGGCGGCTTGGCGGACGCCGGTGAGCCTGTCGGGGATCGCACTCATCTGGACGGGCTTCGCCCTGGCGGTCGTGGGGGCCTGGACGGTCTCCGGCTTCAGCCCGATGGCGCTAGCGGCGCTACCTGCCTGTTGTCTCGGCATTCTCGGCGTCGTGTGGGTGAGTAAGCGTATCGGTGGCGGCGCGCTCGCCACGGTCGGCCTGCTCTCGCTCTCGATCTTCGTCATGCACTCGCTGGCCGCGGCCGGCCTGCGCGTGGCCATGACGCGCCTGCACGTTCCGCCCGACCCCATGGTCTACCTGATCTCGGGGACGGCCTTCGGCATCCTGGGCCCGATGCTCGCACATCGGCTCCTCGCCCGATGGAACACGCTCTCGGTGTTGGGGCTCGGAGCGCCGCCGTGGCGCTACCGCATCGCCGTCTCGGACACAGCCCGGTAACGTCTCGACGGTCGGCCCGCTCGGTTAGGCGGCCTCGCGCTCCGGCACGAAGCGCTTGCGCGCGTTCTCCCACCACGAGCGCTGCCGCGCCGCCTCGGTCTCGGCGGCCTTGGCCGCGTAGAACGAGGCGTTGTGCTCGCCGCGCAGGGCCTCGCGGGTGAATCGGATCAGGTGGTGGGCGACGAAGCCCATGTTGAACACCGCCTCGATCTGCCCACGCCTCAGGGCGTAGACGGCCGCCGACCAGAACGGCTTGCGGTAATCCGAGAAGATGCCCACCCGGGTGATGATGTTGAACCCGAGGATCAGCCCGCGGCGCAGGTTGGTGAAGGTCAGCTTGCCCTTCGTCGGGGTGACGATGCGATTCGGGTAGGTCGTCGCGCACTGGTGCTTGAAGCGCTCGAAGATCTTCTCCGGCGCGTAGGCGTGCGCGATCGCCCGGCGCCAGCTCGACACCACGGTGTCGTGCGGGCGCTTGAACAGGACGTTCGACTCGAGCGCCGCGTCGTGGACGAGGCGCCCTTCCCGCTGCAGCCGGTCCCAAAGCGGCGTCTTCGGCAGGGCCTGGAGGATGTTGATCGTCAGGACCGGGATGCCCGACTTGTCGATGAAGTCGATCAGGTACTGCTCGGAGGCGTCCGAGTCGGAGTCGAGGCCGAGGATGATGCCCGACGTCACCTCGAGGCCGTAGGAGTTCAGCGTCTCGATCGCGCCGTACATCGGCACGGCGGCGTTGTGGGTCTTGTCGATGCCCTTAAGCGCGTCCTCCTCCGGCGTCTCGATGCCGACGAACACGGTCATGAAGTTCGCCTGCCGCATCAGCTCGAGGATCTCGGGCTGCTTGGCCATGTTGAGGGTCGCCTCGCAGGCGAACTGGAGCGGGTAGTCGTTCTTCTTCTGCCACGCGACGAGGTGCGGGAGCATGTCCCGTGTCGCCTTGCGGTTGGCGATGAAGTTGTCGTCGACGAAGTAGACCACCGCCGGGTGGCCGGGCTGGCTGATGATCGCGTCGAGCTCGGCGCACATCTGCTCGGGGCTCTTCAGCCGCGGCTGGCGCCCGTAGAGCTGCGGGATGTCGCAGAACTCGCAGCGGTAGGGGCAGCCCGAGGAGAATTGCAGCGAGCCGATCAGGTAGCGCTTCAGCGGGGCCGCCTCGTAGGCCGGCGCCGGGAAGTCCGAGAGCGGCAGCCGCTCCTTGGTCTCGAGCCGGACCTGGGACGGGGGCCGCGCCAGGTCGCAGTCGAGGATCGCGACGAGCGCGTCCGTGGCGTCGCCGATCTCGCCCATGTGGAGGTAGTCGAAGTCGGGATACTTCTCGGGGGCGCCGGAGACCGAGGGGCCGCCGAGCACCGTCACCTTGCCCGCGGCGTGCGCGCGCTTGGCGATCTCGTGGATCTGCGGCTCCTGGATGTGCATGCCCGACACGAACACCGCGTCGGCCCAGGCGAACTCCTCAGGGGTGGCGCGCTTGATGTTCTCGTCGACGAACCGGCACTCCCAGGTCTCGGGCATGTAGGCCGAGATCAGCAGCAGGCCCTGGGGCGGCATGAAGGCCTTCACGCCGCCCATCAGCGGGTAGGCGTGGGAGAAGGTCCCGAAGGACGGCGTGTAGGCGGGGAAGACGCACAGGATGCGTCGCTGGGTCTGAACGGAGAGGTTGCATCGCATGGCGCTCTATTTAGCACAGCTGCGACCGTTGGCGCCCCCCTTCGCCGCGGCAATCTGCATCGTGATCGCCGGGTGCGGGGGCCGCTCCGCGGGGCTGTCTGCGCAGGGTCCCGGATCACCCTCGGCCGATGCTTCGGCTGTCCGGGACCCGGCACGACGCGCAACGAAAAACGCCCGGCCGCAGGGGCCGGGCGCTTCGATCGTGTCGTCGTAGCGGGACGGTCAGGCGCCGAGGACGGAGCCCGGCTCGACCTTCACGCCCGGGCCCATCGTCGAGGTGACGGCGATGCGCTGGATGTAGGTGCCCTTGGAGCCGGCGGGCTTGGCCTTGGCCACCGCGTCGGCGAACGCCTTGATGTTCTCGACGAGCTTGGCCTCGTCGAACGAGACCTTGCCGATGCCGGCGTGGACGATGCCCGCCTTCTCGACGCGGAACTCGACCGAGCCGCCCTTGGCGCCGGCGACCGCGGACTTCACGTCCATGGTGACGGTGCCGACCTTCGGGTTCGGCATCAGGCCGCGGGGGCCGAGCACCTTACCGAGCCGGCCGACGAGCGGCATCATGTCCGGGGTGGCGATGCAGCGATCGAACTCGATCTTGCCGCCCTGGACGATCTCGAGCAGGTCCTCGGCGCCGACGATGTCGGCACCGGCCGCCCGGGCGTCGTCCGCCTTGGCGCCGCGGGCGAACACCGCCACCCGCACCGTCCGGCCGGAGCCGTTGGGCAGGTTGCAGACGCCGCGGACCATCTGGTCGGCGTGGCGCGGGTCGACGCCGAGGTTCATCGAGACCTCGACGGTCTCGTCGAACTTGGCATTGGCCTTGGCCTTCACCATCGCGATCGCCTCGGCGATCCCGTAGAGCTTGGTCGGGTCGATGCCCTCGCGGGCGGCGCGGATGCGCTTGCCTTCGTGTGCCATGGTGCCCTCCCCTTACGCGGTGACTTCGAGGCCCATGGCCCGCGCGGAGCCACGGATCATCGCGACGGCGGCATCCACCGAATCGCAGTTCAGGTCGGGCATCTTCTTCTCGGCGATCTCGCGAAGCTGCGCCTCGGAGACCTTGCCGACGGTCGGGCCCTTGCCGGGGGTCTTGGAGCCGGAGGCCGGCTTCTTGCCGATCTTCAGGCCCGCGGCCTTCTTCAGGAAGAAGGTGACCGGCGGCTGCTTCATCTCGAAGGTGAAGCTGCGATCCTGGTAGGCCGTGATCACGACCGGGATCGGGGTTCCCTTCTCGATCTGCGCGGTCTTCGCGTTGAAGGCCTTGCAGAATTCCATGATGTTGAGGCCGCGCTGACCGAGCGCGGGACCGATCGGCGGCGACGGGTTGGCGGCGCCGGCCGGGACTTGAAGCTTCACGTAGCCCGTGATCTTCTTCGCCATGGGACTGCTCCCAAATGATTGCGCGCCGCCGGGCTGCCTGAGGCTCGGTCGGACGGGCGGTTGCAGGTCGCGGTGCGGACCGTTGGCCCCGGCGGCGAACCGGGCGGGCCTTCCGCGGGCTTTCGCGAACAGGAAGCAGCGAAGACGGAATGGGTAGGCCGGTGCATCGCATCGGCCGATCCGAAAGGGCGCGGTGCCCTCGATCCGCTATTCGCTCCTCCCGATCCGCTCTACGTCAGGCCTTCTCGACCTGGGCGTATTCGAGTTCCACCGGGGTGGCGCGGCCGAAGATCGACACGGCGACCTTCAGGCGCGAGCGGCTCTCGTCGACTTCCTCGACGGTGCCGTTGAACGAGGCGAAGGGGCCGTCGGCGACGCGGACGGTCTCGCCGATCTCGAAGGAGATCGACGGCTTCGGACGGTCGACGCCCTCGGCGACCTGGCCCTTGATCCGCTCGGCCTCGGCGTCCGGGATCGGCACCGGCTTCGACTTGTCGGCGCCGAGGAAGCCCGTGACCTTCGGGGTGTTCTTGATCAGGTGGTAGACCTCGTCGGTGAGGTCGCACTTCACCAGCACGTAGCCGGGGAAGAACTTCCGCTCCGCGTCGACCTTGCGGCCGCGGCGGACCTCGACGACCTTCTCGGTCGGGACCATCACCTCCTCGAAGAGGTCCATGAGCCCACGCTGGGCCGCCTGATCCTTGATGGACTGGGCGACCTTGTTCTCGAAGTTCGAGTAGGCGTGGACGATGTACCAGCGCTTCGACACGGTTCTGATCGACTCCTGCATGTTCGCGTCGGGCCGGGGCCCGCGGACGGTGTGTGTTGCCTACAGGCCCAGGATCAGGCCGACGAGGTAGCGAAGGCCCTGGTCGACCACCGTGAAGAACAGGCTCGCGACCACCACCATCACGAAGACCATAATCGTGGTGACCGTGGTCTCCTTGCGGGTCGGCCACGTGACCTTGCGGCCCTCGTCGCGCACCTGCCCGAGGAACTCCAGCGGGCCGACGCGCTTCGGCGCGGGCCGGGCCGGCGGAGCGTTGCGCTGCGGCGGCTGGGAAGCCGCGCCGCGGACCGGGCTGCGCGCCGGATCGGCCTTCTTGGTCGCTTCGTTCGATGCCATGGCGTCAGGAACCGGGTTTCGAGAATGACGACGGGTTCGGAAGCTCGCCCGAACGAGCCCGAACCGACAGCCGACATCGATCTCGGAGTGCGCCCGCTCTAGCGCAAGTCGTCGGGGTTGTCGACAGCCGCGGCGCGTCGCGAGCGTCAGGAGCGTGGCTTGGAACGGCAGGAAATGCAGACTGGCAGGAGTGGAGGGACTCGAACCCGCAACCTCCGGTTTTGGAGACCGGCGCTCTGACCAGTTGAGCTACACTCCTATCGCGACGCCCAATGCCCGATCGGGCGCCGGGATGCAAGAGCCGGGAACGCCGGAAATGCGTCACCGACCGTGATCGGCCCGCTCCGCCGCCGTCAGCGGGCGCAGTCCCGTTCGGTCGAAGCGGAAGAGCTCGTCGCTGCGGCCGTAAGGGCCCTTCCGCAGCCGGTCGCGCACCTCCGCGGCGAGGGCGATGCGGGCCTTGCTGTCGGCGGGCCACGCCATCAGCAGGTCGCGGGTCGGGATCGCGACCGTGATGCCATCGGCTTTCAGCGCCGTGCGGATCTCGTCGAGATAGCCGGGCAACATCAGCCGTGCGGCGTCGTAGTCATCGCCGGCATTGGTCATGGCGAGGATGGGGGTGCCGCCGTCGACCGCGAGGGCGAACGCGGCCTCCTTCGAGGCCTCGGCGAGGTTGGCCAGCGCCGGAACCTCGATGGCGGTTCGGATCGCCGCGGCATCGACGCCCCACCCTTCGAGCATCGGCCGGGTCAGGTAGCGCATCCGGTCCGCCCCATCGATGACGTAGGCCACGACCAGGGTCTCCGAGAAGGTCCGCGTGGCGAGGTCCGGCACCTGGGCGAGGATCGCGCGCGGCAGGAGCTGCGGGCGCAGCTGCGCCCGGATCGCCGCGAGGCTCGGCTCGCCGGGCGACGGCGCCGCGTCCATGTCCTTCAGCGCGGTGACGAGATACGCTTCGATCATCCGCCTGCGCGCGTCGCCGGCGAGCGGGGCGACCCGCGGATACAGGTTGGTGAGGGCGATCGTGCTGCGGCCGACCAGGATCTGTCCCGGATCACGGTCGCGGCGGATCTCCGCGCCCGGCCGGATCGCCCGCAGGATGGCCGCCACCTCGTCGCGGAAGCGTCCGTCGCTCAGGGCGTCGGCACGGGCCGGGCAAATCAGGATCGCGCTCGCGGCGGCGGCGAGCCACAGGCGGCGCGTCGGCCACGGAAACCCGATGGCGGTGTTCATTCCTGGGGCTCCGCGGCTCGTCGCGGATGGCAGGAAAATAAACCGACGGCTCCCTGTCAAGCTCGGGGTCGGCAGGGAGGGATGGAATGCCGATGTCAGGCGGTGACAACGGGGTCGCGAGCCGATCCCGCGGCCTCCGCGACGAGACACGGCCGGCGAAGACCGCCGGCCGTGCCGAATCGCTCGAGCGACTACGCGTTGATGGCGGCGACGACGCCGGCGCCGACGGTTCGGCCGCCCTCGCGGATGGCGAAGCGCAGCTTCTCCTCCATGGCCACCGGCACGATCAGCGTGACGTCCATGGTCACGTTGTCG